>JBBDNT010000258.1:4533-13583 GCA_040877445.1 Planctomycetaceae bacterium
CGCCCCGGGGCGCGAAACGACAAGAGGATTCACGCTCCGCTCCTTCGTCGCAACGGCCTCGGAACCTCGGAGTAGGCGACGGCCGACCACGAACAATGCGTCACGCGGCGCGGTTGCCGATTTGGCGGCCCGCCGTCGTCAGCGGGAGGATCACCGGGGCGTCGTCTTCTTCCGGAACTTCCGCAACGTCGCGCCGGGCGGCGGGTGGAGCGGCGATCACGCGACGGGAGTAGACCAGCCGCAGGAAGGCCGGGAACGTTTCCCAGTCGCCCGGCGAGCGGTTCCAGAGGCCGGCGAGTTGGTGGAAGAACGCCATTTCGTAGTTCGCCGTCGCGAGGTCCGCGGCCATGTCGAGCGGATCGACGTCGGCCGGCGTCCAGGGTCGCGGGCAGAGGTCGTAGACGGGGGTCGATTCGTCGCGGTCGCTGGCGGGAAGTTCCTGCAGGACGACGAGGCCGCTGTCGTCGAACTTCGCCGGAAACGCCCGGCAGGCGGACGGGCGGCTGGAATGGATTCCGCATCGCGCCTGTCCCCGAGGATGCTCCGCGTCGGGCGGGCATTCCACCAGAAACCGGCACCGCGTCGTCGCCGGGAAATTCCGGCTCGCGTGATGCAGCAGGCAGATCACGAACGGCGTGCGCGGCTCGTCGCGGAAGTGGAACTGCGGCGCGAACCGCCGGGCGATGCGGCCGTCGTCATCCGCCCAGCGGCAGGCGAAGTCCCAGAACGTGAGGCCGAAATCCCGCTCGATCCGCAGGACGTCCGCCCCGGTGAGCGGCACCGCGAACGAGCGGCAACAGCCGGCATGGCATGATTCGCACGGTCCCATGCGATATCGTCGGGTTCGATCTTGTGGGTCGACCAGCGGGGCGGGTAGGACGAACTTCAGTTCGTCGTGCCCGCCGGTCGAGAGGAGCAGCCGCGATTTCGAAAATGATTTCGGTGATGATCAGCGAGATTCAGCGGCTTGCCAAGTCGACGTCTCTCGCTTCTCACGGCGAACTGAAGTTCGCCCTACGAAGCCCCGCCGCGATCGTCGGCACGATCCGCGCAATCCCGATTATCGGCGGTAACCGTGCGTTTACTTCAATCGAAATCGGCTGTGGTCGCGGCCGGTTCCGCACTTTGAGTCGATGATTCTGCTCGCCCGCTGAAGCTCGCCATTTCCATGAGGAGTGCGCGCGGGAGTCCCCCTCTCCCCTTTTGGGGGTGTATAAACCGGAGACAAGGGTAACGCTCGTTCGGAGACATGGGTAACACATTCGGGGTTGCTGTTTCGCTTCCATTTGGAGGGGAGACAGCATGTCTTGGGAAGAGCGTTCACTGATGTCGTTTCGATTGGAGTTCGTGAGTCTGGCGATGGCGGAGGGTGCGAACGTGCGCGCGTCGTGCCGGCGGTTCGGGATCAGCGCGAAGACGGGTTACAAGTGGATCGCGCGGTATCGTGCGACGGGGGAGGCGGGTCTGTCGGACCGCTCTCGTCGTCCGCGGAGTTCGCCGCGGGAGACGTCGGCGGAGCTGGCGGAGCTGGTGGTGTCGTTGCGGGGGAGTCGACGGCGTTGTTCCGCCGATACGGGATGCCTCGTCGGATGCTGATGGACAACGGCTCGCCGTGGGGCGATGCGGCGGATCAGCCGTGGACGCAGTTGACGGTGTGGCTGCTGCGCGTGGGCGTGGGCGTGACTCACGGTCGGGCGTATCATCCGCAGACGCAGGGGAAGGAGGAGCGTTTCCACCGGACGCTGAAGGCGGAGTTGCTGCGGGAGCGGAGCTTCCGCGACGTATCGGATTGCCAGGTGGCGTTCGATCCGTGGTGGGAGGTCTACAACCGGGAGCGTCCTCATGAGGCGTTGGGGCTGGCGGTTCCGGCGAGCCGTTTCCGGGTGAGCGGCCGGAGCTTTCCGGAGGTGTTGGGACCGGTGGAGTATGGACCGGGAATGATGGTGCGAAAGGTTCAGAGGGATCACGGGGACATTTCGCTCCACGGCCGTCTGGTTCGGATCGGGAAGGCGTTCCGCGGCGAGCCCGTCGGCCTGCGTGCGACGGCGGAGGAGGGGGTCTACACCGTGCATTACTGCGAGCATTGCCTGGGAAGCGTGGACTTGCGGGAAGCGAGCCAGAGCAAACGCCACGCCTTGAGCGTGAAGCGTAGTGGCTACTCGCCGACGTCCGCGGTGGCGGGCAACGAGTCGAGGGAAGAGTAGTGTCGGGGGACTGAAACATCAACCTGTGACCCATGTCTCCGAACGAGCGTTACCCTTGTCTCCGGTCTAAAGACCCCCCAAAAGGGGAGAGGGGGACTTCGCCCGAACTCCGTCTGGGAGTGGCGAGATTCACGCGGCGCGCAGGGTCGTTCAGCGCGAAGTGCATCGCACGCCCGTCGAGTGGCCATGCCCCCTTGTCCACATCGGCCGGGTGGCGAATAATCGAGGGAACGGGGGCTTTTCGAAATTTTCGAAAATTCCGCCGTAATTCCGGGAAACGGGTCTCGCGTCGGGACCATCAATCGGTAAGCTGGGGGGCGCGAATTCCATCGGGCCGATTCCGCGATGCGATTTCGTCGTGTGTCCTCTCGATTCGACCGCTCCCCACCCGCCCTGGCGGTTCTTGGAGAGCATCCGTCCGGAGTCGGCAACCGTCGCTCCGCGGTGTCGGAACGCCTCCGAATTCCCCGCAGCGGAACCAATAGAGAACCAGCAGTAGAAGGAGTTCTTCAGGAATGTACGACCTTGAAACCGAAGTCCCGCGGCTGTTGCCGACGGCCGACCTGCCCACGTACACCTTCGTCGCCGGAACGGAGATGCCGCACCCGTTTCGCGATCCGCGGGGGCATAGTTACGGCAAGCGGAACCGGTCGATGAAACCGCTGGTCGCCGAGCAGTGGGCCTACAACCGGCACTACCTGCTGGGGTTGGACTATTTCAACCACGGCTACTACTGGGAAGCGAACGACGAGTGGGACCGGCTGTGGAAGGCCTCGGTGCAGGACAGCCCGGCGGGGCGGTTCCTGAAGGGGCTGGTGAAGATCGCCGCCGCCGGAGTGAAGGTCCGCGAGAGCAGCATCCACGGCGTGCGTCGGCACGCGGCCTCGGCCGGCGAGGTGTTCGCCGACGTCGCCGCCGAGGTGGGAACCGACCGCTTCTGCGGTCTGGAGTTCACGCACCTGCAGTTCGCGGCCGACCGGGCGGCGCAGTTGACCTACAAGCAGAAGTTGGAGCCGGGCCAGCCGGTCCGCGTGTTCCCCTTCGTCCTTCAGCCGGAACCGATGCCGCTGGGCTGAAGCGTCGTATTCGGCAGGACCGGACCTCGGCGACACGGATCGGGTGACGCGAATGGGTTTCGCCTGCATGGCGGTCCAGTGCGATCTAGGATTGAGTGCGGCTCGGTGGTGTGCTTCCGCGCCGCGCCCGATCAACCCCTCGATCCGTGGAGACGCAGGGAGGCCGTACAGGAACGATGATCGCAACGACCGCAATCGACTGGCGGAGCGTTCGAGAGCAGGCGCTGGGCCAGTTCACGATCGCGGCGCTGCCCCCCACGTTGCAGCTTCCCGCGCTGCCGCACGCCGTCACCACCTACTTGCAGAAGTCGGAGGATCCGGCGACGCCGCTGAAGGAACTGGCGCGGATCATCGAGACCGACACCGGCCTGACGGTCGAGCTGCTGAAGTTCGTGAACTCGACGGCGATCGCGCTCCGGCATCGCGCGACCACGGTCCAGCAGGCGCTCACCCTATTGGGGAACAAGCGGGCTCGCACGTTCGTCGTCACCACCGGGATGCAGGCGGCGGTGCGCTCGCGGAAGTCGCGGCTCATCAACCAGGGCAGTTTCTGGAACGCGAGCCTGCAGAAGGCGCTGTTCGCGAAGGAAGTCGCCCAATTGCTGCGCGTGGATGATCTGGAAATCGCGTTCGCCGGCGCGCTGCTGCAAGACTACCTGCTGCCGGTCATCACCAACGACCTGTTCGACTCCTACCTCGCGTTCGTGGAAAATCGGGCGGCGCAAGCGAAGGTCATCACCGACTACGAACTGGCGAAATTCGGCTGGGACCACGCGCTCGCGGGCGCGTGCCTCGCACATCGCTGGAAGCTGCCGGACGAACTGGTGTGCTGCGTGCTGCATCATCACCGGGGCTTGAAGCTGCTGGCCGATCCGGTGCTGGGCCGCTCGGCCGCCGCGGCGGTCGCGGTCTCGGCGTTGATTCCGGACCAACTCCGCCAGCACTACCAGGGACTCGAGCATTTGCTGCTGCTGCAGGACAAGTGGCCGGAGTTCGACCTGGCGGCGATCGCGGCCCGGGTCGACGAGAAGCAGGAGTCGCTGGGGATGGGGATGCGGAACGACTTCCCCCTCTCCCGACGCTGCCGCCCGGCTCTCGAAACGGTGGGTGACACGCGCCGCGGCGCGTAGAGTGCCTTCAAGTTCGATCTTGTGGGTGACCGATGGGCGGGTAGGACGGAATTTCATTCCGTCGTGCCCGCCCGCTTCCGAACTTGCGGTCGAAGTTCCCGTGGGCGGGCCGACGTGCTTCGGACGGACTGGCAGTCCGTCCCTCGACCTCCGTCAGCGCGGCCCGCTCGGCGATCAGCCCAGCAACCGCTCCATCTCCTCGCCGTGGCGGGCTTCGTCGGCGGCTTGGTTCTCCATGGTGATCTTGAGTTCGGCGTGCCCTTCCTTGTCCGCCAGTTCGGCCAGCCGGACGTAGTTGCGGACGTCGACCCGCTCCTGCTCCATGTCGTGCTCGAGCATCTGGCGGACATCGGCGGGAGGCGGGGTGAGGTCGGGAGCGAGCTTCGGCGTCCCACCCAGCATCACGATCTTGTTGGCGAGGTACTGGGCATGCCCGACTTCATCGGCCACTTCCAAAAGATACAACTCGCGGGCGGGCGCCCATTCGTGCCCCTTGATCATCGCCCCCTGCAAGATGTATCGCAGAAAAGTGCTCACCTCGCGATTGAGCGCTTCGTTCAGTCCGTCGAGCAATTCACGGCTGGCCATGATGTGTCTTTCGGTTGGTTCGTGTCGGAAGTCGGTCTCGAACGGATCCAACTGTCCCATCGTAGGCGCGGCGACCCGCGATTCAAGCGGCAACGCCCCCGCGGGAAAAACCGGGGATTCCCCCTGGCCGGGGATGTCGACCGAATCTCAGTGCCCCGCACCAATGGTGGATGAACTCTTTACGGGCCGACTTGAGGCGGATCGTTCGCGGGATCCTCGTTCGTGGCGCCGTCGATCGGGTCGGCCAACGCGCGGAGGACGTGCGGGTCGGTGTGCGGGTCGAAGAGTTCCACCCGACCGTCCACCAGCGCGAACTGCACGCCGCGCGGCGAGTACGATCCGAACGTGGTCGCGTCCCGGTTCAGTCCGAGCGCGGGGTCGCGGAGGTTTTCGGGATATCCCCATGCGTTCGACCCCGCGACGATTTCACCGACGAGCAGCGTGTACGACTTGCCGCGCTCGCCCTGGGTGGGGTCGTCGTCGGTGATGTCGACGAGCGTCAGGCCGCCGTCCGGCCGCATCACCTGGATGTTTCCCGCGTAATGGGTGAGGGCGTAGCCGGCGTCGTCGGTCGTGAGTTCCATTCCCGGATGCAGATACAGGGGAATGCGCGTGGCGAACGGATCGCGATTGACGGCCGCGTCCCAGGACTGGGTGAAATCGATTGCCGCGTGCAGGGCTTCGCGATCGATGAAGGGCAGCAGATCGGTCTGCCAGGCATGCCGGGGACCGGAGCGTTCGTCGAGCCGTAGCGGCGGAAGATGCCGCCATCTGTCATGAAAGGCGTGGGCGGCGAAGGCTTGGTCGCGCAGGTGAATCTTCGATTGATCCAGCCGGGCCGCTTCGCGCGACTGCTGAATCCACGGAAACGCGACGCCGAGCACCAGGCAGACGGAAAGCAGCACGCCCAGGCCGGCGGAGAGGATGACGATCAGCGATCGGGTGGGAAGGGACATGGGCCGGTCGTCGTCGGGCCGCGAAACCGCAAGCGTGTGGGCGCCGGCGGGGGGTCGTGGATTCGAGATGGCGCGGATCACGGCCGGTCGGAATCGAGCCGCGAAACCGCCGGCGTGTCGTCCCGCCGCGTGGCGTTCTCGATTCCCAATCGGAAAATCACCCACAGCGCCTGCATCGCTTCGCGCCAGTCGATCTTCGACGAGCCGTGGCGGCGCTCCTCGAAGGTGATGGGGACTTCCACGAATCGGCAGCCGACGCGCTTCAATCGGCTGAGGATCTCCTCCATGAAGGCGTAGCCCTGCGCGCGGATGCGGTCGAAGTCGAGCCGTTCGAGCATCGCCACGCGGTAGCAGCGGTAACTGCCGCTGTTGTCGCGCGTGGGCAAGCCGAGCAATAGGCGGGCATACAGGTTGACGCCGCGGCTCATGAAGTGCCGCTTCGGCCCCCAGCCTTCGATCTTCCCGCCGGGCACGTACCGCGAGCCGATCGCCACGTCGGCGTCGTCCATCGCGGCGAGCAGGTCGGGAATGTAGCGCGGGGGGTGGCTGAAGTCGGCGTCGAGGTTGAGCGAGTAGTCGTAGCCGTGTTCGATCGCGTAGCGGAAGGCGGCGACGATCGCCGAACCCAGCCCGAGTTTGCCCTCGCGGTGCAGGACGCGGACATGGGGATCGCTCGCGGCGAACTCGTCGGCGAGTCGGCCGGTGCCGTCGGGAGAGCCGTCGTCGACGACGAGGATGTCCGCCTCGGGTGCGACGGCGCGAATCTCCGGCACGATCTGCGCCAGGTTCTCGCGCTCGTCGTAGGTGCACAGCGAAATCAACGCGCGCGGGCCGCTCATGCTACGGTTCCGGGAAGGGGAGAGCGGGAACCGCGGGTTCCGCGGGTTCCGCCGGCGGACGGAACGGGTTCGACGGACTCGGTGGAACGATGTCGAGTCGATCGTTCGGCGGCGCCGCGCCGGGTCGCGGATCGGCCGGCGCGGGCAACGGCGGAATCACCAGCTCGGTCTCGGGCGCCGGAACCGGCGCCGGCAACACGGGGAGCGGCTGCGGCGTCGCGGGTTGCTGCGCCGCCCGGGCCGCGGCCGGATCGACGGCGACCGGCGTCCCGTCGGCCGCGGGAGCGGCGTACGACGCGAGGAATGCGGCAAGGTGTTCGCCGCCGCCGCGCAGCCGATACGCCGTTTCGAAGAACTCCGCCGCGCGGGCGCGATCGCCGTCGCAGTGCAGCATCACGCCGAGGAGAAACAGGCGATCGGGATCGCGAATGTCCTGCTTGGCCCAAGTCGTCACGCGGTGGATGGCCGAGACCTTCGCGACATGGTTGTCCGCCGAGTACATGTCGGTGAGGCTGAAGCTCTTGGTCGGCCAGGCGGGGTCGATTTCGAGCGCTTTGCGGATCTCGGCGACCGCTTCGGCATGCCGGTTGAGGGCCACGAGCGTGAACGCCATGCGGAAGCGGGGATCGGGCAGATCGCGAGCCGTATCGATCGCCCGTTGATAATTTGCCCGGGCCTGTGCGAGATTCTGCTGGCGGAACCACGTGTCCCCATTCGCCTGCAACCGCAAGGCGCGAATCTGCGCTTCCGGCGTGGAAGGCTGCATGACCGGCCGGGGCGACGATGGAACGGGATCGAGGACCAGCGGTTGATGCCAGCGTTGCTGCTCTTCGACCAGCGCGTTCCGCATCACGCTGTTGTCGAAAGGGCTTTGGCCGACGAACACCGGTTGCCCCGGAAGATACATCGGCGCGGGGGGCAGGTAGCCGTAGACCGGGGCGGAGTACGCGAAGTTCACCTGTCCGGGATAGATCAAGCTGGTCCCGTAACCGACATTCCCGTAGCCGTAGTACGGAACGATGGGCTGAATTCCCCCCGCGTAGTGGCCGTATCCGTAGCCGAATCCGCCGATCGTGGAGAATGCGGGGTGTCCGACGAGATACGACTGCGCGTGACCGAAATGGCCGAGTTGTCCGCCGAGGCCGCCGCGTCCGACCGAGATGGTGACCGAGTTCCCGCCGTAGCCGTGCCACGGTCGGCCGTACTGCCGCTCGTACTGGTAGTGCGCCTGCGTCGGTCCGTAGGGAGTGCCGGTCCAACCGTAGACGCGCGGGTAACGGATCGTCGCCTTGTGATCGGCGAACGCGGTCGAGCCGGCGAACGCGAGGGCGATCGAGCAGAGCAGCAAGCCGACTGGGAGATTGCGGCGCATCGGATTCGTCCCGGAGACCGGCGAAATTCGAGACCCCTGGATTATCGACCACGCGGAGACCGCGGTCAACGCGCGACCGCCGATCTATCGGCGATTCGTCGCATCTGCTATCAATCCGGCCGTTTCGCAGTGCAATCGTTCCACTTTCGTCATTCCTGCGCGAATTTCCCGCCGCGACGGGACTCGGCGGGCAGAAAGATGCGGGGCAGAAAAATGACGACGAGGCAGATCTGCCTTGGCCCCGAGGTCTCTGAACGAGCCGCCGAATCGGACCGCCGACCTTCGCAGGACGGACTGGGCAGTCCGTTCTACGAAGCTCCCGATCAGTTTTCCATCACCGATACCGACTCGCGCGCCGGCATCTCGACATTTTTCTGCCCCTCATTTTTCTGTCTCCCATCGACCGTTTGGTTGCGGCTTCGCCGAGCTGACCCCTTTGCGTGCTTCCGTTCGGGCATGAATCGAACCGAAGAACGCCAAGAGCCCAGCGCGGCCATGCCGCAACCAAAGGCTCGCGCGAAGACGCGAAGGAAGGACGAAGCGGTTTTCACGCAGAGCCGCAGAGCCGCAGAGACGCAGAGACTCGACAGGAAATCTCTGCGCCTCTGCGGCTCTGCGTGAGATCATCCGACATTCGGAGGCCGAGAAATTTTCGCAGGAAAGACGAAAGTGAAACGATTGCACTGCAAAGACGAGAGGGCCGACGCCGGACCGAACATGCTGCAGCCCTCGTTCTTCCAGATCAATATTCGTCATCAATTTTTCCGTCATTCAGTCGTTCCAAGTTCGTCGATTCGGATGACTCTTGATGCAATCCGAATACCCCGAAGGGGTTGAACAACACAGCCCAGGGTCGGCCGCGCAGCGGGCGCACCCTGGGTTTCG
>JBBDNT010000259.1:0-13481 GCA_040877445.1 Planctomycetaceae bacterium
CGAGTTCCATCTCGGCACGCACTTGCCGGAGATTTCGCCGACATATCGGAACTTGGAACTTGGAACTACAATCGTTCGTGATCGGAATTCGTCCGCACGTCGATGGCAATGCCGCGCGTCGGCAGGAACGAAAACAGGATCAACCGCGAGCACCCACCGCCACGCATTTTGCGCGGCCCACGTCTACCCTCGACCCTCGACCCTCGATCCTCGATCCTCGCTCTTCCGCTCCCGCCGCGCCCGCCGCTCCGCCTGGCGGCGTTCGATGTCTTCGATCGTGCCGACGGGGATCGCGTCGATCAGCCGCCGGGTGTAGTCCTCGCGGGGGTTCGCGTAGATGTTTTCCGACGGGCCGAACTCGACGATCTTTCCCTCGTTCATGACGGCCATCATGTCGGACATGAACTTCACCACGCTCAGGTCGTGGCTGATGAAGATGTAGGTCAGCTTCCGCTCTTCCTGAAGATCCTTCAGCAGGTTCAGCACCTGCGCCTGGACCGAAACGTCGAGCGCCGAGACCGATTCGTCGCAGATGATGAAGTCCGGCTCGACCGAGAGCGCGCGAGCCACGCAGATCCGCTGCCGCTGCCCGCCGGAGAACTCGTGCGGATACCGCGACAGATGCCCCGGCTCCAAGCCCACTTCCTCGAGCACTTTCGCCGCACGGTCGCGGCGATCGCGGCGCGATTTCCCCAGGCGGTGTACCGCCATCGGCTCGGTGAGCATCGACTCGACCGTCATCCGCGGATTGAGCGAGCCGTAGGGATCCTGAAAGATGATCTGAATGCGGCGGCGGAACTCGCGGAGCGCCGTTCCGCGCATCGCCGAGAAGTCCGCCCCTTCGAACCGCACGACGCCGTCGGTGAGCGGGATCAACCGCAGGATCGCGCGGCCGGTCGTCGTCTTTCCGCAGCCCGATTCGCCCACGAGGCCCAGCGTCTGCCCCGGATAGACCTCGAAGCGGATGCCGTCGACCGCCCGCACGTAGTCCTTCACGCGAGAGAACACGCCGGCGCGAATCGGAAAATGCACCTTGAGATTCTCGACGGCGAGAATCGGCGTGGCGCCTTCGGCGACGGTCGTCGTCCCGGGGGGGTGATGCCCTTCTTCCCACGGATGCCCCATCGCCTTCAGGCTGCTTTTCGGATGCAGCATCCGCCCGCGGCCCTGCGTGGTGAGCTTCTTCAGCCGCGCCTCGTCCATCTTCTTTTCGACGATTTCCAGCGTCGCAGCGACCCGGACGCTGCGAGCGTCCGGGTCGCTTCCTTGCGGGATGCCTTTCGGCTGGCGCACTTCCATGAAGTCGCTCACCGTCGGCAGCCGGCGATACGGCGTTTCGAGCCGCGGGCGACAGGCGAGCAGCCCCTTCGTGTAGGGATGCCGCGGATTCTTGAACACGTCGAGCACCGGCGCGTATTCGACGATCTTCCCGCGGAACATCACCGCGACGTCGTCGGCGATCTCGGCGATCACCCCCAGATCGTGCGTGATGAACAGGATCGCCATGTTCCGCTCGTCGCGCAGCCGGCGGATCAGATCGAGAATCTGCGCCTGGATCGTCACGTCGAGGGCGGTGGTCGGCTCGTCGGCGATGAGCAGCTTCGGATTGCACGACAAGGCCATCGCGATCATCACCCGCTGCTTCTGTCCGCCGGACATTTCGTGCGGATAGCTGCGGATGCGAACCTCGGGATCGGGGATGCCGACCTCGTGGAACAACTCGATCGTCCGTTTCCGGGCCTCGTCCTTGGAAACGTCCTGGTGCAGGCGGATCGCCTCCATCACCTGCGCCCCGACGCGATACACGGGGTTGAGCGACGTTCCCGGCTCCTGAAAGATCATGCTGATCTCGTCCCCGCGAAGGTGCTCCATTTCGCGGCGGGGGAGCTTGACGATGTCTTTGCCGAGAAACGAAATCCGCCCCGCTTCGATCCGCGCGGAGAACTCGGGCAGCAGCCGCATGATCGTGAGTGAAGTGACCGACTTCCCCGACCCGGACTCCCCGACCAGCCCCAGCGTATGCCCCGGCGCGATCGAAAACCCCACATCATCCACGGCCCGCACGACGCCGTCGTCGGTGTGAAAATACGTCTTCAGCCCCTCGACTTCGATGAGCGGCGGAGCGGGTGTGGCAATGGCCATCTGGACGGTTCCTCGTTTCTGACGCAAAGGCTCCCCCCGCTGACGCGGGAGGCTCGCTTGATTTCTTCTTTGCGGTCCTTTGCGTTCTTTGCGACTTTGCGTCGAAAAGCGAATCCCGGACCGATTCTCACCGCACATGCTGCCCGCGGAGCTTCGGATCGGCGGCGTCGCGGAGCGCCTCGCCCACGAGGTTGTACGCGGTGATCGTGACGAAGATCGCGAAGCCGGGGAAGTAGATCAGCCAGGGGGCGCGCATCATCGCGTCGCGGCCGGCGGAAAGGATTCCCCCCCAGGAAGGCTGCGGAACCGTGATTCCGAACCCTAGAAACGACAAAGCGCTTTCCGTGAGGATCGCCCCCGCCACGCCGAACGTCGCCGCCACCAGGACCGGGGCGATCGCGTTCGGCAGCACGTGCCGGAAGATGATCCGCGCGGGAGAATAGCCGAGCGCCTTACCGGCGACGACGAACTCCTGCTCTCCCAGCCGCAGGAACTCGCTGCGGATGAGCCGGGCGATGCCGGTCCAGCCGGTCAGGCCGATGACGATCATGATGTTGAAGATGCTCGGTCCGATGAAGGCGACGATGGCCAGAATCAGGAAGAAGCTGGGAAACACGATCACGATCTCGATGGCCCGCGAGATGAGGATGTCGGACCAGCCGCGGAAGTAGCCGGCGATCGCCCCGACGATGACGCCGATCATCACATAGATCGAAACGGCGACGACGCCGACGGCGAGGCTCACGCGGCCGCCCCAGATCATGCGGGCCAGGACGTCGCGGCCGATGCTGTCGGTCCCCAGCCAGTGGATGCGGTGGGCCGCTCCGCCGAGCTGCGCGTGCTCCTTCGCGCTGGATTCGCGGCGTCCCGACTCTTCCGCCGCGCCGTCTTGCGGTGCGTCTTCCGTCGCGGCCGTCCTCCAGAAGGCGGACGGGGCGTAGAGTGCATCCAGGTCGTATCGCTCGTAGCCGTAGGGGACCGGCGGCCACAGCACCCAGTCGTACGCGACGGGCGATTCCGCGGCGATGCGGGCCCCGGCCAGCGAGACCCCGGCGTAATAGTCGGTTCGATCGACCCGTGAAGGCACGATTGCCGCCCAGAGCCCCGCGCCCACGAGCGGCAGACCGATCAGCACCGACCATTGTGCGACGGTCTGCCGCGATGCCGGCTCCGCCGGCACCACCGCCCGCACGATCCGCCGCCATCCGATCCACGTCGCCACCAGCGATACGAACGCCATGAAGAATACGTCCAGCCAGTGCAGTGAAGCGAAGACGGGCCAGTGCCAGGCGACGGGAAGCTCGACCGCATCGATCGAGAAGATCCGCAACAGTTCGTCGCGGGCCGCGTTCAACTCGGCGCCGCGGGTCGCATCGGCCGGACGGCGGAGCAGTTCGTCGATTCGCTCGCCGAATTCGCGCAACGCCTGGGCGTCGTCGTCGGTCGCCGCTTGCGACATCGTCCGCAGGAGCGAACGGGCGATCGCCGCATGATCGAAGTTTTCCGCGGCGTCGGTCGCGGCAGCGGCGGAGGGCGCTTGCGGCGCGGCGGCGATGGCCAGGATCGTCCGCAAGGTCCGCCACGCATCGGCGTAGGCGAAGCGGTCGACGCCGCGATACACGATCGGCCTATCGTTGGCGACGAACGGGGCGAAGACGCTCAGCGCCACGAGGAGGAAGATCACCGCCGCCGAGATCACCGCCCGCGGGTGGCGGCGGAACTCCCTCCAGATGAGCGTCCACTGCCCCTGCGGCGCAGCGGACTTTCCTTCCGGAAGCGATTCCGGCAAAGCCGCCATCAGCGCGTCGTCGGGAACGGCGACCGCGTCGTCGGGAACGGCGACCGCGTCTTCGGGATCGGGGCCGGATCGGGAATCGGCCAACGGTTCCACTCCATCTCGAGTTCAGCGCCGGGTCTTGTAGGTCACCTGCGGATTGACCAGCACGTACAACATGTCCGAAACCAGAATGCCGACGAGCGTCAGCACGGCCGACAACAACAGCGTGGCCATCACCACGTCGTATTCCCGCCGCAGCACGCCATCGAATGCGAACCGCCCCATGCCGGGGATGTTGAAGATGGTCTCGATGATCACGCTTCCGCCGATCAGGAAGGGCAACAGCGAGGCGAACAGCGTGATGACGGGGAACAGGCCGTTCCGCAAGGCATGCACGAGGATCACGCGGGCCTTGCCCGCCCCTTTCGCTTCGGCGGTGCGGATGTAGTCCTGGCGAATCACCTCCAGCATCCCCACCCGCATCTGCCGGCTGAGATACGCCAAGCCGCCGTAAGTGAGGCAGATCACCGGCAGAGTGATGTGGTGCAGGTAATCGACGATCCACCGGCCGGTGCTCATCGACTCGGCATCGGCGCTGTGCAGCCCCATGATCGGGAAGCTGATCAACCCTTCTTGCCCCCCCAGCCACATCCGCAGCATCTCCGCCACCCAGAACGACGGCAAGCTGTAAAGCACGAACAGCGCGAGCGTGGTGAAGCGATCGGCCGCCGAGTGCGGATACGCCGCGCTGAAGATCCCCAGCGGGATCGCGAATAGATAGATCAGGAAGAACACGATCGCGTTGATGACCACCGTGACCTGGATCGCGCTCCACAGGTCCGGCCCAATGGGCCGCTCCTGTTGGAAATAAATCAGGTCCAGCGTGACCAGCCGCTTCATGAAGTGGAAGAACTGGACGGGGAGCGGGTCGTCGAGGTGGTATTTCTCGCGGAAGCGCTTCTCGGCGGCTTCGGTCCCGCGGTCGGCGCTGAGCCCGGCCGCGGCCTGGCCCACGCCGCCGAACTTCTGGGCGGCGGGGTCGCCGGGCGCGAGCTTGATGACCAGAAAGGAGATGACGAGAATCCCGACCATCGTCGGGATCATCAGCAGGAGCCGCTGGAGGATGTACTGAATCAACGGGCGGGCCTCCCTCGTTCCTGCAGATCCTTGGGAACGTACCACTCGGTGAAGTCGAACCCCGGCCGCACGCGGTACCACTTCACTCCGCGGAAGCGGTGATGGTAAGCGCCGAAGTCCTTGGCGGTGTAGAGGAACATGTAGGGCTGCTCGCGGTCGAGAATGCGGTGCAGCGACCAGTGGATGCGGTGCCGCTCCTCTTCATCCAGAGTGACTCGGAGTTTCTCGATCAACTCGTCCGTCAGCGGATTCGAGAAGGAGACGTGATTGCTTCCCCGATTGCCCGGCCCCGCGTCCGAACTGTGCCAGATTTGGAACGGGTCCGCCTCCAGCGAGGTGGCCCAGCCCAGCGTCACCGCGTCGAACACGCGATCCTTGACCTTGTCGATGAACGAGGCCCACTCGTACATGCGAATGTTCATCACGATCCCGGCCCGCTTGAGGTTGTTTTGGTACACCGCCAGCCGGTCCTCCACCGCCTTGTTGCCGGCCGGAATCATCATCTCGAAGACGAACGACTCTCCGTTCTTGTCCAGCACGCCGTCGTTGTCGGTGTCGACCCATCCCGCCTCGGCGAGCAGATCGGCGGCGGTGTGGGGATCGTAGGCCAATGGTTTGACCGTGTGATCGTAGGCCGGACCGAAATAGTACTGTCCCCCCGAGATGACGACCCCCGCTCCGTGCAGCTTCGTGTCGAGATATTCCTGCTTGTCGAACAGCAGTGAAAGCGCCATTCGCACCCGGCGGTCCTGAAACTTCGGCTTGAGCATGTTCCAGCCCGAGTAGCCGAAGGCCGGAATGTACCACGCCGCCTTCACGTACCGATCCTTGAACCATTCGGGCGGACCGGCCAGATCGTCGAAGAACTGCTCCGCCGTCAGTCCGTAGCAGAAGTCGAGTTCGCCCGACTTCAGCGCCTGCAGCGCCGTCATCGGGTCGGGGATGAACTTGAAAATCAGCCGGTCGAGATACGGCTGCCGCTCCTTGTTCCAGTAGTTCGGGTTCCGCCGCAGCTCGATCCGATCGGAGACGACCCAGTTCTCGAGCGTGTACGGTCCGGTGCCGATCGGCTTGCGGTTGTAGGCGTCGTCGGTGTTGAAGTACTTGCCGAACGTCTGCCCGCGGGCGCTGACCTGCTTCCGCGCCCGTTCCTCCCCCTCGGTCAGTTTGTCCAAGGTGAGTTGCTTCCCCTGACTGCGGAAAGCGGCTTCGAAGACGTGCCAGGGAGGTGCGTAAACGGACAATCCCATCGTGAACTCGAACGCCAGGAAATATTGCTGCCGGTACTTCATCCGCACGGTGTGCGGATCGAGCGCCGCGCACTCCACCAGATCGGAGTAATACACCCGCAGCGAATCGCCGTCCACGAATTCGTTGTTGATCACCGCGTACGCGAATTCGACGTCGCGACTGGTGAACGGCATCCCGTCCGACCAGGTCACGTCGTCCCGCAGGAAGTACGTGTAGACGGTCCCGTGCTGCACGTCGGACCATTCACCGTCCTTCAGTTCCAAAGCTTCCTTGCCTTCGGACGCGAGCCGCTCCGCCAGGGGGCCGACGGAAACTTCGGCCCGCACCGTCAGCGAACCGCCTTCGCCGCGTTCCGCCTTGCCGTAGATCTCCGCTCCCACGCGGACTTCGTACCGGCCGGGGACGATCCCCTCCACCACGAGTTTCCCTTCTTCGTCGCTCCAGTGGTGATAGCCGGTGACCGGCGCGCCGGGCAACTTCTCGATAGGGAACAGGCCCACCCAGACGCCGCCCAAACGCTGTCCCTCACCGTCGAACGTCTCCAAGGTGAGGCTGGGAGGCTTTTCCCCCTCTCGCGGAGTCGCGGGGGGCTTGGGGAATTCGATTTCCATGCCCTTTCCCGGAGGCTGTCCGGAGAGCGCCACCCGTCGCTCGTGCCCGGGATAGTCGGCAGCGAGCTTGACCGAATCCTCGACGACCCATTCGCGGGCGATGTGCGGCTCCCATTCGAGCGTTTCGAGATCGCGGCGAACCAAGGCCTCGTTGACGTACGCCCCGATGTAGGTCTGCACCGCGGAGGTCTCGACGATCGGGTTCATCGTCTTCGGCTCGGCCGAGAACCGCACGATCAACCAGTCGCCGGTAGCCGGTTTTCCCGGAGCATCCTTCGCCTTCTCGTTCCCCACGTCCGCGGGGATCTCTCCTTTCGACGACAGTTCCTCCAGTTTCTGTTCGAGTCGCGGGATCTCGATCCAGCCGACCTTTTCGGCCAGCGGAACGTAAGGCACGTCGGGATAGCCGGGCCAGGCGTCGGGGACTTCGGTCTGCGCCGCAGCCGCGATCGAGTCTTCGGCGGGAGGAGTCGATGGCTCCGAAGCGGATCGGGCCGAATCGGTCGCCTTGGCGGCCGGATCGCCGTGCGACTGGGCCGCGTTCACGAGACAGCCGACCGTCAGCCCGCACAGCAGGAGAGCGCACGAGATGCGCCAGCAGGTTTGGTCCATTCGCCGATCCTCCCTGAGGTTGCCGATGGGGAGCGTTTGAATTCTCGCGAAGTCGGATCGCGGCGGCAACCCTTGCCGCACCTCGGCCCCCGAGAGGCTCGTACTACGGATCGACGATCCATTCGACGCGACGATGCGCGCGATGCACATCGCTCTCTCATGCGCTAGGTCGTGCGGTTGCGATTCGTCGGGAATTCGGCATGATGGTAAGCGGTCCGTCGGCGCATGATCGCCGCGAAACCGCAAGCGTGACGCTGGCCATCCGCCATCCGCCATCCGCCATCCTCCATCCTTCGAATTCATCCTCTCCCGGGAGTGCACCGTGTTGAATATCCGATCCGTCCTGTGGGGCATCGTGATCGCCGTCGTCGGACCGATCGCGGCGAGTGATTCGACATTCGCCGCCGACGCCGTCGCGAAGCCCAACATTCTCGTCATTCTCTCCGACGATCAGGGCTGGATGGACATCGGCTATCACGGTTCCGACGTGAAGACGCCGCAGCTCGACAAGCTGGCGAAGGCGGGGGTGCGGCTGGATCAGCACTACGTCTATCCCACCTGTTCGCCGACGCGGGCCGGGTTGCTCACCGGCCGGTATGCGAGCCGGTTCGATATTCATGCCCCGATCGCCGGCGTCAGCGAGCAGGCATTGCCGCGCGACACCGTCACGCTTCCCCGCGCGTTGAAGCAGGCCGGCTACTTCACCGCCATCAGCGGGAAGTGGCATCTCGGATTGCGGCCGGAAGTCGGGCCGAACGCCTATGGGTTCGATTCCGCCTACGGCTACCTCCACGGGCAGATCGACCCTTATACGCATCGCTACAAGTACGGCGACCAGACCTGGCACCGCGACGGCAAGCTCTTCCGCGAGGAGGGGCACTACACCGACCTCGTCACGAACGAAGCGGTCCGCGTCGTCGAGCAAGCGGCGAAGGACGACAAGCCCTTCTTTCTCTACGTCGCCTACGGCGTGCCGCATCATCCACTCGACGAACCGGAAGAATGGCTCGCCAAGTACGACGGCGAGACGTTCGAGGACAAGTGGCGGAAAATCTTCGCGGCGAGCCTCACGCACATGGATGACGGCATCGGCAGGATCGTCGAGACGCTCGAAAAGACCGGTCAGCGCGAGAACACCGTGATTCTGTTTTCGAGCGACAACGGCGGGCAGAACGGCTACGGCGCGTCCGCCCGCGAATACGAAGGCCGTTACGAACCGCACACCACGCTGGGCAACAACAAGCCGCTCCGCGGATGGAAGACGCAACTGGCCGAAGGCGGCATCCGCGTCCCGGCGTTCGTCAATTGGCCCGGCAAGCTCGAACCGCGCGTCGTCGAGCAGCCGCTGAACATCGTCGATTGGCAGCCCACGTTCGCGCAACTCGCGGGAGTCACGATCGACGACGCGTGGAAGCTGGACGGCTTAGACGTCTGGCCGGCGCTCGTGGGCAAGCGAATCGAGCAACTTGACGATCGCACGCAATACTGGAACACCGGGTCGGCGGTCGCGGTGCGCGTGGGCTCGTGGAAACTACTTGAACGCCGACGCGGCAACGATCCCGCGCCGGAACTATTCGACCTCTCGAAGGATCCCCACGAGAAAGAAAACCTCGCGGCGTCGCAGCCGAAGAAGCTGGCGGAACTGCGCGCGGTTCTCGCGGCGGAGATCGCTCGTGATGGAGAGAGGTGATGGAACAGGGAGGGCCCCATCCGGTCGGTACACTATCCACGGAGCCGCAAAATGAATTCCGCAATCGCAGCAAGCAGTGTCTTGATCGCCGTCATCGCGTATGCCGTTGCTCCTGCGCAGGACGCCGCCAAGGCACCGCCGACGATTCATGCACGCGATTTGAACCGACTGACGGTGACCGGCGAATTGGGAGTTCCGCTCGGCACGGTGGTCGAGGTCGAGGCGGTCGTCGTGGCCGGGGCAGCCTTCGGAGCGAAAGGGCTGCCCGACTACATGCTGCGCGTCGAGAAGGTCGACGGCGCCGCTCTCAAGACGCCGCCGGTGATGCCGTTCGGCCCATTCCTGGGAGTCGGAGAAGCCGCGCCGGGGGGGCTGGCCAGCAGCCATTTTCAGCTATATCGCCTCAAAACCGGCCGCGAGGCGCGGTCCCTCGATCAGGAACAGATCGCGGAGTTGGAGAAGGATTACGTCGGCCGGCGCGTGAACGTGTTGGTGTATGAGTCGGGAAGGTTCGTCGGCATTCCGCAGAATCTACCGGAGCGACTCATCCCGGCCGGTCCCCGCTTCCACTTTTCGACGTCGCTGGTCGTGGTGGCCGAGAACAAGGAGTGATCGTGGCCCATTGGGCCGGTCCAAGGGAATCTCATGCGAAGCGATCCCGAAGTCCGCCGCGTCGTCGACACCTACGGCCTCGGCCTGCCGCGCACGCCGGCCGCCGGGCGGACCGGCGAATTGCTGGGCCGCGGGACCGGTTCGTCGCTCGAGTTCCAGGAGTATCGGGAGTATCTCCCCGGCGACGACATCCGCCATGTCGACTGGGCCGCGTACGCGCGGTCCGACCAGCTGATGGTCCGCCTGTACCGCGAGGAGATCAGCCCGCGCACCGAAATTCTGTTGGATGCCAGCCGGTCGATGAACAGCGGCGACGGCACGAAGGCCCGCGTCGCCCGGCAGCTCGCCGCGACCTTCGCGCTGCTCGCCGGACGCCTCGGCGCGAGGCCCAAGGTGCTGCTCCTCGGCGACGATCCGCTCGATCCTTCCGGCGACGACGGCCTCGCAAGGCTCGACACGCTCGCCTTCGACGGAGTGACGCCGATCACCGAGTCGTTGCAGCCGTCGCGGGTGCGGCTCGCCCGGCAATCGGTGCGAATTCTGATCAGCGATTTCCTGTTCCCGCACGATCCGGAGCCGATGATTCGCCGCCTCGCGGGGGACGCGAGCGCGTTGTGGGTGTTGCAATTGCTGTCGCGCTGGGAGGCGGAGCCGGAGCAGTCGAGCGGCCGCCGGCTGGTGGACATCGAAGACGGCAGCTCGATCGACCTGGTGCTCGACCGCCGAACGATCGCGAGCTACCGGGAACGGTTGGGGCGGCTGCAGGCGGACTTGTCCCGCGTGTGCCGCCGCGTGCATGCGAATCTGGTCATCCTTCAGGCGGACAAGGGACTGCCGGGGATTTGCCGTGACGATCTGTGCTCGGCGGGGATTCTGCGTCCGGGGTAGTGTCCCGTCACGTTTGATTCTGCTGGGCGAAGGACGGACGGGTAGGACGGAATTGTATTCCGTCGGACCCGCCCGCCGGGACGCGGCGCGATTCCCTGGCGAGACTCCGGTGAGATCGTTGATCGAGGCATTGCCCCGAAATGGTGCTCGGGCGGACGGAATTCAATTCCGTCCTACGACACCCGCCACGCCGGTCAGCGAACGCCGACGTCGGTTTCCAGCACCGCGCCCGTGCGGCTCGCGTGTTCCACCGCGGGAACCAGCGATCGCAGCCGAAGGAAGAGCCGGCGAACTTGCGCCTCGAGCATCGGCAAGGCCGTCGCCGGCTCGGCGCAGTCGATGTCGTGGACGTTCCAGAATTCGACGCGCGATTCCCAATCGGGATACCGGTCCGCGATCATCCGTCGATGCTCGGCGGCCTTCACCGCGACGACGTGGTCGGCCCGCCGAAAATCGTCTTCGACGACTTGAATCGGAAACGGAACGTCGTCGCCGATCGAAATGCCGAGCCGCTCCAATCTCGTGCGGACGTGGAACGACAGCGGTCCCACGTTCTGCTCGGGATCGGGCCGCAAGCCGCGCGACACGGCCCGCCACGGCAAGCGTTCGAGCTCGGCCAGGTGATTGAACAGCACTTCGGCGAAGCGGGACCGGTAGTAGTTGCCCGTGCAGAGAAACAGGACGGTGTTCACGAAATTCGAGGTTCGTTGCGGAAAAGCGAGCGGCTCATCGGGACCGCGGGGAGTCGCGGCGTTCCATCCGTTGTAGCCGCTGCGCGTCGGGCGGAACAGGGATCGAACCTTCACCGGGCGAATGGGCCGGCGCGAAAACGCCCACGGCCCGGCCTTCTTTCGAAGGCTGGGCCGTCTGGGTCGGGGGCGATTTCGATCGTGACGGATTCCGTCGCGGCGTTCGTTTCTCGTCGTCGGTTCGGTTCGCCGACAATCCATCGGCCGTCCCGGCCCGATTACTTCATGAAGAAGTCGGTCGGGCCGCGATTCGTGTAGTACGGGTACTGCACGATGGCGGCGGGGACGTGCGGCGACGGGTAGCGAAGGTCGGTGGGATGGTGGTAGGTGTGGAAGGTGCGATGCTGCGGTCCCCAGTTGCCGCCCCCCGCGCCGCCGTATCCGTGCTGCGCCACATGATGCGGGTAGTTCCAGTGGCCATGATAGCCGGGGTCTCCCTCGATCATTCTCCAGCCGGTCTTCCCGACGTGGTAGCCGCCTTGCAGACCGACGTAGCCGACCGCTCCGGCCGCCTCGGCGGTGCGTCCGGCGACGCGGGGGACGCCGGGATACAAGTGCTGTCCGTGCCAGTGGCCGAAACCGTGGGCGTGGCCGTATTCCGGCGGGCAGTCGTAGCCGTAGCCGGGCGCGACGCCGTCGTAGATGATCGTGGTGCCGGTGTCGTCGGCGCGGGCTTGTCCCAGCAGGACGACGCTCCCCAACAGGCAGGCCGCCAGACTCGTCATGGATTTCATTGGATTGCGCTCCCCCTCCGTGGGCTGTTCGGTCATCAATCGTCGGCGGCCTTCGTTTGGAATCGGGCGAAGTCGCCGCTGAACGAGTATCGGCGGCCGATCGGCGGAATCGCGACGACCGTTGCCTCGGGAATCGCCCGCCGAACAAGGAACTTCGGGCGAGCACGAACGACCGACACGACGGGAATCTTCGTGCGAACACGGAACATCGGCCGATCCGGCAGAGACCGGACGACAGCGGCGATCCGGTCAATGGGAAGCACCGTTCGATCTTGCGGAATCGGCACAACCGGGCTAGATTGAACCTCCAATGGAATGACCGAGCGGCGCCGAAGATCCAACGCTTTCCGGCGAAACGACTTCCAGCCGCCATACGCCGACGACGGAGTGAGTCCCGTGTTCGTTGCCGCCTCCACCGGTTCTTTCGCCGACGTGCCCTTCGACGAAGCCTGCCGGCAACTCGTCGATCTCGAATACGATCGAGTCGAATTGTGGATGAGCGAGGCGGGCGAACACCTCAAGCCCTCGACGGTGGCCGCCGATCCCGAGCGGTTCTATGCCCACTATCGCGAGCTGACGCGGTTGACCCCCGTGGCGATCTGCCTGGAAGACGAGGTCGACCGCGACGCGTTCGCCGAGATCGCCCGGCTCGCCAAGCTGTTTCGCATCACTCAGATCACGCTTCCCGCGGGGCCGTTGGGGACTCCCTTCAACAGCGCGATCGATCGGCTGCGGACGATGCTCGCGGTCGCCAACGAGAACGGCATCCGGCTGTCGATCAAGACGCGGATCGGCCACCTGACGGAAGACCCGCACACCGCCGTCGAACTCTGCCAGGCGGTCCGCGGACTGGGGCTGACGCTCGATCCCAGCCATTACATGTGCGGCCCTCATCGCGACCGGCCCTACGACCAGGTGTTCCCGCACGTGTATCACGTGCATCTTCGCGACTCGACCGGCGACAGCGTGCAGGTGCCGGTCGGACTGGGGGAAATCGATTACAGCCGCCTGATCGCCCAGCTTCGCCGCCAGGGATACGAGCAGGCGCTGTCGGTCGACCTGATCGCGGATCGACTGGAGCCGAACACGCGGCCCCTCGAAATGCGCAAGCTCCGCATGTTGCTGGAAACGCTGATCTAGCAACTCACTCCACTCGCCGCCGAACGTCGGCGAATCATCTGGAGACCGGGCGAGTGCGGCGTCGCACTCGGAGGAACGCCCGGGGGGTGTGGCAATTTTCACTGGCGTGTGGCAAGAGTCGGGTGGCGGGGGCGCTTC
>JBBDNT010000260.1:0-5481 GCA_040877445.1 Planctomycetaceae bacterium
GTTCGCCGGTCACCCCCCGCTGACGCGGGAGGCTCGCCTTCTCTCTTCGTACTTCTTTCTTCTTTCTTCCTGCCATGCTCCCCTTCACCCTTCCCGACGGCCGCCAGGTGATCGTCGTGCTTCGCGAGCAACTGCCCGAAGCGGTGCGGCGGCTCATCGCTGCCGATGCCGAGCCGGCGGCGGGAGTGGTCGAGAGATTGCTCGCCCGGCTCGTCGAGAAGAGACTCGGCCCCGCGCCGCGGCCCGCGAATGGGAATTTCGATTCGTCGTCCGCCGGCGTCGCCCACCGAATCGCCCACGACGCCGAGATCGCCCGCGAGCGCCGGGAACAGCGCCGCCGCCGGAGAGACGCCCCGAAGCAATACCAGCCGCGGAAGCGCAAGAAGCAACACCCGCGCTGCCCGCGGTGCGCGGCGTGTCCCTGTGCGCGGGGGTTCGATCCGCTGACCTACAATCCGATGGACGAGCCGAACGCGATCCACGACATGGCCCGCCGCTGGTCGAAAGAGCAAGCGGCGAAAGAGCGGGCGAAAGCCCTCGCCACGAAAGAACGGAAGCCGGCCGAGCCTGTCGAGTCCGTCCCGCCTGCCGGGCGGGACGTCGAGCGCGGAGCGACGTCTCCGAAAGCGAGCGTTCGAACCGGAGAGCACGATCGCGAATCGCGAAGCCGTGGCGTCACGGCGGATGTTTCCGTTGCGGACACGGTCATCCCGCTTCCCACGTCCGCTCCGGCAGAGCGGACGTACCAACCTGCCGGGCGGGACGTGGAGCGCCGCAAAACGTCCCCGGCAACGAACGCTCCGAGCGGCACACATGAGCGTCCCTCCGAATCGCCGCGGAAACCGGATTCCGCGGCGGACGGATTACAAATCCGTCCTACGGCGCGGGGGGATCCGGAGAGTTGACCGCGGGGTGTTCGAGTTTGGTCGACGATGTGGAATCCGCCCGGCGCGGCGGCGTGGGTCGTCGCGCGCGCCGGTCGCGCGGTCTATTCGATCTTCGATGAGAACGGATTCGAGTACGTCATCGTGCGGACGTCGTCGGACCAAGCGTGCGGGACGAGTTCCGCGCGGACGGCCCACTGGATCTCCTTCACCTCGACATCGGCCGGCACGTTCACGCGGAGCACCGCCTCGGTCTCTCCGGGCGGCACGACCCGCCCGGCGAGCGCCTCGATCCGCGGCTTGTGCCCCTTCTTCGGATCGCGGGGATCGACGGGACGCTCCGACTCCGTAGTCACCAGCGACAGCCGAACCGTCTCCCGCAGCGCCGCCTCGGAGCGTTCGAGCTTCAAGGGAATCTCGATCGCTTTGCCCTTCGCAAAGACAGCGGGAGATTCAGCGGCGACGAGCGAAATTCCGGTTGGTTCCGCGAACGCGACGGAAAGCACGCCCTCGAATCCTGCCACTGCCGTCGATCCCATCCCGGGGACGATTGCCGCCGCTCGTGGAATCGTCGGCCCTCCATCCACCGCGCGGCCCACGACTCGCACGAAGGCCACGCGCTTCGATTCACTGCTGTGTCCGATCAGCGCCAAGATCGTTTCCGTCCCCTTGCCAGCCGGAATGCGGGGCGGCAAGATCGTCACGGACGGGTCGCCCGCCAGTCTGAGATCGATCGCTCCCTCATAGCCGAAGCGCCGCACTTCCAACCGGACGAGCGTGTTGCCGCCGTAGGGAAGCGACACGAACGGATCAAGCACCTGGAGCGCGAAATCCGGCCGTTCGGCTTGCGTCACTTCGAGCCGGTATCGATACGGCAGTTCCCCTCGGCCGTACCGGTCTCGCACCGCGACGTGCAAGTTCTCGACTCCCGGCGGCACAGTGATCGAGACGGACGGCTCCGGGTCCGCCGGCTGCCCTTCGCTGTTGCCGAGCGGCTTTTGATCGACCGACGTGGCGATGGCGAGATGCCCATGAAGCGGGGAATCGATCGCGAGCGTGCGCAGCTTCATCATCAGCTTTTCTCCGGGAGCCACGGAGAGCGTGTAGTAATCCAGCTCTCCGGTGCTGGCGATTCGGCCGTGAATGCCAAGGGGCTGGGCGTGGTTCTCGGGGCGCGGCACAGGGACCGGCGCGTCGCGAGGCGGCGTCGGCTCGACGAATGCAACTACGTCCGTGATGCGGATCGCCGGCGCCGGACCGGCCGGAGCAAACTCGTCCGGAAGTCGCACGCGAACGTACTCGCCGTGCGCCCGCGAGGGGTCTGTCTTGAACGGGATGTCCCACTTCTCTGTGAACCCGCTGCCGACCATCCGGAGCGTCGTCTCGCCCGGCGCGACTTCATTCGGCAGGAACGCGTCGATCAGCGCGATGTCCCCCACCAGCAGCCGGAAGGGGCTGTTCGCCGGGGCCCGGAATTGCAGGTCGTGCAGTTCGACGCAGTACAGTCCGTCGGCGGGGAGATTCGTTTCGACCCGCGCGTCGCCGCGCAGGGGGATGCTTTCGCCGGCGATCATCAGCGGGCGGTCGCGATCGGTCTTCAGTTCGAGCACCGGATCGAATGCCGCGCCGATTCGGCGGGCCTCGACCTCCGCCGCCACGCGGTCTCCCTTCTGTCCGCGGAACCAGATCCGCGGCCGCTCCGCGCCGGAGAACGTGCCGGTGAACGCGCCCGGCAATTCCG
This sequence comes from Planctomycetaceae bacterium, assembly GCA_040877445.1. Classification (GTDB taxonomy): domain Bacteria; phylum Planctomycetota; class Planctomycetia; order Planctomycetales; family Planctomycetaceae; genus JBBDNT01. Next base: position 2,626 of record JBBDNT010000260.1, read on the forward strand.
ACGGTTTCTCCCGCGACGAGTCCGCGGCGTGCCGCGCCGGCAGCGAGTCGATCGCGAACGGCACGGCGTTGCTCAATCCCGCTTCCGTCTGCACGCGCAGCGGGATGAAGCCGGAAGGCGCTTCGTTCGGCAACGTCACGTCGAGCAACAGTTTCTCGGCGGTCGAGCCTTCGACGACTTCGATCTCGGCGCGCGAGTCGGGCAGCGAGATGAACGAATCGGGCAACAGGCCGCTGCCCGTGACGACGATCCGCGTCGTCTTGCCGACCGGCGCGCCGCGCGGCGCGAGGCCAGCGATTGTCGGCGGCGCGGGACGAGTCGAACCTTTCGATTCCCGGTCCGCGAGTTCGCGACCCTTCTCGCCGGCGACTTCGACGAAAAGGCGGTCGACTTCGACCGGAGAGAGAGCGCGATCGAACAGAAGGAACTCGTCGAACAGGCCGCTGGCGAACTCGCGCTGCGAATTCGTCGCGCCCAGCGTGAGCGGCACGTTGTTTTCGAGCTTCGCCACGTCGATTCCAGTCGCCCACGCGTCGTCGCCGTCGATCGTCACCCCCTGTCCGCCGCCCGCCGGCTGGACGATCCGACCGTCGACGAACAGCCGCATTCGCACGTCGCCCGGCGGCTTCCCGGCGTCCGGGCGGGGTGGGGGGGGGACTTCGATCGTCGCGGCGACGTGTACGCGGCGGCGATGGCCGAGCGTGTTCGCGATCGAGTAGCGGGCGACGCGATAGCCCGTGCCGTCGTTCACGTAGAGTTGCAGCGTGTCTCCCTTCATGCCGTAGTTGACGCCATAGTTCGTGGAATTCCCGCTCTGCTCGCTGCGTTTGGCGAACAGGCCGACGAACTCGGTCGTTTCGGGCGGCACGAGATTAAGAAAGAAAAAGGCGATGGTGGCAGCCCGCGGGCGACTGGTGTCCGGACCGTGCGCGATTTCGACGAACTGCTTCCGCGGGCCATCGACGAGCACGGCCCGGCCGATCTCGTGATTCCAAAACGGGCTGGGTACGCGGGTCGCGCCGTTCGTCAACCGGCCCGCGTCGCGCGCTTCGCCGCCGCCCGCGGCATCCTGCGCATCGCCGTCGTCTTCATCGAAGGCGAGGTCGATCACGGCTTGGGGACGGAGGGGTTCTTGTCCTTCCGCATCGGCCTCCCAGGCGATCGCGATCAGAAGGAGCAGCCCGATCGTCGTGGGCACGCGCCGCGTGATGTTCATGGTTCTTTCCTCGATGTCTCTGGTCGCGGCTTCGACTCGATCGGCGAGTGCGAACGTCGGCGGATTCCGAAGCCGCCTAAGTCCGCCTAAGTCGGGAAACGCGATCGCGAACTCCCCCACCCTAACCCGTGCATATCAAGAATGTCCAACCGGTCGTCGCGGGTTCCGTCGCGGCGTGGAGGATCTTTCCGACGTCCTGGCGGGCGACGGTTCGGCGCGAAGCGGTCGTGCGTCCGCGTCAAGGCCTCGCGCCTGATGAAATTTTAGGGAGATGGTCGGCGCGGCGCGGGGCCGTGCGAAGTAGAGCGTGGGGTATGGAGGCGAGGAACAGGGGGTGAGTTCCCCTTGAGTTCGCGAGTTCTGGGATTGCGTTGACCCAATCGCGCAAGTTGCTAGAATGCACGCGATCATCGACGCATCGCCGGGACAGCGATGCCGTCGCGGGGCGTGGCGCAGCCTGGTAGCGCGCTTCGTTCGGGACGAAGAGGTCGCTGGTTCGAATCCAGTCGCCCCGACTCTTCTCAAAACTTGGCCCTTCGGCGAGCACGTCGAAGGGCTTTCTCTTTGTGGTGACGAGGTTTGCGTCGTCCAACACGCGGTTCAAACAAACCGCGTCGATGATCTCGCGACGGACGGCACTGTTTGAACCGCGCCACAGATCCGCGGCCCGTTGCGTCCAGTCGAAGAGCGCCAAGGCCGTTTCCCCGCGTGCGGCGCTCGCGTCCCCCATCTCGACGATCGACTCGTCGATCTTGGCCGCTTCCGCCTTCAGTTCGTTCGACTTGGCCTTGTAGACGTCCTCGTCGATCGTGCCCGCCAGGAACGCGTTCAGAAGGCGGTCCTGCATCCCGGCCAATTCCGTCTTCCGCTTGGCCAGCGACCCCGTCTGCCGCCGCCTGTACGCCGTCAGGTCGTGCACGGCCGCGTGAAGCTCCGTGCGGAACCACTCCGCGACCTCGGGCGACGGGAACTGCATCCGCGCCAGATCGTGGACGACGGCCTGCTCGAGGTCGGCCGATTTCCACCGGACCTTCGGATGGTCGGGACCGGGATGGTTGTTGGCGCAGCGATAGTAGATGTGCTCGCGGACGCTGCCGTCCTTCTGTTTGCGGCGGATGCGTTCCCCGGTGATCGATTGCCCGCAGTACGCGCACCGGAACAGCCCGCCGGAGAGCGGCAGGTTCGGCTTCCCGGTGCGGCGGTTCCGGCCGTTCATGATGTCCTGGCAGGCGTCGAACGTCTTCCGGTCGATGATCCGCTTGTATCGCCCCTCGAACACCTGCCCGTTGCGGTGCAATTCGCCGACGTAGAAGCGGTTTCCGAGGATGTAGGCGAGGGCCGTGCGGTTGAACCGCGGCTGGCTGGGGCGGAACGTGTGCCCCTCGCGGGCGAGTTGTTCGGAGAGGCTGTCGAACGAATGGCTGCCCGATGAATAGAGCTCGAACATGCGGATGAGCGACGCCGCCTTCTCCGAATGCGGCTGGACCGGTTCGTCGCGGTCGTCGGTGTTGACGTAGCCGAACGGCGCGATTCCCGTGGGCCATCCCTGCCGCACCTTCTCGTCGAGGCCCTTGATGACCTCCGACCGCAGGTTGTCGCTGTAGTATTGGGCGACGGCGGCCATCACGTTGAACGACAGC
>JBBDNT010000260.1:5560-13446 GCA_040877445.1 Planctomycetaceae bacterium
GGCTGAGGATGGCCCCGATCTTCTCCCGCTTGGCGTTGGCCTTCACCCACGCGAACATCTCGTTGAAGGCCTTCCGCTCGGCCCCGCGCTTGGCCGACTCGGCGACGACGAACTCTCGGACGACCTTCCAGCCGTTCTGCTCCGCCCGGTTGCGGTCCGCCCGCAGTTGGGCGTCGATGGAATAGCCTTCGCGCTGTTCGCGGGACGAGACTCGTGCCCAGATCACGACGTTCATGGTTTCTCCTGTTCTTCGGCGTGCAACATCGCCTCGGCGAAACGCCGGACGTTCATCAGAATCTCCACGGCCTCGTCGCGGCTGATCACGCGGCCGTAGGCCTTGGACCACACGCGACGGGCCTCGTCGATCCGTTCTTCCGACAGCCACTGCGTCTGCAGCGGGCGCTCGGCGTCCGAGCGGGGCAACTCAACAGAGTGCCCGTTTCGCGGCGGAAGTCCAGTCGGTTGCGGCGAAGAATGCACGGAATCTCGTTTCCCGGCGACGGGCCGCGCTGTCCGTTTGCGCGGCCTCGTTCGTGTGCGGGAATTGTTCCGCGCCGATCAGGGACATGTCTCTAGCCTGAAGCATGCGCCGCGAAACTCATATGCGGCGCATGTCCCTAATGGCTCGCGCAGATCCCGCGCATATTTCGCGCATATGCGGCGCATGTGACTTTGCGCGAGCCTATAGCCGGTGTCCTTGAAACCCGCGTAGCATTCCCGCACGCGACCGTTGTTGTCTCGGCGGGCGAAGATGCCAGCCGGCGGTCGCCGCTATGCGGAGCGGTTGAATGCACGACGCGGTTCAGTCTCCAGAGAGCCAGTTTCAAGTTTCGCGCGGGGATATCGAGATCGGCGTCGCATTCCTCCGTGCGCTGTTCGACGAGTCCGACACCGTCCTGTTCCGGCCGATCGAGACGTGGGGCGAGGCCGGCCGCAAGCGGAGCCTCGTCGCCTACAAGCACACCGCCTATCGCAAAGCGGCTCCGGAAGTGCTCCGGCAGACGCTGCAGTTCTTGCTGAAGCTCGCCGCCGAGGAGCGGGTCAACCTGTTCTTCGGTACGTGCCCGCGGATCGACGGGAAGGGGCGGTTCGATCTCGCGTGGCAGATCCGCACCGTGCGGGCGCTATGGGCCGATATCGATCACGTCACGGTCGAAGAGGCCAGAGAGCGCGTCGCCAAGGCGAGCCTGCCGACGGCATCGATCGTCGTCAACTCCGGGAACGGCGTGCATCTGTATTGGCTGCTCGACGTCCCGTACCTGATCGACGACGCGGGCGATCCGCCGCAAGTCGAGACGGAATGGATCGAATTGCCGGGAGGACGGAAGAAACCCCGCAAGTACATCGTCGAGAACGGCGATCGCGTTTACCTCGATCAGCACCGGCACGTTTCGCGACTCAGCCCGAAGGCGCAGCGGTTGCAGGACATCCTCGCCGGGATCGCCCAGGCCTGCGGCGGCGACCATACGACCGACCTCTCCCGATTGCTGCGAATCCCCGGCACGCTCAACCGCAAGGACGAGCGCAACGGTCGAGAACCCGTCCCGACGGCTCTCGTCGAGTGCGAACCGTCGCGTCGATTCACGCTGGCGACGTTCGAGCCGTTCGCCACGCCGGCACCGGAGACCGTGCGATTCGAGCAGATCGCCAAGATGCCACTACCCCGGCCGCGAAAGGCCTCGGCCACGAAGGCGGACAAGCTCGCGGAACTCGTCGCCGCAAGCGCCCTCGCACCGGCGGGCGGCAGGTCGGAGGCCGACTTCTCGCTGTGCTGCTACTCGATCCGCAGCGGCATCGAGAGGGAGGAGGTATGGGGACAGGTCGAGCAGGTCGGGAAGTTCGCCGAGCAGGGGCGGCGATACTTCGATCGCACGTGGGAGAGCGCCGAGTTCGATGTGCGTGCTGCGACCTACGAGAAGTTGCAGAAGAAGGCGAAACCGAAGGGGCCACCAGTCGCGGTGCCGGGAATCTGCGTTGAGGGCGTTGGCGGGCTGGCGCATGACGGCGACGAAGAAGGCAGCGGCGGGGGCCGGCCGACCGTCGTCGTCGATCCGCACTCGACACCGGTCGGCGATACGCTGCACGAGGTGACGAGCCGGTTGCTCCGGACAGGCACGTGCTTCAGCCGGGCTGGCCAACTGGTCGTGATCAACGACCACGACGTGAAGGCGATACTCACGCCTCCGGAGATTGCCGGTCTGCTCAACCAGCACGTCGAATTCTTCTTCGTCGACGGCGAAGGCGGTGAATACAAGCCGTTTCCTTCGAGTTACGCGAACACCTGGCTGAATAATCATGCGGAGCGGTCCCGCCTCCCGGCCATCAACCTCTTCACCCGTAATCCCGTCTACACCGATGATTGGCGTCTCGTCACCCCCGGCTTCGACTCCGCTTCCGGCATCTACTATGCCGGGACGGCGATCGAGCCGCGATACGATACCGAGCACCTGGACGCCCTCCTCCGGGACTTCTGCTTCAAGACGCCGGCCGACCGCACCAACTACCTCGGCGTGCTGCTGACGGCGATCCTCATCCCCCGGTTCATCGGCTCCAAGCCTGCTGCGCTCTTCAACGGCAACCAGCCCGGGCTCGGGAAAACGATCCTTGCCCAGACCATCGCCATCCTTCGCGACGGCCAGTCGGCCGAAACGGCGACGTACAACCGCAACGACGAGGAGTTCGAGAAGACGCTGGGGGCGATCGTCCGCCGCGGCGTCACGACGGTCGTCATCGACAATGCGAAGGGCGGGCGATCTGGCGATCGAATCGAGTCTGCATGCCTCGAGCGGTGCATCACCGATAAGATCCTGTCGTTCCGGCTGCTCGGCCAGTCGGCGACGATCCGGGCCGAGAACTCGCACATCTTCTGCATCACGGCGAACACGACGGATGTCGGCCGCGACATCGTGACGCGCAGCGTCGTGATCAACCTGCACCACGAAGGCGATCCGGCACGACGCAAGTTCGCAATCGCCGACCCCGAAGGGTACGCCGAGGACCACCGACTCGAACTGCTTGGCGAACTGCTCGGCATGGTCGAGCGATGGAAAGCCAGCGGCAGGGCATTGGCCGATACCGGCACCCGCTTCAACAAGCGGGGCTGGGGCAACATCGTCGGCGGCATCCTCGAGGCCTGCGGAGAACCGGACTTCCTCGCCAACGCCGAGGAAGCTGCCGCAACGCTGGATGAGACCCGTCGAGACTTCGCCGAACTCGTCGCACTCCTCGCGGATCATCCGCAGGGAACATTTACCGCCGGCGACTTGGTCGAGATCTGCAAGCCGAATGGCCTGCTGATTCTCGACCTGGGAGAAGGCTCGTCGCGGTCGCTGGCGACGAAGATGGGCACGCTCGCCGGCCGCTTCATCACCGAGCGGTTCCCGCTCACCGGCGATCGCACCGCAGTCTTCCACAGGGGGCAAGACCGGAAGGGGAACATCTACCGCGTCGGAATCGAGTACGGAGTGCCGAACCTTGGGACGTTTGCCGAACCTATGCCGAACCTCGAAATCGCCTGAGGTTCGGCACATCAAGTCATTGGGAGAACAGCAGATGCGACGAGATGCCGAACCTTGCCGAACCTTTTCGGTAACTACACGCATGCGTGCGCACGCACGCGCGCGCACACGCGGGTTTTGGCCGCAGGGAAACAGGTTCGGCAGGTTCGGCAGGTTCGGCACGTCCGGCGGGCGATCGGGAAATCGGGGCGTGCAACGGCCGACGTGCAAAGCCGCTACGACGTGGCCCCACGTTGGTGCGTGTCGCGTCCCTGCGCCGCTCGGCGGGGAAACGGGCCAACTCGACGCCGCCGCCGCACGGGCGGGACGTGGGCCGCCTCCCCCCCGGTCGATGGTTCCTCCGCGGCGATCCGGCCAGGCGACGCCCGCGGGAACCGCCGCCCTATTGAGCACAGTTTGTTTCCCCTGTCCGAATTTCCGTAAGGAGCGAATTCAACGTGACTTCAGTCATCGAAGACACCCCGCGAACGACCAAGGCGAATCGCGTGCAACGGGCGTTGCTCCGGTTCTGGCGAACGACCAGTGACCGGGAACTCGCCGAGGCGATCGGTGTCAGCAACCGGACCGTCTCGCAGCATCGCAAGCGGCTGGAGGCGGAAGGGCGCATTCTGCCGCGCACGGAAAGTACACACGGCGTCGAGGCATGCCAGCACGAGGTGTGTACCTCCGCGATCGAGCCCGCGACGCTCAACGATGAGCTATACGACCCGGTCGACGAGACCGAGCCGTCGTTCGTGGCGCTGGTGGACAGCATCGCGGAGCATGGAATCCTCGAACCGATCGTCGTCAGCGGAGACGGCTACATCCTTTCGGGGCATCGACGGCATGCGGCGGCGTGTTCCCTCGAACTGGAACGCATCCCCGTTCGCATCCGCCAGGACGTCCGTTTTCTCGGCGATCCCGATGCGTTCCTGCGGCTGCTCGCGAGCTACAACCGGCAGCGGGTGAAAACCACCGCCGAACAGTTGCGCGAGGAACTGGCCCTGATGTCCGACGCCTGCTGCTCCCGGGTGCGGCAGTTCCGCACCGAGGCGGCCGTCGTCGAAAGCGATGCGATGGTCGAGTTGCGGAAGCGGAAGCGGCGTTCGGCGATCCGCGACAAGTTGACGTTCCGGGATGCGATCATCAAAGCCGTCGAGGGCGAGCGGCGGAACTGGCCCCTGAGCGACCGCGAGGTGTTCTATCGCCTGCTCAACATTCCGGGGCTGGTCCGCAACGACCGCACGCAACTCGCGTTCGCGAACTCGGATTCGGCCTACGACGACGTGACGAACATGCTCACGCGGCTGCGGCTCGACGGCTCGGTCCCGTTCGAGGCCATTGCCGACGAGACGCGTCCGGTCGTGCTGTGGGATACGCATCGCTGCGTCGGGGATTTCGTCCGACGCGAATGCGACCAGTTCCTGACGAAGTACTGGCGCGACCTGCTGCAGAGCCAGCCGAACTGGATCGAGTTGCTCGTCGAGAAGAACACCGTGGCCAGCCACCTCCGCAGCGTCGCGGGCAAATACACCGTTCCGATGACGAGCGGCCGCGGTTACTCGTCGCTCCCGCCCCGCAAGGACATGGTCGATCGGTTCCGCGCCAGCGGCCGCGAAAGCCTCGTGTTGATCGTCGTCAGCGACTTCGATCCCGAAGGCGAGGATATCCCGAGCAGCTTCGGCGTCTCGCTGCGGGACGATTTCGGCATCGACGCGAATCAACTGCGGGTCGTCAAGGCGGCGCTGACCGCGGATCAGGTGCGGACCATGAATCTGCACGAGGGGCAGCTCTCGAAGGAATCGTCGTCGCGCTACCAGCGGTTCGTCGCGATGCACGGCAAGAGGGCGTGGGAACTGGAATCGCTCACGGCGGACCAACTGCGCGAGATCGTGGAATCCGTGATCCGCGGTTGTCTCGACCTCGGCGCTTTCGACACCGAAGCCGAGCGGGAACGCCGTGAGCAGGACGAACTGCAGGTGCGGCGTCGGCAGTTGCATCAGGCACTCGCGAATGACGTCAACCACCTCGACTGAGGCCATGTGAATTCGACTCGAACGGAAACGGAGATGATCATGAAGATCGAGCAGTGGAAGATCGCGGACGTGAAGCCCTACCCCGGCAATCCCCGCATCAACGATGCGGCGGTGGATTCCGTCGCCCGGTCGATCGAGGAGTTCGGCTTTCGGCAGCCGATCGTGGTCGACGAGGCCGGCGTGATCATCGTCGGCCACACGCGCTACAAGGCGGCGCAGAAGCTCGGCCTCGACAAGGTGCCGGTGCATGTCGCCAAGGGGCTGACGCCGGCGCAGGTGAAGGCGTACCGCCTGGCGGACAACCGCACCGCCGAGATCGCCGAGTGGAACTACGAGCTGCTGCCGATCGAACTGGCGGACCTGAAGGAACTCGACTTCGACCTCGACCTGCTCGGCTTCTCGGCCGACGATCTCGCCAAGATCTTCGATCCCGGCGTGCAGGAAGGATTGACCGATCCCGACGACGTTCCCGAACCGCCGGACGAGGCCATCACGCAGCCGGGCGACCTGTGGATCCTCGGCGAGCATCGCCTGCTGTGCGGCGACAGCTCGAATCCCGAGCATGTGGACCGGCTGCTCGACGGCGCGGCGATCCACCTGGTGAATACCGACCCCCCGTACAACGTGAAGGTCGAACCGCGCTCGAACAACGCGATCGCCTCCGGCCTGTCGAGCTTCGCCGCTCCCCGGAAGGTCGACTACCGCGGAGAGGACGGGAAGCGTTCCGGGCGGGGCCTCAAGCACCACCAGAAACTCGACGTCGTCCGGCATCCGAGCAAGGCGAAGGGGACCACGAAAAAGATGCGAGCGAAGGACCGGCCGCTCGAAAACGACTTCGTGACCGACGAGCAGTTCGACGAGTTGCTGCTCGCCTGGTTCGGCAACATCGCCCGCGTGCTGCTTCCCGGCCGGGGGTTCTACATCTGGGGCGGCTACGCGAATTGCGGGAACTACCCGCCGGTGCTGAAGGCAACGGGCCTCTACTTCTCCCAGGCGGTCATCTGGGTGAAGCAGCACCCGGTTCTCACGAGGAAAGATTTCATGGGAAATCATGAGTGGTGCTTCTACGGCTGGCGGGAAGGCGCGGCGCACCAGTTCCTGGGACCGAATAACGCCGTCGACGTCTGGAGCATCAAGAAGGTGAATCCTCAATCGATGGTCCACCTCACCGAGAAGCCGGTCGAGTTGGCGGTGCGGGCGATTCAGTTCTCGTCGCGCACCGGCGAGAACATTCTCGACCTGTTCGGCGGCTCGGGCAGCACGCTGATCGCGTGCGAGCAGACGGGACGGAAGGCGTTCCTCATGGAACTCGATCCCGCGTACTCGGACGTCATCGTCACCCGCTGGGAGGCGTTCACCGGACGGAAGGCGGAACGCGTCGAGGCCGCCAAGATCGAAAGCGAGGTGTCGGCATGATCTATCTGGCCGCGCCGTACAGCGACTCCGATCCGTCAGTTCGCGAGCAGCGGTTCGATGCCGTCTGCCGCGCCGTCGCCGCGCTGAAGCGATCCGGCATCGCGGTGTTCGCTCCGATCATCCACGGGCGTCCGCTGGTCGCGCATGGCCTGCCGACCGACTGGTCGTGCTGGGAAAGTTTCGATCGCGAATTCCTGGCCGGGTGCGACGAACTCGTCGTGCTCATGCTCGACGGCTGGCGAAACAGCCGGGGCGTGCGGGAGGAAATCCGCATGGCCGGCGACCTCGGGAAGGCGGTCCGGTTCCTCGATCCGGCTGACGCCACGGGGAACGCCACGAGTTCGCCCACGTTGGCCCGTGTCGCGAAGGAGGCGGAAGGTTGAAGAAACCTACGACCAACGAGAAAACGCCCCGACGTTGGCGACGTGGGGCGTTCGTGGCGGGGAAGAACGGGCTATCTTCGGGACGCCCGCCGCTTGGCCTCGCGGGCCAGCGCGTCCGAATGCCAATCTCCGAACTCGATCTCTTCGGCCGTCGCGGGGCGGATCGTGCAGATGTCGCCCGGCGCGGCCGCGCCGAGATCCCGGAGCGCCGCTTCTCCCTTGGCCCGCGCCTCGCGTTCGTCGGGGGCGTCGACGACGACGTAGCGGGCCAGCGTGGCGACGTAAAAGCTGATCATTGGGGCTTCTTCCTTGGAATCGGGATCGCGGCGTATTGGGTCATTCGGAATTATATCCGTTCTCGTCGTTCGGGTCGTATTCGGTTCCGCACATCGTGCAGCGGACGATCTCGGCGTCCGGTTGGATCCACACCAGAAATTCCGTCCGCCTCTCGCCACAAAGGGGACATCCCCAGCAGGCGGGGACGCGCTCGACGTCATGCTCGGCGTTCATTCTTCGTCCTCCCCGCCTTCGAGCTGCGCGATCCAGCGATCGAG
>JBBDNT010000261.1:0-13430 GCA_040877445.1 Planctomycetaceae bacterium
GGCGAGGGTCGAACAGCAGATATCCGTGTCGATCCGTGCGATCCGTGGTGAAAACTGTTTCGGTTGCGGCTGTGCCGCGCTGTGAGTTTCTGTTCGGACATGAGCCAAACAGAAGGACGCGAAGAGCGCGAAGACGCACGGACGAATGCCGTAGCGAAATCCTCCGCCCTTCGTTTCTTCAGCTCATCTTTACCCCTCCATATTTTCCGTCTTCAATCTTTCTGCCTCTTTTCACGGTCGCTTGCGGCTCCGCCGCGTCGAGGTCTGTTGCCGAATCTCCCACGCTTCGGATTGACAATCGCCGATGCATTCGTCATCTTCGGACAAGATCGCATGATCGACGGTTGATGGAAATGGTCGATGGAATGGCGCGCGATCGGTCGATCGAAACCAGGTCGGAAGCGCCGCTCCCGCTGCCGGAGAATCAACGGAGACAAGACCGCATGAGACGCTCGATTGCCTTCACAGTGCCGCTCGTGGCGGCCGTTTCGATGGCGGTTTCCGCGGGATCATCGATCGCGGCCGAGCCGCTCCGCGACGTGATCGACGCGCGGATCGAGGCGACCTGGAAGGAGCAGGAGATTCAGCCGGCGGCCCCCGCCGGTGATGCGGAGTTCCTGCGGCGGGTGCATCTCGACCTGGTGGGCACGATCCCCAGCTATGAGGAAGCCGTGGCGTTCCTGGCGGACGAGGATCCGGCCAAGCGGGAGAAACTGGTCGACGAACTTCTGGCGGATCCACGGTTCGGCACGCATCAGGCGAACGTGTGGGATCTGGTGTATTTCGGCAGAAGTCCGGGGAACAGCCGCGTCCGGGAACGCGAGGGGTTTCGGAAGTGGCTGGCGGAGCGGTTCAACCAGAACACGCCCTACGACCAATGGGCGCTGGCGATGCTCAAGGCGGAGGGAAGCACCGTCGAAGAAGGCGCCCCGACTTTCCTTCTTCAGTACGCCGGCAACGAGAGGACGGCCGCGATCGGCGTGAGCCGGCTGTTCATGGGCATGCAACTCCAATGCGCGGAGTGCCACGACCACCCCTTCGAGGCGTTCACGCAGCTCGATTTCTACGGTCTGGCGGCCTTCTACTCGCGGATGCAGCCGGTTTCACTCAAGGACAAGGACGGCCAGAAGAACTTCGCGGTCGGCGAGAAGAACCTCGGGGAGGTGTTGTTCACAGGCCCGCAGATCGATCAGAAGCCGGGCGACAAGGGGGAGCCCGTCAAGCCGAAGTTCCTCGAAGGTGAGAAACTGCAGGAACCGGAACTTCCCAAGGATGTTCAGGATCCGAAGACGTTCCCCAACGGTGAGACGCCTCCGAAGCCGTATTTCTCGCGGAAGGACGCGCTCGCCGAGTGGATCGTCGATCCCGACAATCCGTATTTCACCAAGGCGGTCGCGAACCGCGTGTGGGCGCAGTTCATGGGGCGCGGAATCATCCATCCGGTCGACAATTTGAGCGATCTCAATCCGCCGAGCGATCCGGAACTGTGGGAGCGCTTGACCGCCGACCTGGTCGCTCACCAGTACGACCTGAAATGGCTGATCCGCGAGATCGTGAACACACGCGCCTATCAGCTCGCGTCGGCCGGACCGGTGGATCGTCCCGATCCGCGGTGGTTCGAACAGGCGAAGGTCCGCCCGCTGATCGCCGAAGAACTGGCGGCGTCGATGGAGACGGCCACTCGAAATCTCGATTTGAAGGCCGCAGCGGGGAATGACGACAACTTCAAGACGGTCAGGTCGCTCCTGATCAGCCGATTCGGCGAGCCGCTCAACGGCGTGGGCGTTTACCAGGGAGACGTGTTCGAGAACCTGCATTTCGCCAACGAAGGGAATCTCCAGCAATTCCTGTACGATTCCGGCCGGAACCAACTGCTCGCCGACATGGCGAACTCCGAGGCGACCCCCGAGGAGAAGATCGACGAGATGTTCCTCACCGTGCTCTCTCGACGACCGACGGACGCGGAACGGGCGAAGTACCTCGCCTATGTCGGGCAGGCGACCGAGCCGACTGCGCAGGCGACGTACTGGGCCGACGCCATCTGGGTCTTGCTGGCCTCCAGCGAGTTCCGTTTCAATCACTGAGCGATCGACTGCGAGCGGACGAATTCCGCTTCGACGCCTTCATTCCGGAATACAGCCATGAAACACGTCAGCCGTCCCGGTTTCTGTCCCCGTTTCGAGCACGTGAATCGCCGCTCGTTCCTGAAGGGCGTCTTGACGACCGCCGGCGGACTCGTGGTGCCCAATCTCGGCGCCTTGTTCCACTCGCGGGCACTGGCGGCCGAGGCGCAGAAGAACGGGAAACGCTGCATCCTCATCTGGGCGGACGGCGGCGCCAGCCAGTTCGAAACCTTCGACATGAAGCCCGGCCGCCCGCACGCCGGTCCCTTCCGCCCGATCGCCAGCAAATTGCCGGGGTACCAGGTCTGCGAGTACCTGCCCACCATCGCCCGGCACGTCGACAAGATGACCATCATCCGCAGCATGCGGACCTCGCGGGTGGATCATCCCGGCGGGACGTATCTGATGCACACGGCCCACCCCGCGGAACCGACGATCGTCCACCCCGAGATCGGCGCCGTCGTGGCGAAGCACCTCGGCGACTTCGACTCGGGCCTGCCGAGCTTCGTGCAGGAAGGCGGGTTCAACTATTCGACGCCGGGATCGGGGATTCTCGGCCCGCAGTACGAGCCGTTCAAGGTCGGCGCGGGAGGGAAACTGCCCGCGACGGTCGATCGCCGCACGACCCCCGAGCACGACTCCCGCCGCCGCGAACTGATGCGGTTCCAGCAGGAAAGCTTCCTGGCCGAGGAAAAGGCCCGCCCGCTCGCCTCTTACGACCTCGCCATGACGAAATCCTGGGAACTCATGGAACGCAAGAACGCGTTCGACGTTTCCGGCGAATGGGAGAAGAATCGGGAACTGTACGGCGACAGCGAGTTCGGCAAGAGCTGCCTGATGGCGCGGCGACTCGTCGAGTCCGGCGTGGCCTTCGTCGAGGTTCAGCAGCAAGGCAGCTACGACAGCCACTCCGACAACTCCGAATGGCACAAGGCGCTGCTCCCACCGCTCGACAAGGCCTGGAGCGGGTTGCTCGTCGATCTCGAGCAGCGCGGCATGCTCGACGACACGCTCGTCGTCTGGGTGGGCGAGGTCGGCCGCACCCCCCGCATCAATAACCGCGCCGGCCGCGACCACTACGTCAAGGCGTGGTCCGCGGCGCTCGCCGGCGGCGGCGTGAAGCGCGGGCTGGTGTACGGCAAGACCGACGAGGACGGCGCGGCGATCGTGGATTCCCCGGTGACCGAAGGCGACTTCTTCGCCACCATCTACAAGACGCTGGGCATCGACCCCCACACGAGCCACTACGCGGGGCTTCGTCCGGTCCCCATCGTCCCCGAGACCTCGAAGGTCGTCGGCGACTTGCTCGCCTGAAGGACCGTCTTCGAATCGGTATCGGAAGTCATTCCTCGGGAGAGAGCGCCAACCAACTGCGGTTCTGGTAGCTGCACCGGCAGCCGGACGAGGCGTCGGGCACAAGAACCAGTCCCCCCGCGGGGATCGCGTTGATCCAGCACCCGGGCCGCACGCCGCCGAAGTTGCGAATCTCCGGCTTGGCCGTGTACTCCGCCCACGACAGCGTCGCCGAGCGGAACAGCATCAGGTTCCGCGAGCCGGAAAGCTGCCCGCAGCCGTAGGACTTGGCGAGCGAGAACGGCCGCGGCTCTCCGCTGAGGAGATCCCACGCGCCTCCCAGCGCGTAGATCGTGTCGTCGTTGATGAGCACCCGGCTTTGATAGCGCACTCCCCGGCGGTCCCACAGGTGCTTGCCGGTCGTTCCGCGGTAGCCGGCCAATCGGCCCCCCCGTTCGGAACGCATCGTCCAGTTGGTCGGCTGGTAGCTCATGACGAGCACGTCGTGGGCCTCGCTGTAGGACAGCACCGTGCCGAACACTTCCTCCTCGACCTTCCACCGTTCCTTGCCGGTCCGCGGATCGAGGCACACGAGCGCGCCGAACGGCTGATCCTGTGCCGGCGCCGGCTTGTACGGATCGTCGCCCAGCAGATCCACCGCCGCCGCCGGGCGGTCGATCAGGAACACCCGCCCGCCGCCGATCGCGATCGTGTTGTGGCGAATGGAATCGACGGCCCGGTATTGCCATAGACGGCGACCGGTCTCGAGGTCGATCGCGAACAGGCGGCTCGATTCGCTCAGCAGATCCTTCATGTTCCCCGGCCGATAGGCGTGCCGGACGACGTGCTCCGGATTCGCCGACGAGCCGAACAGCACGCCGTCGACGCAGGCGACGTACCCCCACGGCGCGCCGTCGGGGGTTTCGTACCGCGCCCGTTCCTTGCCGGTCGCGTGATCGAGCCGGTAACACGTCGCGCCGTTGCGCAGGAACACTCCCTCGGGAGCGACGCACAGGTTGCTGCCGGTGGCCGCCGTGCCGATGAGGTGGTCGGCGTCGTATCCCTTCAGGATGTCGCGCTGCTCGAACTCCCAGAGCGTACGACCGGTGTAAGCGTCGATGGCCCGCAGCGCGTGCATGCCGATCTGGAAGATCCGCCCCTCATAGAACAGCGGGGCCGGAGCGCGACCGTGACGCTGCGCGAGTTCGAGATCGACGTCGGCGTACCACCGCACCTTGAGTTCGCCGCCCACTGCATCGGTCGAGCAGACGGTGTTGGCGGCGTCGGCGTACTGGTGCGTCCATTGCCCGGCGTTGGGCGGCGCGCCCCGCTCTTCGATCCGCAGCGCCCCCGCCTTGCCGAGACACGATATCCCGCCGTAGGGGCGGCGCAGCCGATGCGCCTCGGCGAGAAGCTCGCGAGAGAGTTCCGTCGCGTCCGCGTCGGCCGAATTCGCCGAAACGACGAGATCGGCGAACATTCCGGGCAGATGACTCTTCAGAGGATCCGCCAGCAGCACCGTCACCCGCGGTCCGTACAGACCGGCTGCGCTCAATCGCCGCCGCGCCGCCGCGACATTGTCCGCATCGGCGTCGATGGCGACGACGTGCAGTTTCGTCCGCAGCGCGAGCTCATGCGCGAGCGAGCCGTCCCCGCAGCCGAGATCGACGCAATATCCCGCGGTGCGGCCGCTCTGCCGCACGATCTCCTCGGCCAACGGCGCGTCGCCCCCAGGCCGACGCGCCCACCGCTCCATGGGTCGCGCGGACCGAGTCACTTTGGGCTCCGGACCACCGAAGCAATGAATCACGCCGCGATCGGTGCTGACATACAGCCGGCCTTCCGCGGCCGCGAGGCCGAGCGCCGCCCCCTCGACTTCCTGTTTCCACAGCGTTTCCCGCGACTCGGAATCGACGAGCGTCACCACGCCGTCGCCGCCGGCCACGATCGTCCGCCCCGCGACGATCAGCCCGCGATCGGCCGCCACATTCGATGCCGTCCATTCGGCGACGTGCTTGACGATGCGGATCGGCTTGCCGAGCCGGTCGACGCCGTCCTCTTCGACGGCCCGCAGGAAGGAGATCGACCGCGGCGTGCCGCGAAGCACGCCTCCCGGCACGGCGGCGAACCTGCCCGCGCCGATCATCGTCGCCTGCTCGCCGGTCTCGGTCCGCAGCGCCGCGCCGCCGTTGTAGAGGAAATCGCCCCCGACGACGCACTCCGTCCCGCCGACGCCGTGATTCGCCTGCAGCACGTAGTGGTCGAACTCGCCGGTCGTCCGAAGGAACGCGGCCGGCACGGCGCGGCCGGTGGGAACGAACAGCCGCTCTCCCGCCGCCGCCAGATGCCCCTGCGCGCTCACGCCGCTTGCCGCGTTCGCCCCGCCGTGAGGCTGCGGCATGTCGATGCCGGCCGCTTCGTCGTTCGACCAGAGTTCGCGACCGGTGGCGGCGTCGAGCGCCTTCAGGACGACGCCTTCGGACTGCCAGATGCCGGCGCCGAAATAGACGACGTCGTCGAGCACCACCGGTCCGCCGCGGACCGGCCAGCGAGAGACGATCCGCTCGTTGCCCAGCACGCGATCGTCCGCCGGTCCGCCGCGCCATTTGCCGAGGAGTTCGCCGTCTTCCAGACCCAGAGCGTAGAGCGATCCGTCGTCGCTGCCGACGAACAACCGGTCCCGCCACACCGCGGGCGCGCAGCGGATCGGCCCCTCGGTGAAGAAGACCCATCGCGTTTCACCCGTGGCGACGTCGAGCGCGCGGACCGTGCCGTCCGCCGAGCTGCCATAGACCAGCCGCCCGCCGGCGACGACGGGATGAAACGCGCGATCGAATTGCATGCGGTCTTCGCGAGGCCACGCCGGCGCCGGAGGATGCGCCGCGCGATGCGTCCACGACTCCGCCAACTCGGACGAGATCGGTTCGGGAGTGTATCCGCTACGGGCGGCGTCCCCGCCCATCATCGGCCAGCCGCGCGAGTCGTCGGCGGCGCACGCGATTCCGGTCGATAACAGCAGTCCCAGCGCGAAAGCGGTCGCGTGTCGCATGGCCATCTCCATCAGCGTGTTCGAAATGCGTGCGAGTGAGGTGCGTGCCTCTGGAATCCGAGCGAATGAATGTCGTAACACTTTACCGGAGTGACGTGGCGCACGGGCGGTAGCGGGATTCGCAATAATTCCGGCGATGTCCCGGTTGCTGGCCCATGTCGGAATTCTTGCGAATTCCGCTACGAAGCCGACGGCTCCGCCATTCGGGTCAAGTGTTACTGAATGCCGCTGACGATGTTATCAGGCCGGTGAGGGAATCGACAGAGGCGCGAGCGGTCGGCACTTCGAACGGAGAATCACCGTGGGAGAATCACCGCGAACGAAGTCGGCATTCGAACCAGCGGCTTGCTGGCCCGTGCGTCGCGGAATTCGCGAGAATTCCGGGGGGATGCGTCGGACCTCTTGCGAACTCCGCTACCGACCGGCGATGCCAGGGAGGCTCAGCGCATGCCGGTGCGGGGGGCCTGGCGGTCGGGAGCGTCGAACATCGTGACGATGCTGGCGTCGCGGCGGAGCTTTTCGAGCACCTCGCGGGCGGCCTGCTGGCGGGCCTCGCCGGTCAGCGTCTCCTTGATTTCGCCCTGCACCTGCTCGAAGGGGATGCGGTGCGCCGGCTCGCGCTCGACGACCCGCACCAGCTTCACCGCATCCGGCGATTCGAAGATCGGGCCGGGTTCGCCCACCGGTCCCTCGAACAGCCAGCGATCCACGTCGCGGTCGGCGAGGCTCCCTTGCGTCGTCCACTCCCAGCGCCCGCCGCGATCTCTGTTGGGACCGTCGGAATAATGGCGGGCGAGGTCGTCGAAGTCCGCCCCCGCCGCGTGCTCGGCGGCGATGCGGTCCATCAGCTCGCGCGCCTGCTGCTTGTCGCGGAAGCGGCGGAAGCCGAGCTGAATCTGTTGC
Source organism: Planctomycetaceae bacterium (assembly GCA_040877445.1). Lineage (GTDB taxonomy): Bacteria > Planctomycetota > Planctomycetia > Planctomycetales > Planctomycetaceae > JBBDNT01. The sequence continues at coordinate 7,369 of JBBDNT010000261.1, forward strand.
CAGCGCGCCCGGCCGGGAACGTCGTAATCCGCCGCGTGCTCTTCGTAATGCGCGATCAGGTCGCGGCGACCGATCTCGATTTCCTTGAACGCCTGGGCCTGAAGGTATTCCAACGATCGCCGCTGCCCGTCGAACTCGGCCCGCATTTCCGCGAGGGTCGCGCCGCGCTTCTGCAGTTGTTCCTCGAGTTCGGCTTTCGAGTGGACCTTCATCTCCACCATCATCTTCGCGACTTCCTCCTCGAACAGCTCGTCGATGTGCTGCTTCAAGGCCGCGAGCTGCGGTTCGGGAATGTTCCGCTTGAGCGACTGCAAGAGCAGCGCGCGGTCGATGCGGTCCGGCAAGTCCCGTTGGATCAGCTCGCGCTTCATCCGCTCGAGATCGGCTGGCGATGCTTGCCGCTCCGCCTGCCGCAACGGGTCGGCGTAGCGGCGCAACACGTCGCCCGCCAGGATCGCCTCGCCGTTGACGAGCGCGACGACGTCGCTGTCGTCGAGGCGCTCGGAGAATCGCTCGGCCGAGGCCAGCACGATCTCGTCCGAGCCGCGCTCGAAACGGCTCGACCGGTCCGCGGACGGCGAATCCGCGTCGGCTGGCGCCGCGCGATCGACGACCGACTCGCGAGGCGATTCGCGGTGGTCGAGGGGGGCCGCCATCCGCGGCGGGTTCTCCGCGATCACCGGACTGTTCGCGCGGACGGTGCGAAAATACTCGCACCCGCTCACCGCCAATGCGAGCAGTGCGATCGCCGCGTGCATCAGCCGGTGAGAGATTGCGATCATGGAGCGGACGGCCATTGGAGCCGGACGACGACGGTGGAGAACAACGGTAACCACGATGTCGTCCAGATCGAATTCGTGGTTTGCATGCGGAATTGGACGGTTGGCGACGCCGTAGGACGGAATCGTATTCCGTCCGCCAGAAGCCTTGACGAGCCGGGTTGTCCGCCGCGAACGGGGTGCGACGATGTCCGCAAACCGGGAGTCCTACTGGCCAGCGGGCACGACGGATTACAAATCCGTCCTACTACGTCTTCCAGATTGAATTTGGAAGTTGGCGGCATGTCAGACGGATTGGCAATCCTTCCAACGGCAAGCGAGCCGACAGATCGATCGACTTCCGGCGACGTTGAGGCCTCACCGCCGGATTGCCAATCCATCCTACGGAGAACCCACAAGATCAAGCTTGAATCCGTCCTACCCGCCCGATCGTCGAACCACGAATTCGATTTGGACGGGATATGAGCGACGGAAAGGGGGCGGAGTATAGGTCGCTCAGCCGTTGGGCCGCAACACCGATTTCAGCGTCGCCAGCAGCTCGTCGTTCGTCGCATCCGGCTTTTGCAGCACGAGATACGCCGAGCGTCCATCGACCACCCGCAGCCGCGGATGATTCTCCGCCGCGAGCTTGCGGATTTGCGGGCCGCTCCGATAGCCGAAGCGGGCGTAGCCGTCTTCCAGCCGGATGTCGTCGATCTGCCGGGCCTGCGCGTGAAGCTGCAATTCCTTCAGGCCGAACAGCCTCGTTACTTCGTCGGGAATCGGCCCGAAGCGATCGCGCAGCTCGTCTTCGATCTCGCGCAGTTCGGTCCCGTTCGCCGCGTGCGACAGCTTCCGATACAGGTCGATCTTCTGCCGACCGGGCGGGACGTACTCGTCGGGAATCCACGCGGCGATCGGCAGGTCGATCGTCACATGGCGATGCTCGCGGATCGGCTCGTTCTTCAAGCGCCGGACCGCGTTCTCCAAGAGCTGGCAATAAAGCTCGTAGCCGACCGTCGCGATGTGTCCGCTTTGCGCGGTGCCGAGGATGCTTCCCGCCCCGCGGATCTCCAGATCGCGCATGGCGATCTTGAAGCCCGCGCCGAGTTCGCTGAACTCCTCGATCGCCTTCAGCCGCTTCCTCCCGGCGGTGGTGATCGGCTTGCTTTCATCCAGCACCATGTAGCAATACGCCCGATGCTTGTAGCGACCCACGCGGCCGCGCAACTGGTGCAGATCGGCCAGCCCGTAGCGGTCCGCCTGGTGGATGAAGATCGTGTTCGCATTGGGAATGTCCAAGCCGCTTTCGATGATCGTCGTGCAGACGAGAATGTCGGTCTCGGCGCGCACGAAGCTCGTCATCGCCTCTTCCAGTTCGTCGCCCGACATCTGCCCGTGGCCGATCGCGATCCGCGCTTCGGGCACGATCTCTTGCAATCGCTCGGCCACCTGGTGAATGCTCTGCACGCGGTTGTGCACGAAGTAGATTTGCCCGTTGCGGTTCAACTCGCGGACGATGGCGTTGCGGATCAGCTCGCGATCCCACCGCACGATCCGCGTTTCGATGGCGATGCGGTCCATCGGCGGGGTGATGAGGTTCGAGATGTCGCGAATCCCCAGCAGCGACATGTGCAGCGTCCGCGGGATCGGCGTGGCGGAGAGCGTGAGCACGTCGACTTCGAGTCGCAGCCGTTTGAGTTTCTCCTTCGCCTCGACGCCGAACCGCTGCTCCTCGTCGATGACGATCAGTCCGAGATCCTTGAACCTCACGTCGTCCTGCACGATGCGGTGCGTGCCGATGATCAGATCGACCGCTCCGCGTTCCAGCCGTTCGAGGATCTCCTTCTGCTCGCCCTTGGTGCGGAAGCGGGAGAGGACTTCGATCTCGAAGGGATACTCCGCCATCCGCTCGCGGAAGGTGCGGACGTGCTGCTCGGCGAGCACGGTGGTGGGGACGAGCACCGCCACCTGTTTGCCGGCGTCGATCGCCTTGAACGCCGCCCGCATGGCGACTTCCGTCTTGCCGTATCCCACGTCGCCGCAGATGAGGCGGTCCATCGGGCGGCGGCGCTGCATGTCGGCCTTCAGGTCTTCGATGGCGTGCAACTGGTCGTCGGTTTCGACGTAGGGGAACGCCGCCTCGAACTCGTGCAGCCAGGCGCTGTCCTCGGGGAAGACGATCCCCGGCTTCTCGGCCCGTTCGGCCTGAAGCCGCAGCATGTCGGAGGCCATGTCGCTGACGGCCGAGGCGACGCGGCTCTTCTTCTTCGCCCAGCCGGCGCCTCCCAGCTTCGACAACCGCGGCGAGACCTTCCCCGCCCCCACGTACTTCTGCACGAGGTGGATCAGCGAGACCGGCACGTAGACGACCACCTTGTCGTCGAATTCGAGCCGCAGATGCTCTTCCGCCTGCTCGTCCTTTCGCAGCAGTTCCATCCCCTGAAAGCGGGCGATGCCGTGCGTGAGATGCACGACGAGATCCCCCTCGTTCAGTTCGAGGAAACTGTCGATGGCGCGGGACTCGGCCCTCTTGCGCCGCGGCCCGCGGCGGATTTCGGTCCGGCCGAACAACTCGTGATCGCTGAGGACAATGGTCGCATCATCGACGAGCCGAAACCCGCGCGCGAGTCGCCCCAGGCACAGGCGGACGTGGGGCAGGCTTTCCAGCCTGCCGTTGTGAATGTCAACGTCGTGGGGCAGGCGTTGCAGCCTGCCGCTTCCATCGTCGCCCGACCTGCCGGGCAGACCTGCGTGGGGCAGGCTTTCCAGCCTGCCGGGCAGACCTGGAGGTCTGCCCCACGTCGCTGCGATATCAGTCTCCGTCAGCAATTCTCGGAGCCGTTGCCGCTCCCCCTCGTTGTGACAGGCGATCAACACGTTCTGCCCGCCGGCGACGACGGCGGCCAGTTCTTCGATCGCCTGCGCCGGCGGTCCGGTGAATCGTTCGATCGACTCGATCCGCAGGCTGCAGCGGTTCTTCGACCGCCCCGCGGTGATCGCCGAGATCGTCGCCAGCGGGAACCGCGCGCAGTGCGCGAGCGCCGCATCGACGGAGTACAACCCCCGGCGATCCGGCAGCCGCTCGAGATAATGCCGCCCCTCGGCGACGAGATCTTCCAACTCCGTGATCGCGACCCAACTGCCGGTCGGGAGAGAGTCGAGCAAGGATTCGGAATTCCCTGGCGAGCGGGGGGCGTCAGCCCCCCGGTGCATCGGACCACCGGGGGTTCGACGTTCGTTTGGATCGCTTGGCTCGCGGTGGAGACGGTCGTCACTGGGGGACGCACCGGCCGGCTCACACCGGCCGCTCGCCGCAGCCACCAGCGTCAACGTCGCCCGCTCCAACTCCTCCACCTTCCGTTGCGTCTCGACGTCGAAGCGGCGGATCGATTCGATTTCGTCGCCGAAGAATTCGATCCGCAGCGGGTCGGCCGCGTCCGGCGGGAACACGTCGAGGATGCCGCCGTGCATCGCGAACTCGCCCGGCATCTCGATCGCCGGCGCGCGGACGAACCCGCGTTCGACGAGCTTCGCGAGCAGCGTCTCGGGGTCGATCTCCTCTCCCACGCGAATCGTCCACGTCCCCGCCGCCCGTTCCTGACGCGGCGGAACCGGCTGCAACAAGGCCGGCAACGACGTCACGATCATTCGCGGCGAGGAATGCTCCACCTCGTTCAGCACGCGAAGCCGGCGGCCGAAGACGGCGTCGGCCATGCTGTGCTCCTCGGGAAGCGTCTCCCACGCGGGGAACACGAGCGGGCGCTCCTCGAGGAAGCCGGCCACGTCGTCGGCGAAGTCGTCCACGTCGTGGATGCGCGGCAGCACGACGAGCAGCGTCGCCGGGCAATCGGTCGCGAGCGCCGCGGTCGAGAGCGCGCACGCCGATCCCCAGGCCCCGTCGATGACGGCCGGCTCTCCCCGAGTGAGAGCCTCCACCACCTCCGCGAACCCTTCGGACCGGTGCAACCGCGGCACCAGGTCGGCCAGATCGGCGATCGAACCCTCGATCGCCGGAGCGACGCGTTGCGCCATGCGGGGAATTGTAACGGCAGCGGACGCCGGGAGAAGCGCCGGGCGCCACTGGCTTGCCAGTGCTCTTCAGGCGAGGCGACGGAGTTTCCCCGCCATTCGGATCGTGAATGAGCTTGCCGCTTCGACCGCGAAGTCGCCACGAGCCGGGGCGACCACCGGCGTGATTCCCCATGATGCCGCAAGGTATTCCGGAATCCGAAGCGGAGGGCGACCGCATCGCTATCCGAACAAGGCACTGGTCTCGACGATCACGGGGGCCAGACGATCCCGCATTCCCCTCGGATCCCCGGCTGGGGTATGATGGATCGGCAGATCGCAGTCGCGCAGGACACGAAAACGATGACGCAACTCCTTCAGCAGGCCCTAGCGCAACTCGAAGAGCTTCCCGCGGCGGAACAGGACGCCATCGCCGCCCTGATCCTCGAGGAACTCGACGACGAGCGGCGATGGGACGAGTCGTTCGCGCGCACTCAGGAGCAGCTCGGCCGGATTGCCGAACAGGTGCGGCAGGAGATCCGCGCCGGCCGCGTCAGGGCCTTCGGGCCGGACGAACCATGACGCTCCACTCCCGGGCGACCGAAGATTTCTGGAAGCTTTACGGCGCACTTCCGGATGCAGTTCGCAAGAACGCGCGCAAGGCTTACCATCTCTGGCGAGAAAACCCGTCGCATCCGAGCCTTCACTTCAAGAAGGTCCATGAAGAAGAGCCTCTGTACTCGGTTCGAATCGGACTCGGCTGGCGCGAGTTGGGACTGCTCGAAGGGGAGACGGTGACTTGGTTTTGGATCGCCTCGCATGCCGAGTACGATCGACTGGTCGAACGCTGGTAACGCTTGCTCCACCGTATGCACCTGCCGCACCAGAATGAAACGATGAAGACGCCGTTCGCCCGCTGGATCACGCTCGCCCTGTTCGTCGCCGCGATGATCGTGTTCCTCGTCGCGAGCTTCTTCGTGTGGGACGCGGAGGCGCGGCTGGCGACGCGCGTGACCTCCTATCCGGTGATGACGGTCGTCCAACCCGCACCGCATGATCCCGAGGCGATCGCACAGGCATCCCGGTGGGAGACCGTGCGGCAGGTCGCGCTCGTGGCGGGACTGCTCGCGCTGGGCGCGGATCTGGCGACGCTCAACCTCGCACTCGCCCGCCGATCGCGAACGGACGAGTGACGTCCTGCAACACGAACAAGCCGCCCTCTTCAGAGGGACGTCATCCCGCGCTCCACGTCCCGCCCGGCAGGCGGGAGGTACTTGTACGTCCATTCTGCCG
>JBBDNT010000262.1:0-9591 GCA_040877445.1 Planctomycetaceae bacterium
ACTGCCGACTGCCGACTGCCGACTGCCGACTGCCGACTGCCGACTGCCGACTGCCGACTGACCTCCGACCTCTGCCTTCCCCCCATGCCCGCCGACCACCTCCGCCTCGTCCTCGTCACGCCCGAAAAGACGCTGCTGGACGAACCGGTCCGCTCGTTGCGGGCGCCGTTGTACGACGGCAGCGCGGGGTTCTATCCCGGCCGGGCGCCGCTGATCGGCCGGCTGGGCTACGGCGAATTGCGGCTCAACGACGCGGCGGGCGGCTCGCGGTCCTACTTCGTCGACGGCGGCTTCGTGCAGGTGAAGGGGAACGTGGTCTCCGTCCTGACGAACCGGGCCGTTCCCGCCGACGATCTGAAGACGGCCGACGCGGAGGAACTGCTCCGCGAGGCGAACGATCGCCGGGCCGTCACCGCCGAGGAATTCGCCGCCAAGGCCCGCGACCAGCAACGGGCCCGCCGCATGGCGGCACTCGCCCGGCGATAGCGAAGTCCCCGCGTCCGGTCCTTTCGCAACACTTGGCCTGATCGGCGGAAGCCGGGTTCAACGCGGCGGCCTTCGCGGGGCGAACTTTCAGTTTGCCGTCGAAACCCGCGCCCCGTGTGCTCCGCAAAGCTCCGCGGATTCTCCGCCGATATCGGTCGATGGCGCTTTCGACGTCGTGGAATTCGATGTGCGATGGCGGGCAGACGAACCGACGTTCGTCCGACCCGCCCGTCCGATCGACAGTATCGGCCCGGCGGCAGGTATTCGAAGGAGAATGTCGATACCTACTTCTTGAGCGTCACTGACAGTTCCTTCGTCTCCCCTTCACCGAGTCGCACCGTCGCACTGGCCGCCTCGAAGCCGTCTGCCGTCACGGTGAACTTCACGTCCTCGTCCGGCAGCAGTTGGGAGGTTCGGAATCGGCCATCGTTCTGCTTGTCGAAGTGCAAATCGGAGCGATGCTCCCCGTCGACGATGTAGCGCTGCTTAACCCACGGGTAAGCAGCAACGACGCGAAATTCCTTCACGGGCTTCCCATCCTCATCCACTGCGTCGATCAGCACGATCGGCGCACGGTATTGGATGATCTCGAAACTCTCGACGTCGTGGTTCAAGGTTTCGAAGTCGATGTAGTGGTCGCTCCTATTTTCGAGTTGCTCTCCCTTTCCCCGGCGGAACCTCACAGCGCCATGTTCGTTCGTTATGAGCTGGACGCGAACATTCCGCAGACCCTTTGGTACGCGAAGGGCAACTGTGCCCTCGGCATCCGGGCGTGCCCATCCGAACCAGCGCTTTCCATCCATTTCGCCGAAGAGATCGAACACGTGGCCGCGAGTCTTGGCTCCCTTGCTGTCGAATACCTGCGCATGAAAGACGACATGAGGGGCCGCCCGCACTTCGAGCGGCACGCCGGCGACCCCTTCGTCGATCTGCACCGTCATCGGAAGGAAGACTCCAGGAATCTCATAACGTTGGCGGTCGCGGATGATCGGATCGGAGCGGTGTTCTTCCGGAATCAAGCGGTAATTGCCGGTCGGAAGTGGATCGAACGCGAAGCGGCCCTCGTCATCGCTAATGCTGCTACGCCGGATCGAAGTCGTAACGGGGAGCTCGGTGACCGGCTCGTTCCCGCCATCGACATACTCGATGTTGACCGGAATCTTCGGCACCGGCTTTCCCTCCACATCGACCACCCTGCCCGAGACCCGCACACCGGGTCGTAGCCGGATTTCGCCGACGTCGCCACGCAAGGCAGTGCTGGCTCGCGATGTGATCGCGAACTTCGTCGGCAGGATCCAGAAGATGCCCACGCCGCCCTTCGCGAGGTTCAAGCGGAATTTGCCGGCGTCGTCCGTCACGGCGTCCGTGAACGAGCCGAATTCGCGGTAATCGTTCCCTCTGACCACCTGCGAATAACCCCGTACGTTGATGCCCGCCAGCGGCGTTCCCTCGGGAGACGCCACGGTCCCGGTGACCGCTTCCGCTGCTCGCAATTCGATCCTCTCGAAGAATGGACGCTCGCCGAGTTTTTCGTTCTTTCGGATCATCGACAGGGCATAGCCGAAGCCCTTATTAGCTGCGTAGTCGTCGTGCCAGGCGTCGAGCTCGATATACATCCACGGCATCGAAACCTGTTCGGGGGGAATCTCGAACGAGTATTTCCCCTCGGCATCAGTCGTGTGACGAGTCTCCTGAATGATCGTGTTCTCCTGCGAGGTGAGTTTCGAGCGGCGGACGATCACCGTCCCGCCGGGGATTCCCTTTCGGGTCTCCTTGTCGAGGACGACCCCCGTGTACCGCAGCGTCTCGGTTTTCACGGTAGGCGCTTTCGCCGACGGAGGGTTGGAAGCCGGTGCGTCCACGCGAACCGGTGCTGCCCCGATCGGCTTCAATGCCAGGTCGCCCAACTTCAGCTCGCCGTCGGCTGGGACATCAATCGTGACTTGGACTCGATGCGAGGGACCGATGAGACCGCTGGTCCGGAATCGCTGTTCTGGGGTCAACGGTGAATAGCCTTCGGCGACAAGCAGGTACTTACCTGGTGCGATCCGTTCGGTCCGGAATGTGCCATCGGCAGTTGCCGCTTCGGATGCGAAGGTCGTGGTCCACTCGTGCTTGTCGAACGGCCCCTTCTCAGCCTTTTCGCTGCGCACGGAGATCACGACACCAGTCAAGTTGGTGTCCGCCGGCCAAGTTGCCTTGCCGATGACTCGCGCGCCCTTCTCGCGGACGAAATCGATGGACTTGGTCTCGCCGGCCTTGAGCTCGAAGAACTGCGATTCGAGAAAGGCGCCGGTGCCGATCTCGCCCAAGTGATGCGTCACGTTGCGGCCGAGCTGATACCTGCCCGGCGGCAGAGTGGCGAGCGATAGCTTTCCTGGATTAGCCATCTCCACATTACGTTCCAATCGCAGCCCGGCGAATTCCGTCCTGCCTTCCGTGAGGAGCTGGTAGAAGAGGACGCTCTCTTTGTCGGCGCCATCGATGGCCAGTTCGATATCGACGCGGGCCGGCTTGGGCAGGCGGATCGTCACTTCACCGCTCGCCGGAATCGCTGCGGGCCAGGCATCGAAGGTGGCATGCGAGACTGCCAGCAATCCGTCTTCGCCGGTCGGCAGTTCGAATCGCCCCGTTTCGTCGGTTCGCACCGGCTTGACCATCTCATTGATGCCGCCGCCGCTCGACCAGGCTTGCCCAGCCGACAGATTCAGGCCGGTCGGGCCGATGGCGAAGACCGCAGCGCCCCTGATGGGTTTGCCCTCGTGGTCGAGCACGATGCCGCGAACCGTGGGGCCCCGCTTCAGCCGGATCGTCACCTCGATGTCATTCTTGCCCTCTGGCGGCGCCGATGCGAGAACCGGCTGCGGGACATAACCGTCAGCCACGATGCGGGCAGTCCACCCTTCGGCCCATCGAACCGTTGTGGAAAACAACCCATCGCGGCTGCTGGAATGGCTTTCCGAGTAACCCCAAGTCACCTTCCTCGGGTCCGCAGGGTCGAACTTCCCACCTTGGATGATGAGCTTGTCGATCGGCTCGCCGGTGGCGTCGTCCAAAACCTTCCCGCGGACTGAAGTGGCCTTGGCGGGCGGCTTCTCCGGCGATTTTTCCGCGGCAGGCTCATCGTCTTTCACTGGCGTCTCCTGCTTGGGATCGTCAGTCTTCAACTCTGCCGACTCGGGCGCAGCAGCCCGCAGCATCGCCAGCGGAACAACGACCACAGTCGCGAACGTCAACCCCAGGCAGACCGCCGCTGTGCCGAGCGCCGCCCGGCTGCGGCGGTTGTCGAGGATGCCGCGGACACGATCTTCCAGCGCGCCGCGGCGAGCCATCGGCACGGCCACGAGCATCGACAGCCGCGAATGGGACAGTTCCGCCGCCAGCGCGAGCAGTTCCTGGGCGTAGTCGCTCGCCCGCGCGCCGCAGGCCAGAACGAGATCATCGCAAGCCCGCTCGCGCTCGATCCGCATCCGCCGGGCAGCCAACCAGACGAGCGGGTTGAACCAATACATGGCGCATGCCACGTGGGCCATCAGTTGCGTCAGCCAATCCGCGCGGCGAACGTGAGCAATTTCGTGCAGCAGCACCAGCCGTCGCCGCTCGTCGGACCAGGCACTCGCCTCGGCGGGCACCAGCAACACGGGGCGCAGCGCGCCCCAAGTGAGAGGCGCAACGCCCGCTTCGCACATGCGGAGCTTTACGCCGCGGCGCACGCCCAATTGCCGCCGCAACTCGTCGAGCAAAGTCAGCCAGCGCCGATCGCCGATGACGAGCGAGCGGCGGTGCAACACCGCGAGTTGCCAAAGCCCAATCGCCAGCGGAACGAGCGACAGCAATCCGCCCGCCGCCCACCCGATCGCCAGCCAGGGCAAGGGATCTCGCTGCGGGGGCGTTGCGATTTCCGGAGCGGGCAGCGAATTGCTTGCTGCCGTTACCGGCGCAGCGTCGGCGATTGGCGCGATGATCGCCGTCGGCGGCTCGTCATTGAGCGGCAGATCATTGAGCGGCAGATCATTGACCGGCACAGCGCGATTCGGCTGGGCGAGTTCGGTCTGCCCCGTCGCGGCGAGTTGCGTCGGCTCCGCGGTCCATTGCGGCAGCCAGGTGAATCGCCAGGCCGGGAGGGCCATCGAAAGAGCCGGCAAGAGCAGCAAGCTCGCCACGCAGAGGCACCACACCAAGTGCCGCCAGGCTGCCGACGCTCGCCGCAGCACCGCGGCAGCCACCGAGGCCAGAAGCATGAGGGCGCAGCTTTTGACGGCAAGGTCCAAGAGTCCGGACGAGGAAACGAGCGTCAGCGGTGCGGACATGTCAGCGTCCTTCTTTTCGAGCTTGCTGGATGAGTTGCCCCAGGCGCTGGAATTCCTCTTCGGATATGTTGGCATCGGACCCCCGCAACAACGCGGCAATCGCCTTTTCGAGCGAGCCCTCGAAGAACGTGTCCAGCACGCGGCGGAGGGCCGAACGGCCGGCCTGGGCGCGGCGGCGGGTGGGGACGTAAATGTAACGCCCGCGCTGCGAACGGTGCTTCAGGTGTCCCTTCTGGACGAGGATCGCCAGCAGCGCCCGCACCGCGGAATAGCTGGGCGGGTCGGGCAGGGCGGCCCGGACATCGGCCGCCGACGCCTCGCCCTGCGAGTACACGATGTCCATGATCTGTCGTTCGCGGCGGCTCAGCGTGTGGACTGGTTTGCGGCTCATGGATGCTAAATTACTAGCAGCGATGCGGGCTGTCAAGCGCGAAATGCTAAAATTTCAGCACGGCCGCCTCGTGGGTGATGGAACCGCGGAGGCGAGAGGGGCGAAAAAGGGGATCCGGCTCTTTTTCGACCCCGGCATTTTCCGCCCGCGTTCTCTCGCCTGTTGCGGTCATCGTTCCGCCACATCCGACTTCGCATCGAAAACCACCAGACGCACCCGGCGACGTGCATTGAAGACTACCGATGCGAACGACGGCCCGATACGATGATGTAACTCGGGGGATCCGTCGCCTCGATCGAGACTGCCGTCGAAATGAGGTTGCTCATGAACCGTCGCGTCGCCACGGTCGCGATCCCGGCCGCCGTCCTCATCCTCGCGCCGGCGATGTCGTTCGCCGCGGACGAGAAAGTCGACTTCAATCGCGATATCCGCCCATTGCTTTCCGATCGCTGCTTTCAGTGCCACGGGCCGGATGAGAAGCAGCGCCAGGCGGGGTTACGGCTTGATCGGCGCGAGGCGGCCGTCGCGAAGCTCGATTCCGGCGAGACGGCGGTCGTGCCCGGCCGACCGGCCGAGAGTGAACTCGTGCGGCGGATCGTCGCGGAGGACGAGTTCACCCGCATGCCGCCGCCCGACTCCGGCAAGTCGCTCTCGAAGGATGAAATCGAACTTCTCCGCCGCTGGATCGAACAGGGGGCGGAGTTCCAGGCGCATTGGGCGTTCGTCACGCCGCGTCGTCCCAATGTGCCGCAAGTGGGGGCGACCCGGACGCTTGAAGCATCCGGGTCGCTGAACCGCAATGAAAGCCGGCGGCGAAATGCAATCGACGGGTTCGTCCTCGCCCGGCTCGAACAGGAAGGGCTTTCGCCGTCCCCCGAGGCGGATCGCCGCACGCTCATCCGCCGCGTGACGTTCGACCTCACGGGACTGCCGCCGACCCGCGAAGAGATCGCGGCCTTCCTTGCTGATGAAGCGCCCGACGCGTACGAAAGACTCGTCGATCGGCTGCTGTCGTCGCCGCATTTCGGCGAGCACATGGCCCGCTACTGGCTCGATGCGGTCCGCTACGGCGACACGCACGGGCTGCACCTCGACAACTACCGCGAAATCTGGCCGTACCGCGACTGGGTGATCCGCGCTTTCAACGAGAACAAGCCCTACGACGAGTTCGTGGTCGAACAGCTCGCGGGCGATCTCCTGCCCGCCCCGACGACTGCCCAACTCGTGGCGACCGGCTTCAACCGCTGCAACGTCTCGACGAACGAGGGCGGCTCGATCGAGGAGGAGGTCTACGTCCGCAACGTGGTCGATCGCGTCGAGGCGGCTTCGACCGTCTTCATGGGTCTGACCGCCGGTTGTGCCGTCTGCCACGATCACAAGTTCGATCCGCTCACGCAGCAGGAGTTCTACGGGCTGTTCGCGTTCTTCAACAGCATCGACGGCAAGGAGCTCGACGGCAACAAGAAGGACCACGCCCCGGTCGTCCGCGTCCCTCAGGCGGAACACGAAACGCAACTCGCGAAGTTCGACGCCGATCTCGCCGCCATCGCCCGCGCGCTCGAAACGCGCGAGGCAAGCGCGCCGGCCGATCTCGAATCCTGGCTGGCCGAGGCGGAAAAGCAGGCCCGCACCTCGGGCGACGCGGCCGGTCTCGCGAAGAACCTCATCGCCCACTTCCCGCTCGACGAGGCCGACGGCGAGAACCCTGCCGACGCGCTTGATCCGGAGCGCAAGGGGCGAATCGTCGGCAAGGTGGAACGGGTCGCGGGCAAGACCGGCCGCGCGCTCCGCTTCGACGGCGGGCATGTCGAACTGGGGGACGCCGGCCGCTTCGAGAAGGATCGCCCCGTCAGCTACGGCGCGTGGATTCGGACCACCGGCGAGGTCACCGGCTCGCCCCTCGGCCGGATGGACGAGGCCGACGGGCATCGCGGGTGGGATTTGTATCTCGTCGGGAAAAAGGTCGCGATGCATCTCATTCATCGCTGGCCGGGCGACGCGCTCAAGGTCACCACGCAGGAGGACGTGCTCGAACCGAACGCCTGGCATCACGTGTTCGTCACTTACGACGGCTCGGCGAAGGCGACCGGGGTGACGGTCTACGTCGACGGCCGCCGCCGCGAAGTCGACGTCAACAACAACGCCCTGCAAGGCACGACCGTCACCGACACGCCGCTGCGGCTCGGCAAGCGCAGCGCGCAGTCCCCCTTCACCGGCGGGACGATCGACGACGTGCGGCTTTACGATCGCGAACTGTCGGCCGACGAAGTCGCGCATCTCGCCGGCAGCAGCCCCGTGCAGCCGATCCTCGCGCTGCCCGCCGACGAGCGATCGCCCGAGCAGCGGCAGGCGTTGCGATGGTACTTCCTGCAGAACGAGGACGAGGCGTACCGCAAGCTGCTCACCGATCGCGACCGCGTCGAAGCCGACAAGACGAAGGTGCACGATCAAATGCCGGTCAGCCTCGTGTTTCGCGAAGGGAAGAGTCCCAAGCCGGCGTATCTGCTGATCCGCGGCGAATACGACAAGAAGGGGGACCAGGTCGAGCGCGGCGTTCCCTCGTTTCTTCCTCCGATGGCCGATGATCTCCCCCGCGACCGGTTGGGGCTGGCGCGGTGGCTCGTCGATCCGCGGCATCCGCTGACGTCCCGCGCGGCGGTCAACCGGTATTGGCAGCAGTGCTTCGGCACCGGCCTCGTCAAGACGAGCGAAGATTTCGGCGCTCAGGGAGAATGGCCCAGCCATCCGGAACTGCTCGACTGGCTGGCCGTGGACTTCCGCGAATCGGGCTGGGACGTGAAGCGGATGATGAAGCTGATCGTCACCTCGGCGACGTATCGGCAAAGTTCGCGCGTCGCGCCGGAATTGCTGCGGAAGGATCCGCGGAACCGTCTGCTCGCGCGCGGCCCGCGGTTCCGGTTCGACGCGGAGATGATCCGCGATCAGGCGCTCGCCGTCAGTCGATTGCTGGTGAGGACGATCGGCGGCCCGAGCGTGAAGCCCCCGCAGCCGGAGGGTCTATGGGAGGCGGTCGGCTACACGTCGTCGAACACGGCGAAGTTCAAGCCCGACACGGGTGACAAGCTCTATCGCCGCAGCGTCTACACGTTCTGGAAGCGGACGTCGGCCCCGCCGACGATGACCGCCTTCGACGCCCCCTCGCGCGAGGCGTGCCAAATTCGCCGCGAGCGAACCAACACCCCGCTGCAAGCGCTGGTGCTGATGAACGAGCCGCAGTTCTTCGAGGCGGCCCGGCATCTCGCGCAACGGACGATGAAGGAAGCGGGCGAATCGCCCGCGGAGCGCGTCGCTTGGATGTTCGAGGAAGCCACCGCCCGCCCGGCCGACTCCGACGAACGCGCGATCCTGCGCGCCGCCTACGAAGGCAACCTCGAGGAATACCGCGCGAACCCGACTGCGGCGGCGAAGCTGATCCGCTCCGGCGACACCCCGCCCGACGCATCGCTTCCGCCCGAAGACCTCGCCGCCTGGACGATGCTCGCCAACGCGGTGTTGAATCTGGACGAAGTGGTGGTGAAGGATTGATTCCTCCGGCAGAGCGGCTATTCTGCGCAGTCGCGCAGAGCGGCCCGACGACGACCAACGGCAATCCGCCGCTCATGGGATCCAGCGTAGCCGAAGCCCTCCGCCGACGCAGACGCCGAGATCGAATCATCGCCGTGAAGGGTGCAGAATGACGCGATTCCACACTCTCGAAAAGCCGCGGCATTCGTGGGGCGACTACTACGACATGCTCTTGCATGGGATGTCGGGTCACCTCGGTCGTGAAGGCGGCCTCATTCAGTTGGAACGCACCGGCCCGTTCATTCCCCCCGTTTCACTTCCCGGCGTCGGCGATCTCGTCGTCACCGATGCGTTTCGCAAGACGCTCGAACGGTCGGCGTTGGCGGGGCTTCGATTCCAACCGGTGATCAAGAAGTCGATCGCCCGTTTGGACTGGCACACGTGGGATCCTGAAGCGGACGAGCCTGCCGAATACCCGTGAGGCGGGGAGCCTGAGAACTACATCCTGGCGCGCCCGCATTCGGCAGCGACCGCGAAGCAGATGGGCGACCTGTGGGAATTCGTATTGAACCGAAGCGCGAAGGTTCACTGCACCGCCAAGGGAATCTGCACGAGAGACCACATCTTCCTCTTTCAGGATTCGTGGCGAGGAGAGGATCTGTTTCTCGCGGAAGGCGTCGGCTACGTCTACGCGACGGAACGCGCCAAGGATTTCCTCGAAGAACACGCGGGAGGTTGCGTCTGCTTCCAAGAGGCGCAATCGATGGATTCCGCCTGAACCCACCCCGTGGGATCCTTCGGTCGAACCCCCGGCACGGTCCGGAGACCGTGCCGGAACGCCGCCCGAGCGAGGGGGTGTGGCAATTTTAACTGGCGTGT
>JBBDNT010000262.1:9601-13419 GCA_040877445.1 Planctomycetaceae bacterium
CACGGGGGCTTCCGCGTTGCGGAGCGCCCCCGCCACCCATCGCCGAAGAGAGTTCGCGTCGGCAAAAACTCTTGCCACACCCGAGCGCCCGAGCGAGGCCGTGCCGGAACGAGGATACCAACTCGCCGCCCGGCGCTGTATCATGCATTCAGTACCCGCTGGATTCGGACCGGAGGTGCGACCGATGAGTGTCGATCAGCAACCGAGTGCGGGAGCCGAGTGCATGGGGCGATTCGCCGTCGAGTTCACCGTCGTCAACAACGAGGATCAGGTTCTGGCCAACCGGGGCGTCATTGCCCGGGACGAAGTGCGTCGGTCGACGTTGCAGGGGGTCGTCGATACCGGCGCGACGCGGCTCGTTCTGCCGGAGGAGGTGGCCGATCGACTCGGCTTCGTGCCGGCGGGCGAGGCGACGGTGCGGTACGCCGATCAGCGGACGGCGACGCGGCGGATGGCGGGGGAGGTGCGAGTGCGGCTGCTGGACCGCGAGGGGGTCTTCACGGCCGTCCTCGAACCGAACCGCACGACAGCTCTGATCGGGGCGATCGTACTGGAAGACCTCGATCTGGTGGTGGACTGCACGACCCAAACCCTCCACCCCCGCGACCCGCACCGGATCGTGTCGGAAATCGAATGACCGGGTCCGGCGGACGAATCGCCGCCGGGTGCAGACTCAGCGGCTTCGGGTGAAACCCATGATGGCCCGGGTCGCCTTCGCGTCGTGCTTCGTCAATTCGGCCATTGCCGTGTCGAAGTCAGTGTCGCAAAGGCGCGGCGCACCGTTTGCGTCGCCCTCGCTCTGGGCGGATCGCCGCTCGATGCTGACCTGCACGGCGCGCAGCACGAGTTCCTTGAGAAAGGCCTGCGTGCAGCCGCGGGTGGACTCGACGAGTTCATCGAGGGCCAACCCATCGATCTCATAGGGTTGCAGGTATCGCTCGATATAGCGGTGCCGGAGGTCGTCGTCAGGCGGTCCGAAGTGCAGACATTGATTCACTCGCCCTGGGCGACTGCTGATTGCCTCCTCGACACGCTCGATGGCATTCGTCGTCAGGAGAAACAGTACCGAGTGGTCCGCTTGGAAGCCGTCAAGCTGGTCCATGAACTCGCCGAGCAGCGAGCCGAAGGGATTGGTCTCCCGAGAGGACAGCGCGAGATCGATGTCCTCGAGCACAAGCATCGATGGCTGATACGTGCGCGCCAGCATGCACAGGTCCTTGATTCGGCCGAGGTTCCCACCGACCGCGACGAACGTCGTCATCCCAGGCAGGCGCCCGTAGATGTACTGGCACGTAAAGGTCTTGCCGGTCCCCGGCGGCCCGTGAAACAGGAGTACGCGCCGTGCCGGAATGCCCCACCGACCGAGTTCTTCGCGTCGGTCGCAGAACCGGAAGACGTTGCGTTCGAGAGTTTCACGGACTTCTTCTTCGAGAACGATGTCGCTGGCCGTCACGTCGCGACGGGCCAGAAACTGGATGTTCAGAGTGTTTGGCCCGCTTTCTTCGTAATAGTCGTCATCCACGTTCCGCTCGCAGCCGACTTCCAGCAGGTTCCCGCGGTAGATGCTGTTGACGAGGCTGTTTTTGCGAATCTCTTCCAAGGCTGCTTCCGCGACGATCGAATCGATCGCCGCCACTTCGAGCGTGGCGTTCCTCCCGCCGTCTCCGGCGCGAAAGCGGATGATGCACGGACTTTCGCCCGGGGTTTCCGGGGGCGACTTGATCGCCCAGAAGCGCTCGGTCGGAATCGAGGTCGTTTCGCGGTATCCAGTCGGACGGAGAACCATCGGTGCCGACGTGATCGCCCCCTGGTCGGTCGAGTAGAACCGGGAGGAAACGATCATTGCCAGCGGCTCGTTATGGCGGGAGTCGATCTGGCTGGTATCCGGGAATCGGGCGACGTGTTCCGCGCAGGCGCGGAACAAATCGACCGCGCGGTAGCCGGGGAATTCGCGGGAATGAACGTGCAGCGATTTCAACGCCACGTTTTCCAGCCCCTGTCGCAGCTTCGTATCCACGTATTCCTCGCCCCAGGCCAAGCCATGCCCGAGCAGAACGAACCCGGACAGCACCAAGCCGAGCAGAGCTGGCAGCCCATGCTCATGATCGATGAACATGAAACGAACCATGTACCACAGGCTGATTGCCAGCAACATCCACGCCCCGACGATGAATGCGTTGTAGCTGAGCGAACGTTCGAGACCTCTCACGGCACGACTCGCTGAATTCCGATTCGTTGAAAGACTTCGGCCGGCGACTTCCCGCCGCGCATTACTTCCGATCCGTCTACTGCGGACACGGCTGACGAGAGAAACGTTCGGCGTAGGGGGCCACTGGTTGCCAGTGCTCTTTCGGATCAAGAGTACGGTGGTATCGGCGGTCTCGCAATGCTGATCCTTGCGTTCTCCTGCGAACCTTGACGCGGTGGCCGCAATCCCCACAGCGGTTGCTCCCGGGCCCGCCCACGCAACAGCGAGATTCGCAGCTTTCGAGGGCATCATCCGGCGGAATTCGTGAAGGAAAGTGCAAGAGACTGACGGGGAAGCCACTGGCAAGCCAGTGCCACCAAGTGCCACCCGGCGGCTGTTATGGCAGAGACTCCCGCTGTTATGGCAGGGTCTCCCGACCCTGCCATGTTCACCGATCGGAGGTCTCTGTCCTGCTCGCGCTCCGCCATCGACGCCGCGGGGTCGATGGGAGACCTGCGGTCGAGCGGGCCGGCACGGTCAGGAGACCGTGCCGGAACAGTGGGCACCGTGCGCTTTCGCCGCGCGCACCTTGAATCTGCGTACTCGTTCTGCTAGGTTCGCGCCGCCCGATCATCCGCCTTCGACATGGGATGCCACACGATGCACAAAGTCACCCTCATTCCCGGCGACGGGATTGGTCCCGAGATCGCACAGGCCACCCGCAAGTGCCTCGACGCCACCGGCGTCAAGATCGAATGGGACGTGCAGGAGTGCGGCATCGAGGTCATCGAGGCCGAAGGGCACGTCCCCCCGCGCGTTCTCGAATCGATCAAGAAGAACGGCGTCGCCCTCAAGGCGCCCATCACCACGCCCATCGGCAAGGGCTTCCGCAGCGTCAACGTGTTCCTGCGGCAAGAGCTGAACCTCTACGCCTGCCTGCGGCCTTGCAAGACCTATCCCGGCGTGCGAACCCGCTTCGCCGACGCGGGGGTCGATCTGGTCGTCGTTCGCGAGAACACCGAAGACCTGTACGCCGGCGTCGAATTCCAGGCGGGACAGCCGAAGACCGCCGAACTCATCGGCAAGATCAACGAACTCTCCAGCGGCAAGAAGATCAACACTGGGGCCGCGACCACCGGCGTGAGCATCAAGCCCATCTCCATCGAGGGGACGCGGCGGATCGCGCGGTTCGCGTTCGACTACGCCCGGCAGCACGGCCGCAAGTCGGTCACGTCGATCTGCAAGGCGAACATCATGAAGTACACCGACGGCCTGTGGTACGACGAAACGCGGGCGGTCGCGCTCGCCTACGGGGCACCGTTCGAGTGGTCTGATTTGGCGGACGGCGTGAAGCCCGATTCCGAACTGGCCGGCAAGGTCGAGCAGACGCCCAACGTGAAATACATCGAGCGGCTGATCGACGCGATCTGCATGCAGCTCGTGCAGAACCCGGCGAACTACGACGTGCTGCTGTTGCCGAACCTTTACGGCGATATTCTCAGCGACCTGTGCGCGGGGCTCGTCGGCGGACTGGGCGTCGCTCCGGGAGCGAACTACGGCGACTCGGCCGCGGTCTTCGAGGCCACGCACGGCAGCGCCCCCAAGTACAAGGGGCAGAACAAGGTCAACC
>JBBDNT010000263.1:0-13397 GCA_040877445.1 Planctomycetaceae bacterium
CGCGTCATTCCCGCGAAGAGCCTGCCCCCAGCGAAGGCGGGGGCGGGAATCCAGTGGATGCGCGGACGAGAATCACATGGGTAGCCGGATTGGCAATTGCTGGATTCCCGCCTCCGCGGGAATGACGGGAGGCCACCGGTCGACGATTTTCACGCCGCTGCCTCGGGCATTGGTGGCGGTGGCTTCGCCGGTCACCGCGCCGCGCCGGCCGGCTTCAGCCAGCGGTCGAGCCATTCGTAGGCGACCTTCCGCGCGTCGTCCGGAAAGTCGTGCGCGCAATCGGGATAATTCGCCTTCAGCTTCTCCTCGGCGCCGAGCAGCCGGTACACCGGCTCCGCCGCGCGGATGCAGTCCCGCACGCCGGTGACATCGAAGTTGTGGTCGTGCAGCGGCGCGCTCGCCAGGAAGGCCCGCGGCGCCAACGCCGCGACCACCTCGGGGAAGTCGAACGGCACCTTCGCCGGATCGAGATCGTACTCGGTGCGAATCCGCGGCATGTACAGATCCTGCGCCCAGCCGGACAGGTTCCCCTTGTAGTACTTTGGAAAGTTGTCGAAGCCGCAGTTCGAGACGACGCACCGGATGCGCTGGTCGAAGACCGCGACGAACATCGCGTTGTGCCCGCCCAGCGAATGCCCCGCCGCGCCGATCCGTTCGCCGTCCACCTCGGGCAGCGATTGCAGCAGATCAACCGCGCGGACGTGGTTCCAGATGCCGAGCATCGTTCCGCCCGCGAACCCGTTGGCGAGCGGATCGTACTCGTATTCCCCCATCGCGACGTAATCAGGGGCGAACGCGACGTAGCCCCGCTCGACCAGGTGCATCGCGTAGTGCCGGTCCGATTTGCCTCCCAGTCCGACGACGACCCCCTTCCCGAGTTGCCGCTGCGTGGGATGCGGGCACAGCACCGCCGGCAGTCGTTCGCCTTCCTTCCGGCCGCGCGGAATCAAGAGATACGCGGGCACGCGGTTCCCCTCATGGGCTTCGTAGACCAGCTTGCGGCGGACGTACTTCGGGAACTCGGTCTCCTCGACGATTTCGAATTTCGGCGGCGCGCCGCGGTCGAACTGCGGGAATGGTCCCATCACCTTTTCCATGTTGGCGATGATGTGTTGCCGCTTCGTCGCCCAATCCTCCGCCGTAAGTACCGGATGTTTCCGCCCTTCCCCCCGGAACACGATCAGGAGGTTCGCCTTGTCGGGGTACAGCGGTGCTTCATCGGCCGCGGTGGCGACGTTCGCGACGAGCAGAAGCGCGGCGACACTGGAAATGCGGTAACACATTGTCCGGATCGCGGCGTGGCCGGTTCGAAACTGTCGGTCGACGATCGGGCGGGTAGGACGAACTTCAGTTCGTCGCGCCCGCCATCGCAGACCGCACTCCCGACATCGAAAGCGACGCCATCGATCGACATCGGCGAGAACCTGCGGAGCTTTGCGGCGCGCACGGGGCGCGGGCTTCGCACGGCGAACTGAAGTTCGCCCTACGAAGGCCGCCGCGTCCAAGACGACCTCCGCCAATCGGGTAAAGAGTCGCGAAATGCGGAACATGGAGAACGACTCCTGAATTCGAAGAGAGTCCACGATCACTCCTCGAATTGCGGCACGTCCCCGCGCTCGTCGAGGCTCGGCTCGCCCGCGTCTTCCCCGCGGGGGCGGAAGTAGAGCCGGATCGGAACTTCCTTGAACGGCAACTCCTCGCGGAACACCCCCAGCAGAAACCGCTTCCACGTCGCGTCGACGATCGCCGGATCGTTGCACTTGAGGACGATCGTCGGCGGCTCGGTCGCGACCTGCGTGGCGAAATAGATTTTCGGGCGGCGGTTCTTCCTCACTGGCGGCGCGTTGTGCCGGATCGCCGCCCGCACGACGCGGTTGAGCTGCCCCGTCGAAACCCGCATTCGCGATTGCTTGAAGATCGACTGTGCGAGGTTCACCACCGCCTTGACGTTCTTCCCCTCCTTCGCGGTGATGAACGCCACCGGCACGTGCCGCATCGTCGGGAACTCCGCGACGAAATAGTCCCCCCAGGCCTCGGTCGTCATTCCCGCTGCGGAGGCTTCGTCCCACTTGTTGACGACGAACACGCAGGGCTTGGCCTGCTTGTGGATCTCGTCGACGAGCTGCTTGTCGACGCGGGAGATCGTTTCCCGCCCATCGAAGAACATGAAGACCACGTCGGCCCGGCGAATGCTCTTCTGCGCGCGGACCAGCCCGTAGAACTCGATGTCGTTGGCGAGGCTCTTCTTCTTCCGCACGCCGGGCGTGTCGATCGCGATGATCGTCTTGCCGTCGACGTCGAACCGCACGTCGATGCTGTCCCGCGTGGTTCCCGGCACTTCGCTGACGATCACCCGCTCCTCGCGGGCGAGCGCGTTGATGAACGTGCTCTTGCCGGCGTTGCGGCGGCCGACGATCGCGAGCTTCAGCTCCGGCTCTTCGGCGAGCGCGGCCCCTTCGGCCCCTTCGTTCTCGGAAGGAGGGGGGAGGTGCTCGAGGATCGCCGCCAGCAGCTTTTCCCGCCCGCGGTTCCCCTTCACCGTGGTCGCGACGGCCGGGGCCTCGGCCAGTCCGTAGAAATGCGGCGTCTCGGCTTCGAGCTTCGGCGAATCGCACTTGTTGACCACGAGGATCTTCGGCTTCGCGAGACGCCGCAACCGCGATGCGACTTCGTGATCGAGCGGCGCCGGCCCGTCGAGGGCGTCGACGACGAACAGAATCAGGTCGGCCAGTTCGATGCCGACGCGGATCTGCTCTTCGATTTGCCCGCTGAGGTCGGCCTCGTCGACGATGCCGATGCCCCCCGTGTCGATCAGCTCGAAGTAGCGGCCCTCTTCGTGCATCAGGTACGTGACGCGATCGCGGGTGACCCCCGCCGTCGCGTCGACGACGGAGATCAGCTTGTGGGCCAGCCAGTTGAACAGCGAACTCTTGCCGACATTGGGTCGGCCGACGATCGCCACGCGAGGAACGGACATGCGATGCGGCTCCGGACGGATTTCAGCGATTCACTGTATCCGATCGGGGTCCGGCGTCCCACTGCCCGGGGGATGCGCGAAACCGCAAGCGGTGTGGATGTCCGGATGGACGAGTTCTTTCGGAACCGCGCGAATTTCTCGTGAAGGAGCATTCCGGTTCTCTTCTCGCACCGCGACCATGCCGGATAAACTGTGCTGGTCACGGAGAGTTCTCGTTCCCGCGATCTCCCGCGACGCTTGCGATTTCGCGACATCACGGAAACACGGCGAAACAGGGACACGGCGGAATGAAGTCGATTCTGGCCCTGATCGGGGCGTTCGGAGTGGCCGGCCTGTTGCTGGCGGGCGTGTGGATGGGCGGTCCGGACGTCGCCCCGCCCGACGAAATCGTCAACGCCGGCCCGCCGGGAAAGGCCGTCGTCGACCAGACCGAGCACGCCTTCGAGACGATGCTCGTCGGCGACAAGGCCCGCCACGCGTTCGTCATCCGCAACGAAGGAGACGGCCCGCTCGTTTTGCGAACGGGGAAGACTTCGTGCAAGTGCACCCTCAGCCATTTGGAAAACGGCAATCTCGCTGCCGGCGAATCGGTCGAGGTCGAACTCGTCTGGACGGCCGAGCATGCCTCCCCCGAGTTTCGCCAGTCGGCCGTCATCAACGTGCTGAACGACCCGGACCGCCGCGAAATCCTGCTCACGGTTCGCGGCGTCGTCGCCAACGAACTGGACAGCATTCCCCGCGACGAATGGAACGTGGGGACGATCGCCGAAAACCGGCCCACCACCGTCACCGGCGTCGTCTACTCCACCGTCCGCGACTCGTTCGAGATCCTCGGCGTGACCGGCCGAAGCGGCTATCTCTCCGGCGAAGCGGTCCCCCTCGGCGACGAGCGGCTCGGCGAGCTGAAGGCGAAATGCGGCTACGAAATCCGGGCGACGCTCGAGCCGGAGATGCCCGGCCGGCAGTTCCGCGAGACGCTCGTCGTCCGCACCGATCTCCCGGATCGCGAGCCGCTCGAGCTGCACATCGTGGGGAATCGTCCGGAGCCGCTCGAGTTTCTCGCGCTGGCCGGGTTCACGTTCCATTCCGACGCCCGGGCGATCGACCTTGGCCAGTTCGAAGCGAAACGGGGGAAGTCGGCCACGCTGTTGATCTTCATCGAATCCGAATCGGACGTGGAGATGGAAGTCGTCTCGCGCGATCCGGATTACCTCACCGCGTACGTCGTCGAGAACGAGGAATATCAAGTGAAGGGAAAGAAGCAGTTCCGGCTGGAGGTCGCCGTCCCTCCCGGCAGCCCGCCGCTCGCGCGGCTGCAACGCGACTCCGGCAAGGTGATGGTCAAGACGACCCATCCCAAACTGCCGGAGTTGAAGTTCCACGTGCAGTTCGTGGCGTATTGAGCCGAACCAATCGGTTGCGGAGGATTTCGACCACTGGTGCGTGGTCGCGTCGTGTGCGATCTGTTAGATTTCGATTCATGAAGAACGGCAAGCGGCACGTCCTTGCACTCGATTACGACGCCCTCCATGTCGGCCAGTCGTGGATCATCCACGCCGATTGCCTGGAGTGGCTCAGTCGAGTTCCTGAGAACTCGATCCACGGGATCGTCACCGATCCGCCATATGGCTTCAAGGAATACGAATTCGACCAGCTTGAAAAGCGTGCCGCCGGCTCGGGAGGTGTCTGGCGGATTCCGCCATCATTCGACGGCCACACGCGCGCCCCGCTGCCCCGATTCACGGCGCTCGATCCTCAGGAACGGGAGCGGTTGCGCCGATTCTTCATCGAGTGGGCGAAGGCGGGTGTTCGGGCGCTGCGGCCGGGGGCGCACGTCTTCATCGCGACGAACGCCTTCATTTCCCAATTGCTGTACGCCGCGTTGATCGAGGGGGGGCTTGAGTTTCGAGGTCAAGTCATCCGGCTCGTGCGCACTCTTCGTGGCGGCGATCGGCCGAAGAACTTCGAGAAGGAGTTTCCCGGCGTCTCTTCGCTGCCCAAGGGGTGCTATGAACCCTGGGGGCTCTTTCGCAAGCCGTTGCCCGCCCGCATGACGGTCGGCGAATGCTTGCGCCAGTGGCAAACCGCGGGCTTACGGCGGATCTCGGACGATCAACCTTTCGAAGACCTGATTGCCAGCGAACGGACGCCTAAACGGGAACGGGCGGTCGCCGATCATCCGAGTTTGAAGCCGCAATCGTTCTTGCGCCGAATCGTGCATGCCGCGTTGCCGTTGGGAGAAGGGATCATCGTTGATCCATTCATGGGATCGGGTTCGACGGTCGCGGCGTGCGAAGCCGTGGGTATTTGCGGAATCGGCGTTGAGCGCGTGCGCGAATATTTCGATCTCGCGAAGGACGCAATCCCCCGACTTGCCAAGATCGAAGTGCCGACCGTCGACCGCGAAGTCGGCGCGGCCCCGTGGCAGACCGCCGGACAGGGGAGTCTGTTCCGTCAGGCCCGGTAGATCCAGTTGGCTTCCATCTTATCGTAGCCGCTACGTTTGACGCTCGCGGTGATCGTTCGGCGGCTGGTCGCCGAACGGCCGGAGAATTGCCAATCCTCCGTCAGCAACTTTTCGCCCACGACCTTCACGAATCGGAACGGCCTCGGTTCGACTCCTCTCCCCGCGTCTCGCGAGGTGTTCGAATCGAAGACGAAGACCAGCAACCAGCATTCTTCGGCATTGTGCCCCTGCCAACCCCGAGTGTACCGACTGCCCTTGATCTCGATTCCTTCCGGCCCGTGCAGAATCGAGTCGCCCGGGTAATGTCCGGTCGGAATCATGTCGGGATGCCCGTTGTGGTACTTGTTCCGGAGTACCGTCTTGCAATGCTTTGGAATCGCGGCCGCCATGAACTCGCCGACGATGCTGGAGAAATTGGCCGGCATCAAGAACGATTCCAGCCGTTCGATTCGTTTGCGATGAAGCTGGCCGTTGATGAACCCCAGAAAGTCCAGGAACTCCTCCATCGCCTTCCGAACGTGCTCCGGTTTCACGCCGTAGGGGATTCGCGCGTTCGGATTGAATCCGTTGGGATCAAGCGGAAGGGGCTTGCAGGCGATCGCTTCCTTGCTCGCCATCGTTTCTCCTTTGGTGGTCGCGGGGGGCGAAGACTAAACGAATTGGCTTCGCTGGCAAAGTGCAATTCGACGCGCCTCCGTTCCGAGAGCTGCGAATCCGCGTTAGAATCGGCGGAACTCCAGTGAGAGATGCCGCGTGATTTCGCCCGAACTGCACGATTGCCGCTTTCTCCGCGCCGCCCGCCGCGAGCCGGTCGACACCACCCCCGTGTGGCTGATGCGGCAGGCCGGGCGGTATCTTCCCGAGTACATGGCGATCCGCCGCAAGGTCGCGTTCATCGAACTCTGCAAGCGGCCCGATCTCGCGGCGGAAGTCACGCTCTCGGCCCAACAGGTGCTCGGCGTCGATGCGGCGATCCTGTTCGCGGATCTTCTCCCGATCCTCGAACCGATGGGGATCGACCTCGAATACGCCAAGGGGGAAGGGCCGGTCATCCATAATCCGGTCGAAGGTCCGCACGACGTCGATCGCCTGCGGCCGCTCGAGGATCTCGATTCGCTCGGCTTCGTGTTCGACACGGTCCGCCTCGTGAGGCGCGACTTGCCGGGCGACGTTCCGCTGCTCGGTTTCGCGGGGGCGCCGTTCACGTTGGCATCGTACGTGATCGAAGGGGGAAGCTCGCGGAATTACGTTCGCACCAAGCGGCTGATGTACGGCGACGAAGGCGCCTGGACCGCGCTCATGCGGACGCTCTCGCACAGCGTGATCCGCTATCTGCGCGGGCAGATCGACGCCGGCTGCCAGGTGGTCCAACTCTTCGACAGTTGGGCCGGTTGCCTGTCTCCCGGCGATTATCGCCGATACGTGCTGCCCCACACCAAGTGCATCATCGACGCGCTTCCGCCGGAGACGCCGGTGATCAACTTCCTCACCGGCAACCCGGCGTTGCTGCCCTTGCTGCGCGAAGCGGGCGGGCACGTAATGGGGATCGATTGGCGGGTCGAACTGGCCGACGCCTGGCGGACTGTGGGGCACGACGTCGCCGTGCAGGGGAACCTCGACCCGATCGCATTGTGCGCGCCGCTCGACGTGCTCCGCGAGAAGACGCAAGCCGTGATGAACGCCGCCGCCGGCCGCCCGGGACACATCTTTAACCTCGGCCACGGCCTCGTCCCGGAAGTCCCGCCGGAAAACGCCAAGGCGCTGGTCGAGATGGTGCATGAAATGGGACGGCGGAGTTGAGGGTTGAGGGTTGAGGGTTGAGGGGCGCGAAACCGCAAGCGAGTGGCTGCCGACTGCCGACTGCCTACTGCCGACTGCCGACTGCCGACTGCCCACTATGCCCCCCTCATCCTTCGCGATCATCGGCGGCGGCCTTGCCGGCCTTGCCGCCGCGCATCGGCTGCAATCGCTGTGCGAAGAGGCCGGGCGGCCGCTCGATCTCGCGCTGTTCGAGGCGGGGGAGCGGCTGGGGGGCGTGATCGGTCCGTCGCGGCAGGGGGAGTGGATCGTCGAGCCGGCCGCCGATTCGTTCATCACCACGAATCCCTGGGCGACCGACCTCTGCCGCGAACTCGGCCTCGAAGACGAGATCATCCCCACCGAGGAACGCTATCGCGGTTCGCTCGTGCTGCGGAAGGGGAAGCCGGTCCCGGTGCCGGACGGCTTCATGCTGCTCGCCCCGGCAAAAGTCGGGGCGGTGCTCCGCTCGCCGATCTTCAGCCCGTGGGGGAAACTGCGGCTCGCGCTGGAATACTTCGTTCCCCGGAGGAGCGGGGACGGCGACGAAAGCCTCGCGTCGTTCGTCCGGCGGCGGTTCGGCCGCGAGGCGCTCGACCGGCTCGTGCAGCCGCTCGTCGGGGGCATCTACACCGCCGACCCGGAAAAGCTCAGCCTCGCGGCGACGATGCCGCGCTACCTGGAAATGGAGCGCGAACACGGCAGCCTGATCGCCGCCGCCCGCAAGCAAGCCGCGGACCAAACCAAAGGAAGCGGTGCGCGGTACGGCCTGTTCGTCACCCTCCGCGGCGGCATGTGGGATCTGATCGAGGCGCTCGAACGCCGACTCGCGGTCGCCGCCCAGATTCGCACGGGCGTCGCGGTCGAACGGATCGCGCGAATGGAACCCGCGCCGGGCGATCCCGGTCCGGTCTACGAACTGTTCCTCGCGGACGGATCGACGCCACGGTTCGACGCGGTGATCCTCGCGGTCCCGGCGCACCGCGCCGCGGAACTCGTCGCGACGTTGGACGCCGACCTCGCCGCGTTGCTTCGCGGGATCGACTACGCCTCGAGCGCCGTCGTCGTGAGCGGGCATTCGCTCGCCGACGTGGGGCATCCGCTGAACGCGTTCGGCCTGGTGATTCCCGCGCGCGAACGGCGGCGGATCATTGCGGTGTCGTTTTCCAGCCGCAAGTTCCGCGACCGCGCTCCCGAAGGAAAGGCACTGTTGCGGACGTTCGTCGGCGGGGCGATGCAGCCGGAGATGTTCGACAAGAGCGACGACGAAATTCTCACCGCCGTCCGGGAAGAATTGCGGGACGTTCTCGGCGTGACGGGACGGCCGGATTTCGAAACGGTGCATCGCTGGCCGCGGGCGATGGCGCAGTATCACGTGGGGCACCTCGATCGCGTGGAGAAGATCGAATCCCGCCTCGCGGCGCACCCCGGCCTCGCGCTTGCGGGGAACGCGCTGCACGGCGTCGGCATCCCGCACGTGCTTCACAGCGGCGACCAGGCCGCCCGGCGGTTGCTCGCGGCGCGCGGCGCGCGGGGGGCGTGAAGCTTGTTTCCAATTCGGCGCGAAACCGCAAGCGATCCGCCGGCCCGACTCTCGCCCCTCGGCCCGCAATCTCCTATTCTCTATCCACTACCCACTATCCACTATTCCCCACGGAGCCGCCGATGAGCGCCGAAGCCCGCCTGACCGAATTGAAACTGGAACTCCCGCCGACTCCCAAGCCGGGCGGCACGTACCGGCCGGTGGTCGTCGTCGGCGACATGTGCTACGTCTCGGGGCAGGGACCGTTGCGGCCGGACAAGACGCTGATCACCGGGAAGGTGGGGGCGGACCTGACGCTGGAGGACGGCCGCGTCGCCGCCCGCACGGTCGCCCTGACGATGCTCGCCACGCTGCGAAACGAACTGGGCAGCCTCGACCGGATCGAGCGACTGGTGAAGGTGCTGGGCATGGTCAACGCCGCCCCCGACTTCACCCAGCAGCCGCAGGTCATCAACGGCTTCAGCGACCTGATGGTGGAAGTCTTCGGCGACAACGGCCGCGGGGCACGCAGCGCGGTCGGCATGGGCTCGCTGCCGGGGAACATCGCGGTGGAAGTCGAGGCGATCTTCCAGTTGCGGCCGGAGTGAAGATCGGCCCGTTCGTAGTGACCGGCTTCAGCCGGTCCGCTTTACGGCAGTGGCGGGGGTTTGATCGACCGGCGGCCGAATTCACGAGGCATGTGGATTCAGGATGAGGGTGGGCATTCTTCTCGACCGCCCCGGAGGGGCGACGGAGTGTCGCCACGGGTGGAGCGGCGACTGCGAAGCAGGTCGTCGCGGAACCCGTGGGCGACGTCGCGTGACCGAAGCGATTCGCCCCGGCCGGGGCGAGGGATCGGCAAGATCCTGACGGTCGCTTCGCTTCGGTGCGATTTCGTCGACGAGGCCCTTCCTCCGCCCCTGCCGGGGCGGTGCTGCGTGCGCGGAGTCTCGTTCCACGGGTTCCGCTTCGCCCGCTGTGCGGGCTGCGCTCCACCCGTGGCTACAATCCCGCGCCCCTCCGGTGCGGTCGAGGCGCTCGTCGCCAGTGACGTATGGTGCGTCAAGGCTTTGCGCCGACGCACCGTATGGGAAGAGGCGAGTCGGTTAGTCTGGCGCCGGTGGAGCGATTGGTGCTTCTGTGCAGAGCCTTGACGCACCCTACCCAACTGCGAACGAAGAAAACGAACGAAAAAAGTCCGCGGAGGCGAATCACCCGCCGCGGGCTTGAATGCGTCCGATCGAATCGCGCCGAGCCGTCAGTTCCCCCGCGCGGCTCGATTCCGCCGCCGCCGCGCGGCGTAAGCCATCCCGAGGCCGCTCACCGCCCACAGGGCAAGGGAAGTGGGTTCGGGAACAGGGGTGGGATCTTGCTGGAATGCAAGTTGGAAATCGCCCGAACGAGCATGTGCGAACTGGTTTGGATTGTCGGGATCTTGTGGATCGGTCGTCAACAAACTTCCGGGGATGAAGTTGAACGGGCCGGACGACTGGGGCGATTGCCCATTTAAGCCGAACCAGATCTCAATCGTTGCACCCGCGAACTCGTCGCCAGCGACCTCCCGACGGTCATGGATATTAGGGTTCGAAGTACCGGCTGGCGTTGTATTATCCACGTCGATTTCGAATTCGAAATCGCCAGCGGAATCGGTGAACACACTGTCCGCGAAGAGGATGTCCAGGACCGAGCTGCCATCGGCAGGTGTCGGCGTTGGGGAACTGGTTGGGCCAGATTCATTACCGTATTGGAAAAACAGATCCGTTCCATCTCCAATATCAGCTGCGGCGGAGGTGGCGGTGTCGAAAACCGTATTGGCGGGCAGCGTGATTCGAATCTGGGTGATGTACACTCCCGCCGTGTCACTCGTGAAGCGGACCAGGAACGCATCCCCTTGGGGATTCGGGCCTTGGGCATCTTGATTCCCGGCCGGCACTTCTTGATACTGGGCCTCGAAGGAAATTACCGCCGCTTGCGCCGAGGCTGCGGGGATAACTCCTGTCAATATGGCGGCGACGAGAGCGACGAGAGCAGCGACCCGACAGAAATCTTGGAGGCGCATCTTCGAGTTTCCTGAATGCTCGTGAGTCGAGAGGGACTGTGACAACGTTGTGGCGCAATTTCCGGGTGATCTCGACGCGTTCTCGCGCGTTCGACAATCCGGCTCGGGACGGACCCGGTGAGTGAGAGAATAGCATCTCTCGTGCCGGACGATCGCCGCAAGCTGCGTGACCGGCAAAATCGTTGCAGTTCACCCGCCGTTTGCACCGCCCCAGGATCGTCCGTTGATCCCGCAAGTGATTTATGGAACTAGACTTGCGTTTCGACTCGCCGTGACGGTCGGTTGTCGCGGCCGAGGAGATTCCGCATCGACTGGTGATCGTGACGATCGCGTTTGAAGGGCTGTTGATATAGGAAAGACAGGAAGCATGGGTCATTCGCCAGTGGCGGCGCGCTAACGCGCGTTATCACTCTCTCAGCACGCCGCCCCCGAGCGTTGGCGCGCTGATGTTCGTCCGATTTGAGTCGTTCGGGTGATCCGATTACGCGGGCCCGGCTGGGTGGCCGGGGTTGGAGCGGAGCGAAACCCCGGATGCGCAGGACCGGCCACCCTGACGTTCGTAGTGACTGGCTTCAGCCGGTCACTGGCGTCGAACGGGGTGGCCAGCGACCCGGACGCTCCAAGCGTCCGGGTCGCTAAAGCGTGCGGCTAGCGACGCCGGCGGACGGAATACGATTCCGTCCTACGGCGTAGGGTGCCACTGGCAATGCGTCACCTTGCATTTGCCGCGATTCATTGGACGGCCCGGTCGAATGCGGGATTCGCCACTGTCGACCGCACCGCCCGGCGGAATTCGTGTTCGTCAGTGCAAGAGGGTAGCGGGGAAGCACTGGCAAGCCAGTGGCATCCGGCATCCGTGCGCGTCATTCCCGCGCAGTGCCTACCCGTGCGGGGGCGGGAATCGAGACGGTGCGCGAACGGCGATCACATGGGTGGCCGCTCTGGTGAATGCTGGGTTCCCGCCTGCGCGGGAATGACGGAAGGCGGCTGGCGGACGGAATGCGATTCCGTCCTACGTCGCTTCGTCCGTCCGCATCCGCTCGGGCAGACAGGAATGTCTGCCCCACTTCAGGGACAGACAGGAATGTCTGCCCCACTTCGGCTTCCGCCTTACCCCGGCACCTGTTCCAGCTCGAAGTTGATCCGGAACTTCTTCATCTTCTTGTAGAGCGTCGTGCGGTTGATGCCGAGGGTGCGGGCCGTTTCCTGGCGGTTCCAGCCGTTGGTCTCGAGCGCGTCGAGGATGATCTGCCGCTCCGGGTCGGCGAGCGCCTTCTTCAGCGTCGTCGCCCCCAGCCGAGTGTGGAAGCCCATCTCGGCGAGGGCTTCCCGCCGGATGTTGTCCGGCAGGTCGGCCGGGGTGATGACCTTCCCCTTCCCCAGCACGACGGCCCGCTCGACGACGTTCAGCAACTCGCGGACGTTGCCCGGCCAGTCGTAGCGCTGCATCATCCGCATCGCGTCGTCGTCGAAGCGTTCGACGCTCTTCCCCGTCTGGCGGTTGAACTCTTCGAGGTAATGCTCGGCGAGCAGTGGAATGTCGCCGATCCGCTCGCGCAGCGGAGGCTGCGTGATCGTGATGACGTTCACGCGGTAGTACAAATCCTGCCGGAACCTGCCCTGGACGACGAGTTCCGCGAGGTCTTCGTTGGTTGCGAGAATCAGCCGGACGTCGACCTTGTGGGTCGTGTTGCCGCCGACCGGCTCGAACTCGCGGTCCTGGAGGACGCGGAGCAGCTTCACTTGCAGGCTGGGCGAGGCGGTGGCGACTTCGTCGAGAAAGATCGTGCCGCCGTCCGCCTGCAGGAATTTTCCCTCCTTGTCGCGGGTCGCCCCGGTGAAGGCGCCGGTGACGTGGCCGAACAATTCGCTTTCGAGCAGCGAGTCGGGGAGCGCGCCGCAGGCGACTTCCACGAACGGCTTGTCGCGGCGGTCGCTCATCTGGTGGATGGCCCGGGCGGTCATCGTCTTGCCGGTGCCGCTTTCCCCCAGAATGAGCACGGTGGTGCGGGTGTCGGCGACGCTTTCGATCAGGTCGAACATGCGCGACATCTTGTAGTCGCGGCCGATGATGTTCCCCAGTCCGTAGCGTTCGTCGAGCCGGGCGCGAAGCTGCTTGTTCTCCTCGACGACTTTCTTCTGGCCGAGCGCCCGTTCGATGACGAGGTGCAGTTCCTCGTCGATGACCGGTTTGGTGAGGTAGTCGAAGGCGCCCATCTGGATCGCCTCGACGGCGCTCTCGATGGTGCCGTAACCGGTGAGCAGGATCACCGCGGTGTCGGGCGTGTGGTCGCGGGCCCAGTCGAGGAGATGGAACCCGTCGAGGTCCGGCAGGTTGACGTCGCAGACGGCGACGTCGAAGGGAAAGTCGTGCATCCGCTCGAGGGCTTCCTGGCAATTGCCGGCGGTCTCGGTGCGGTAGCCGAGTTCGCGGAGATATTCGGCGATCGCCTCGCGGATGTGGCGATCGTCGTCGATCACCAAGAGCGAGCCTGGATTCTTCGTCATCGGTGTGTCGTGCTCCACAGGATGCCGCGGCGCGGCGATGCGGTTTCGCCTCGCCGGCGCGCGCGGC
>JBBDNT010000264.1:0-5010 GCA_040877445.1 Planctomycetaceae bacterium
CTCAACTCTCAACTCTCAACTCTCAACTCTCAACTCTCAACTCTCAACCCTCAACCCTCAACTCTCAACCCTCAACCAGAAACACCTGCCGCGGCGCGAGGCGGCCTTCCGCGGCGTCGTGCTCCGCCAGGGCCGCGAGTTCTCCGCTGGGGGCGAGCACCGCGACGGCGGCGTCCGGCGGAACGTTCGCGAGTGCCGCGGGGATCGGTCGGCCGTGCCGCAATTCCGCGAGATCGTTCTCCGTGCACCGCCACTGCGGGAGGTGCGACACCGCCCGGGCGGCGGGCAGGATTTCGCGCGGCAACGAATCGGCATCGAGGCGATCGAGCGGCAAGGCCGATTCCAACGTGAACGGCCCGACGCGCGTCCGCACGAGATCGGCCAGCAGCGCCCCGCAGCCGAGCGCCGCGCCGAGGTCGCGGCCGATCGAGCGGATGTAGGTTCCCCCGCCGCAGGCGATGTCGAGGTCCAGCTCCGGATGCTCGTACCGCACGAGGTCGATCCGCTCGACGTGGACGGTGCGCGGCTCGATATCGACGACCGCTCCTTTTCGCGCGAGGTCGTAGGCCCGCTGGCCTTTCACGTGGACCGCCGAGAACCGCGGGGGGACTTGTTCGACGTCGCCGACGAAACGCGGCAGAAGCTCCTTGATGCGTTCCCGCGGAAGCGGCGTCTCACCACCGGGCACTTCGTGGACTTCGCCTTCGAGGTCGTCGGTGTCGCTGGTGCGGCCGAGAAGGAACCGGGCGCGATACTCCTTGACTCCCTCCTGGATGATGGGAATCAGCCGCGTCGCCGGGCCGACGCACACCACGAGCACGCCGGAGGCGAGCGGATCGAGAGTGCCGGCATGTCCGGCCTTGGCGGGCCGCACAAGCCGCTGCACGCGATCGACGGCCTTCCGCGAGGAAAGGCCGGCGGGCTTGTGGAGGTTGAGGATGCCGAAATTCGGTCGGGGCATGATGCGGTCGGGGGTTCGTGAGCCGTCGGTATCGTTGGTCGACCAAGGTCGCAGCGATCAGGGTATGCGGTGCCGTGAGAATTTCACAAGAGGCTTCTTGACATGCGCGCACGAGCGGGTTTCAATTGCAACAATGGGCGATTTCGCTTCGCGGGAGGAAGTCGATGAACTTTCTACACTATGAATTCGATTTGCCGGCGGACGCCGTCGTGGAAGCGACGCTCGACAAGCAGGCGAACGTCCGCCTGATGGACGACGATAACTTCGCGCTGTACCAGAAAGGCCATCGCCACCGGTATTTCGGGGGACTGGCCAAGGAATCCCCGGTCACGATCGCCGCTCCCCACGCGGGGCATTGGCACCTGGTGATCGATTTGGGCGGTTATCCGGGTACGGTCCGCGGCTCCGCGCGCGTCCTGCAGGAGGCAGGATGAATGCTCGCCGAAGGGAACATCTGGATCCCGCCATCCAGCGCGTGCGGCTCGACAAGCTTCGGATCTTCGAAATTTCCGAGGCGGAATTGGAGGCGCTGGAGCGTGGATCGCCGGAATCGCTGTTTCTAAATCTCGCGATCGCCGTGCTGTCCGTGGCCGTCTCCTTTTCGGTCGCATTGGCGACCACGCGCATCGATGAGGACCGCACTTTCGCCGTGTTCGTCATCGTCGCGGTGGTGGGATACGTGTCCGGAACGACTTTCGGCCTGCTATGGTTCGTTTCCCGAAGGTCTTTGAGGAGGGTTTCGGCCGATATTCGCTCGCGGATCCCCCCGGAAGGCATTCAATTGGAAGACGGCGAACTGCCCCGGCAATGAAGTTCGTTCGGCTGGCAGCGTAGTCGATGATACGATCGCCGTCTCCGCAACCGAAATATCCGGAACTTTCGGAACCGGGGAAAGACACGTCGTTCGGGGCGGTCGATAAGACTTCCGCGCCCGGTCCGCGGATGCGGCGTATCCGATGCCTTTCGCCATTCCCGGGAACGCATCGTCGAACTCCGCACCCCTCGCCGCCCGCCCCCTCGCGATCCGGAGCGAACCGCCGATGCCGCGCGTCCAACGCTTGCCGAATGCTCGACTGGGTCTCCGGACGGCTTTCGGCCGAACCGCCTCCCATTGCCGCCGGAACGCGGTCGTCGGGGTGCTGACGTGCATTCTGCTGTCGGTGACGTCGGCGACATCGCGCGCGAACGAACCTCACCGCGCCCCCCCCGCGCTCCATTCGCCTTCGCAGTTTCCCACACGGCAGACCGCCCCGCCAGCCGGCTCTCCATACCCCGCCGCATCGCCCTACGTCGCTCCGCGGCCCGAGCCGGAAGTCGGCGAAGAAATGCTCGTCCCCGCCCTTCCCGCGGCGGATGCGACGTGCGGCCTCAACTACTGGATCGTCAGCACCCGCAACTGCGAGCAGCATCCGCGCGGGGGCTGCCCGCATTGCGAGTTCGATTACATCCGCTACGACACCGACGGGTGCCTCCGCCGCGCCGACGAGCATGCGTTTCGCCAGTGGCTGGATCCGGAGGCGCCGGTGTGCATCGTAGTGCATGGGAGCTTCGTCGATTGGGAGTCGGTCGTTCACGACAGCCACCACACGTACCGCTGGCTGCGGGGGGCGGCGCCTGACCGGGCATTGAACGTCGTGTTCTACACCTGGCCCAGCGAGGGCTTCTACACCTGCGTCCCGCAGATCGACGTCGCGATCCTCGGCTGTCGCAGCGGCTTCAACGGCCACTACCTCGCCCAGTTCGCCTGCGGATTGCCGGACGAACACCCGGTGAGTCTCGTGGGGCACAGCCACGGCGCGCGGACCGTCGGTGCGGCGTTGCACCTTCTGGGAGGAGGAACGATCAAGGACCGGGCGCTGTGCGGGGCGTGCTGTCCGCCGCGGCGGATTCGGGCGGTGCTCGCCGCCGGAGCGGTCGATCATCACTGGTTCGCGCCGGGAGAGCGGTTCGGCCGGTCGCTGTACCCGATCGAAGGGTTGCTCAATCTGAAGAACGAGAAGGACATTCCCCTGTGCTTCTACCATCTGCGCAAGCCGTTCGGGCGACATGCGATCGCCCGCTCGGGCTTCACGCGGAAGGATGTGGCCCGCATGGGTCCGCTGGCCTGCCGCGTCGCCGAGATGGACGTCACCGACCTCGTCCGCACGGGGCACATGTGGCCTCACTATTACACCCGGCCGGAAATCGCCCGCGGTCTGGTTCCCTGGGTGTATTTCGAGTGACGCCCCCGGCAACCCTCGGAGCGTGTGAATCTTTCGTGTGTCGAACGTCGCGACGAGGGACACGGCGGGTAGGACGGAATTTCATTCCGTCGTGCCCGCCCGCTGGCGAGAGAACTCCCGGAAAAAACCCGGCTGACAGTTCGGGGCCGGCGCGTTAGAATGGAGTCGCCCCTTCGTCTGATCGAAGCGGCGCCCGAGTTCTCCCGAAAGCGAGGTTTCTCGATGTCTTCCAAGCGACCAGTGTGGAATATCCGGGTGTTGGCGCTCTCCACCGCCCTGGGCTGTGGAATGGTCTCCGCGATCCGCGCCGCCGAACCGGTCGGTCCCGCGCCGGAGCAATTGGCCAAGGTCCGCCAGGCGGGCATCGACTACCTGCGATCGAGTCAGGCCGAGGATGGAAGCTGGACCGTCGCCACGTCGCCGGGAATTTCCGGGCTGTGCGTCTACGCGCTGCTGGAAAGCGGCGTCGCGCCCGACGATCCGACGGTCGCCAAGGGGCTGAAGCACCTCGAGTCGTTCATTCACGACGACGGCGGCGTCTACTATGACAAGGGAAACCACCGCAACTACGAAACCTGCATCGCCCTGTTGGCGTTTCAGGCCGCCAATCGCGGCGGAAAGTACGACAAGCAACTCGCCGGGGCCGAGAAGTTCCTCCGCGGCTTGCAGTGGGACGAGGGGGAAGGTCTGGAATCGTCCGACGTGGCCTACGGCGGCGCGGGTTACGGCTCGCACTCGCGGCCGGACCTGTCGAACACGCAGTTCCTGCTCGAAGCGCTGAAGGCTGCCGGGGCCGGTCCCGACGACCCCGCCATCAAGAAGGCGTTGGTCTTCGTCTCCCGCACGCAGAACCTCGAAAGCGAGCACAACACCACGCCGCACGCCGCCAAGGTGGACGACGGCGGCTTCTACTACACCCCCGCCGCGGGGGGAACTTCGCAAGCGGGCAACACCGACAACGGCGGCCTCCGCTCGTACGCCAGCATGACCTACGCCGGCCTCAAGAGCATGATTTACGCCGGTCTCACCAAGGACGACCCGCGCGTCGCCGCGGCGCTGAAATGGCTGCAACGCCACTACTCGCTCGATCAGAACCCGGGCATGGGACCGCAAGGCCTGTTCTACTATTACCACACCTTCGCGAAAACGCTCGACGTGCTGGGCGACGACTATTTCGTCGACGACCAGGGCGAAAGGCACGACTGGCGGAAGGAACTGGTGGCGAAGCTCGCCGATCTCCAGAAGGAGAACGGCAGCTGGGTCAATGCCGCCGACCGCTGGTACGAAGGGGATCCCAACCTCGTCACCGCTTACGCCCTGATGGCGCTGTCCCATTGCGAGCCGAAGGCCGACGTCACTCGCCCGTAGGACGGAATCATATCTTCCTTCCGCCGGGAGGCTTTCGAAGTCGGATTGTGGACCGTGCTTGGGTGGGGACGCGCATCGAGCCGCGCCCGTAAGAAGCGGTTTTTCGAGCGCGGCCCGATTCGTCCGCTCCCTCACGGTCGCGGCTCGATCCGCCGGCGTCGGCTGCCGGTCGAATCAATCCCCGCCGCTGCCCTACCGGCCGGCGGGCACGACGGATTACAAATCCGCCCTACCCCGCCGTTCACCGTAGGATGGAATTGTATTCCGTCCGCAATGAAACGTTTCAGGCCACTTTTCGATCAACGACCTCACCGGAATCGCGCCGGCGGAACGCGCCGCGTGCCGGCGGGCGGGTACGACGGAATACAATTCCGTCCCACCCACCCACCCGCCCGTTCGATCGACCCACGAATTCGAGGCTGCGGTAGCGGAATTCGCAAGAATTCCGGCGCATCCCAG
>JBBDNT010000264.1:5020-13361 GCA_040877445.1 Planctomycetaceae bacterium
CCGCTACGACGACAACTGCTGCGCCGTTCGGGTCATGTTACGGAATTCGGAAGGGCAAGTTCCCATCCCTCGGGGAGACGGCGTTGACCCGGTTCGGTTCGCGTGCGACAATTGCGCATTGCAGGAACGGGTGCGCGTTGGAGGAATGGGATGGGTCGGATCGTCTGTTCGTGGCTCGCATTGTCCGCGGTCGTGGCCAACGTCACGATCGGGTGCAGCGTCGGTCTGCACTGCGCGGTGATGCACGCCAACGATCCGGATGCCGTCCGCGCGCATCTCGGCGGCCATCATCATGGCGGGCACGGTCCCCACCATTCGGGGTCCGGGCACGATTCCGATTCCGACCACCACCCGGGAGACCATTGGCAGTTCGTCGCCAAGCTCCCGCAACTCGCCGACGCGCCGACGCTGACGCCCGCCGCGAACGACCTGATGGGCGTGGCGAAGCCATCGACGGCCTCGCTTCGGCCGCAGGTTCTGGTGGCGGACCGCTCGGCCTTGCTGCCGGCTCCGGATCGGCCCGTCATGCTTCAGACGCTCCTGCTGTAGGGATGGTGCGCGCATCGCGTGATCCATCCCGCGGCGCGCTCGCGCGCCGCATCCCGCCAGGAAGCCGGACTTCGCCCGCTGTTCGAGGGGTGCCGGCTGCGCAGGAGCACTCGCATGAGCGATCCTTCTTCATCGACTCCATCCGCGTCGACCGGTCTCCCCACGCCCGGCCTCACCGCACCGAACACCGGAACGCCGGACTCGTCTCCGCCGGGATCGCTGCCGATGTGGTGGCGCGGGGCGGTGCTGGTCGCCGTCATCGCCGCGTTTTCCGCCGCGTGGTTCACCCGCGAGACGTGGTGGCCCCCGACGCGGACGCAACTCGACCGCTGGCTGGCCCACGAGTCCGCCGAGCGCGGCCATCACGATGACCACGACGACCACGACGACCATGCCGGGCACGATCACGATCACGGGCCCGACGAGGGGAACGTCTTGCCGGTGAGCGCGCAGGCGCGGCGGACGCTGGGCATTCGAATCGGCCGGCTCGAACGCGGGAACCACGAGCGGACGTTGCGGCTGCCCGGCCGAGTCGCCACGATCCCGGGCGTCAGCCATCGGGAGGTGACGGCCCACTTCTCGGGACTGGTGCTCGCGGTTCACGTGCGGCAGGGGGAAGTCGTGCGGTCCGGCGCGCCGTTGTTCGACGTGCGCGTCGTCCACGAAGACGCGGTGCGGGTGCAGCTCGAACTGCTGGAGTCGCTCGCCAAGAAGGAGGTCGTCGCGGCGGAATTGAAACGTCTCGAAGACTTGAACCGCGCCAATCCCGGGGCCGTGCCGGGAACGCGGATTCTCGAGCAGAAGTACGAACGGCAGCACCTCGTCCATTCGATCGTGCTTCGCAAACAGGCGCTCGTGTTGCTCGGGTTGCCTGAGGTGGAGATCGATCGGCTGATCGCCCTGCACACGGGGGCGCATGCGGAGGGCATCGAGGATGAAGAGCATTTCGGCGAGGCGCCGCTGATCGATCGGCTGACGATTCACGCTCCCGAAGGGATGTCGGCCTCCCCCGCCGAAGGGCCGGAGTGGTTCGTCACCGACCTGCCCGTTCACGCGGGACAACACTTCGACGCCGGCGGCCTGTTGTGCCGGCTGGCCGACTACGGCCGGTTGCACGTCGAAGGCCAGGCCTACGAGCGCGATCTGGCGGCGTTGCGCCGCGCGAGCGGCGAGCAATGGCCCGTCGGCCTGCACGTCGAACAGGGGAACGGCGAGCGGCTGGTGCGACAGGACTTGTCGATCGGGTTCGTCGGCTCGGAGGTCGATCCGCAATCGCGCACGGCCCGCTTCTACGTGCCGTTCGTCAACCCGCAGGCGACGCGCACCAGCGCCGACGGACGGACATATGCCGAGTGGGAGTTGTTGCCCGGGCAGATGGTGGAGTTGCGTCTGCCGATCGAACGGTTCGAGAACGTGCTGGTGCTGCCGGCCGAGGCGGTCGTCCGCGACGGACTGAACGACTACGTCTTCCAGGCGGTGCGAGACACGTTCGTTCGCCGGCCGGTCAGCGTGCGTTACCGGGACGAGGAGACGGTCATTCTCCGGGACGACGGCGGCGTTCACGTCGGCGGCGAGTACGCGCTGTCCTCGACGGCGCAACTGCAACTCGCGTTGGAAAACCTCGCCCGCGGCCCGGTCGAAGCGCACGGTCATCATCATTGAGTCGAGGGTTGAGGGTTGAGGGTCGCGAAACCGCAAGCGAGGGGCGACCGTCCACTGACAACTGACAACTGACAACTGACAACTGACAACTGACAACTGACGACGGACAACCGACGAACATGCTCGACCACCTTATTCGATTCTCGCTCAACAATCGGCTGCTCGTGATCGCGGCGGCTGTGTTGCTGATGGTGTTCGGCGCACGGGAGATCACGCGGTTGCCGATCGACGTGTTCCCCGACCTCACGCGGCCGCGGGTGGTGGTGCTGACGGAGGCGCCGGGCCTCGCCCCCGAAGAAATCGAGACGCTGATTTCCATTCCCCTGGAGTCGGCGTTGAACGGCGCGACCGGCGTGATCGCCGTCCGCAGCAGTTCCGCCATCGGCCTGTCGGTGGTGCAGGTCGAGTTCGACTGGGGGACCGACATCTACATCGACCGGCAGGTCGTCGCCGAGCGCCTGGCCCTCGCGCAGGAACGCCTGCCTCCCGGCATCGAACCGCAAATGGCGCCGATCTCCTCGCTCACCGGCCATATCATGATCGTCGGCCTCACCGTCGATCCCGAAAAGACCCCGGCGGGGAAGGAACCGACGGACATGCTCGAGCTGCGGCAGATCGCCGACTGGGTCATCCGCCGCCGGCTGCTGACCATTCCCGGCGTCGCGCAGGTGTTCTCGATCGGCGGCGAGCGCGGCGGACAACGCCAGGTGCAGGTGCTCGTCGATCCCAACGAACTGCGGCGGCTGGACGTGACGCTGCGGCAGGTCGAGCAGGCGGTGTCCGAATCGAACGAGAACGCGACGGGGGGATATCTCGTCGGCGGAGGGCGGGAAAAGCTCGTGCGAAGCCTCGGCCGCGTGCGGTCGATCGAGGATCTCGAAACGCTCGTGGTCGACGGCACGCGCACGCCGCCGCTGTTGCTCCGCGAAGTCGCCGAGATCAAGAACGGTCCGGAACTGTCGCGGGGCATCGCGTCGGTCAACGGCAGTCCGGCGGTGCTGCTCACCGTCGCCAAGCAGCCGGGAACCGACACCCGCAAATTGACGGCGAGCGTGCTCGACGCGTTCGACGAGTTGCGAATGTCGCTGCCGGCGGACGTCGTCGTCGACGCCGACGTCTACCGCCAGGACGACTTCATCGACCGGGCGATCGCCAACGTCAGCGAGGCGCTCTTGCACGGCGGGTTTCTGGTGGTGATCGTGCTGTTCGTGTTCCTGTTGAACTTCCGGACGACGTTCATCACGTTGACGGCGATTCCGCTGTCGATCGTGGTCACGGGGCTGATCTTCACGTGGTTCGGCCTGTCGATCAACACGATGACGCTGGGTGGACTGGCGGTCGCGATCGGCGAACTGGTCGACGACGCCATCGTCGACGTCGAAAACATCTTCCGCCGGCTGCGCGAGAACCGGCTGGCGGGCAATCCCCGCCGGGCGCTGCGCGTGGTCTACGAGGCGAGCATCGAAGTCCGCAGTTCGATCGTGTACGCGACGGTGCTCGTCGTGCTGGTGTTTCTGCCGCTGTTCGCGCTGTCGGGCATGGAAGGGCGGCTGTTCACTCCGCTGGGGCTGGCGTACATCATCTCGATCGGGGCGTCGCTGATCGTCTCGCTGACGGTCACGCCGGTGCTCTCCTACTGGCTGTTGCCGCGGGCGAAGCTCAAGGGCGAGGAACGCGACGGGTTCGTGCTGCGAGGACTGAAATGGACCTTCGGCAAGACGATCGCCTGGAGCCTGCGGCGGCCGATGCTTGTGCTGTCCTCGGTGACGGTCGCGGCGACGATTTCCGTGCTGATCGTCACGCAGATGGGCCGCGACTTTCTTCCAGCGTTCAACGAAGGCAGCGTGCTGGTGGGGGTGACGTTGCCGCCGGGGACGTCGCTGTACGAGTCGGACCGGATCGGCGCGCAGCTGGAGCCGAAACTCCTCGCGCTCGAGGACGTCATGCGGGTGGCGCGGCGGAC
This sequence comes from Planctomycetaceae bacterium, assembly GCA_040877445.1. Classification (GTDB taxonomy): domain Bacteria; phylum Planctomycetota; class Planctomycetia; order Planctomycetales; family Planctomycetaceae; genus JBBDNT01. The sequence goes on from JBBDNT010000264.1 coordinate 9,195, forward strand.
CGGCCGCGCGGAACTCGACGAGCACGTCGACGACGTATACCGATCCGACATCATCCTCGCGATGGATCCCGCCTCGCCCCGCACGCGGGAAGAACAACTGGCCCGCATTCGCGAAGTGCTCGATGAAGTTCCGGGCGTCGAAAGCACGTCCGGCCGATCCGAGACCGAGCAGCCGCTCGCGCATCTCATTTCGCACATGCTTTCGGGCGTGAAGGCGCAGCTCGCGGTGAAGGTGTACGGGGACGATCTCGACGCGCTCCGCCGCGTCGCGCAGGAGGTGCGGGCCGCCATCGAGGGGACCGAGGGGGTCGTCGATCTCGCGGTCGAACAGCAGGTGCTCGTCCCGCAGATGCAGATCCGCCTGAAGCGCGACATGTTGGCGCGCCGCGGCCTCACTCCCGGCGAGGTCAATCACACCATCGAGACCGCCATGCAGGGGCGCGTCGTGTCCAGCATCCTGGAGGGGGAAGCGACCTTCGATCTCGTCGTCCGCTTCGACGACGAGCATCGCGAAAGCATCGCCGCATTGCGGCAGCTCGCCATTCATCTGCCGACGGGAGGAACGATCCCGCTGGAGGACGTCGCGACGATCGACCCCGACGCCTACGGCCCGAACACCATCAACCGGGACGACGCCCGCCGCCGCATCGTCGTGCAGTGCAACACCGCCGGCCGCGCGCTGAGCGAAGTTCGCGACGACATTCAGGAACGGCTGCGGCCGGTCGAAGAGCGGCTCGCCGCGCTTGGGCCGGGCTACTTCATCCAGTACGGCGGACAGTTCGAAAGCGAAGAGGCGGCGACGCGGCTGATCGGCATTCTCAGCATCTTTTCATTGATCGGGATGGTGCTCGTGCTGTATTCGCTGTTCGGCTCGTTCAACCTCGCGCTGCAGGTGCTGGCGTGTCTGCCGATGGCCGCGATCGGCGCCGTGACGGCGCTCTTGGTCACCGGGCAGAGTCTGAGCGTGCCGGCGATGGTGGGCTTCGTGTCGCTCGCGGGGATCGCCTCGCGGAACGGCATTCTGTTGCTCAATCATTACCTGCACCTGGTGCGCTTCGAAGGGGAGAGCTTCACGCGGTCGATGGTGATTCGCGCGGGACAGGAGCGGCTCGCCCCGGTGATGATGACCGCCCTCACCTCGGGCATCGGTCTGATTCCGATCGCGCTGGCCGGCAACCAGCCCGGCCGCGAAATTCTGTACCCCGTGGCGACGGTGATCATCGGCGGGTTGGTGAGCAGCACGCTGCTGGAGTTCCTGGTGCGGCCTGCCTTGTTCTGGACGTTCGGCCGCGCCGCCGCCGAGCGCGTGATCGCGGAGCGCGAATTGGGCGCCGAGCGAATCGAGGAAGCGCCGCGGACGAAGCGCGAAGTGGCGGCGCCCGTGTAGGTCCATTCCGCCGAAATGAACCTCGGGTGCGGGAACGCGGGTGCGGAATGAGAAACGCCTCGCGTGACCTCACGGCTCCCGATCCGCCGACCGACAACCGACGATTACGCCTTGCCGTGACGGAGGCATCACCGCGCGCTCCACGTCCCGCCCGGCAGGCGGGACGTACTTCGGCCGCGCGATCGCTCGCCGCGCATCGTTGACGCGCGCATCGCGGTCCGGCAAACTGGGGGAACCCACATGGGTTGAACCCGCTTCCCCCTGCGACGATTTCATGGAAAGGGCGAGGATCATGCGGAACGCGTGCCGCTGGCGGATGGGAGTTGCGTTGTCGTTCCTGCTGGCGGCGTGCGCCGCCCCGTTCACCGCCTCGGCCGAGAACTGGCCCACCTGGCGCGGTCCGGGAGTGCGGGGGATCTCCGCCGAAAAAGACCTTCCCACCGAGTGGAGCGCGACGAAGAACGTGGCTTGGAAGCTGTCATTGCCGGGACCGGCGGGCGCCTCCCCCATCGTCTGGGAAGACCGCATCTTCCTCACCACCGTCGAACCGGCCGGCGGCGCGGACGCCCAGGCAGCGCCGCCCGCCCAGCGCGGACCACGAGGCGCCGGCCGACGCGGACGCGGTGGTCGCGGAGGAGCCGCCGCCAACGCCAACGACGACAAGCTCCTTCTGATGTGCATCGGCACCGACGGCAAGGAACGCTGGCGGCGACAACTGGGCACCGGCAACCGCGACGTCCGCGGCGATGAAGGAAACTCCGCCTCCCCCTCCCCCGTCACCGACGGCAAGCTCGTCTGGGCGTTCATGGGGAACGGCGAACTCGGCTGCTACGACCTCGACGGCAAGGAAATCTGGCGGTTCGATCTTCAGGAACGGTACGGCCGGTTCGACATTCAATTCGGAATGACCCCCAGCCCCGTCATCGACGACGAAGGCCGGCTGTTCCTGCAGATCATTCACGGCGACCGCCGCGTCGAAACCAAGGAGGCCTACGTCGTCGGCCTCGAAGCGGCGACCGGAAAGGAACTGTGGAAGCAGCCCCGCGACACCGGCGCCTACGGCGAGAACGAACACGGCTACGCTTCGCCGCTGATCTACGACGACGGCGCGCAGAAGTTCCTCATCACGCACGGGGCTGATTTCATCATCGCTCACGATCTCGCCACCGGACGCGAATTGTGGCGGTGCGGCGGACTCAATCCGCACGGCGACCCCGCCAAGGCCTATCACACCACGTTGCGAATGGTCGCTTCCCCCGGGTGGGCGCCGGGAATCATCGTCGTCCCCACCGCGAAGAACGAGAGGGTGATCGCGATCCGCCCCGGCTTCGAGGGAGACATCACCAACAAGGCCGAGGCCCACATCTGGAGCCGTCCCAGCGACACGCCCGATGTCCCCTCCCCGCTGATTCACGACGGACTGGTCTACCTGTGCCGCGAGAACGGGAACCTCCTCGTGCTCGACGCCGCGACCGGCGAAGAATTGTACTACGAACGGACGCACCGCGACCGGCACCGCGCCTCTCCCGTGTACGCCGACGGGCACGTGTATCTCTCCGCTCGCGATGGGAAGGTCACGGTCGTCAAGGCGGGGCGGGAGTTCGAAATCGTTTCACAGAACGACATCGGCGAAAGCCTCGCCGCGTCTCCCGCGATCTCCGACGGCACGATCTATCTCCGCAGTTACGACTCGCTGTGGGCGATCCGCAAGGAGTGAAATGAGCGAGACGACCGCCCCGACGCGGCTTCCCCTGCTGGCCGACCACTCCCGCGCGTGGGAACGCAATCGGTACGTCTACCCCGTGCTCTCGCGGCGCAGCCGGGGGATCTCGATCGGCGTGAATCTCAACCCGGACAAGGTCTGCAATTTCGACTGCATCTACTGCCAGGTCGATCGACGGAGCGAGTCGGAGACGCGGTTCGTCGATCTCGACGGAATGCTCGCCGAGTTGAAGGCGATGCTGGCGCTCGTCACGTCGGGCGAACTGTTCCGCGCGGGAAAGTTCGCCGACGTTCCCGCCGGACTGCGCCGGCTGAACGATATCGCCTTCTCCGGCGACGGCGAGCCCACGACGTATCGCAACTTCGACGACATCATCGCCCGCGTGGCCGAGCTGAAGCGCGCCCACGGACTCGACGGCGTGAAGCTCGTGCTGATCACCAACGCCAGCATGTTCCATCGCCCGGCGGTGCGCTGCGGACTCGCGCTGCTCGACGAGAACAACGGCGAAATCTGGGCCAAGCTCGACGCGGGAACCGAAGAATATTACCGCCTCGTCGAACGCACCACGATTCCCTTCCGCCGCGTGCTCGAGAACATCACCGAGGCGGCCCGCATGCGCCCGCTGGTGATCCAAAGCCTGTTCATGCGGATCCACGACGATCCGCCGACCGACGCCGAAATCTCCGCCTACTGCGATCGGCTGAACGAAGTCGTCGCCGCGGGAGGACGCTTGCGGCTGGTGCAGGTCTATACCGTGGCCCGCCCCCCGGCGGAGAGCTTCGTACGGTCGTTGTCGAACGCCGAGGTGGACCGCATCGTCGCGACCGTCGCCGAACGAACCGGCATCGCGACCGAAGCGTACTACGGCGGCGATGTCGGTGAGCAATGAGCCGCGACTGTGAGGGAGCGGTTGTCGGTGGGAATTCGACGAGCAGGCGTCGTAGGACGGAATCGTATTCCGTCCGCCAGAGCAACGTTTCAGGCCATTCTTCGAACAACAGTAGTTCCAAGTTCCAGGTTCCGAGTTCCATTTCGCCACGACAGCAACGCTGGAATC
>JBBDNT010000265.1:0-13276 GCA_040877445.1 Planctomycetaceae bacterium
CATCATGTGCAGCACGCTGGGGGCGATCAACAGCAACATGCTCAACGGCCCGCGAATCTCGTTCGCCATGGGCCGGGACGACATCTTCTTCCGCGGACTGGGGCGCGTCCACGCGGTCTACCGCACGCCGGTCGTGGCGATCGTCGTGCAGGGGGTGATGGCGAGCGCGATCGTGATCGGGACGGCGGCTTACGTGGCGTCGCCGCTGTTCGACCGCGCGAAGCCGCCCCCCTCGGCGAAGGAAATCGTCGTGGGCTCGGCCATCGCGACGGCGTCCCTGGTCGAACGCGCGGCGGACGATTCGCTGAAGGGGATGGAGCGAATCTTCGGCGTGCTGTCGCGTTACATCGTCTTCTCGGCCAGCCTGTTCTACATGGCGACGGTCGCCGCGGTGATCGTCCTCCGCATTCGCCGGCCGAACTGGGAGCGACCCTACCGCACGCACGGCTATCCGCTGACGCCGCTGTTGTACCTCGCGTTCTACGGTTGGTTCATGTACCACATTTTTCGGGGAGAGCCGCGGGAGTCGCTCATCGGCCTGGTGCTGACGGCGTTCGGCGTGCCGGCGTACTTCCTATACCGCCGGTGGTCGCGCGCGAACCCCGAGAACCTGCGCGACGGCGTGTAGGATGGGTGCTGCCACCAAGTCGTCCCAGTCGAACGCGACGTTCGCGGAAGCGGACGTAGGACGGAATTGTATTCCGTCCGCCCGAGCACGGTGGGAAGGCCAATTTTCGATCAACGACCTCGGCGGAGTCTCGTCGGAGTATCGCGCCGAGTTCCCAGGCGGGCACGACGGATTACAAATCCGTCCTACCCGCCCACGCCGCGCTATCGAATCTCCGACGAATCGAACGCGACTTCGACCAGCGTCGTCACTCCGCGGCCCGAGCGGGGATGATGCCCCTTCCGCAGATGCACCCGCCAGATGAGCGGACCGTGGAGCTTGTCGACTCCGTGTTCTTCCGACGGAATGCAGATTCGCATTTCTTCGCCCGGCGCGAGCTTGCGGCCCAAGGGAATGTTCTTCGGCTGGAACTCCAAATCCGGGGAATGCAGCAAAGCCGGCACGTGCCGCGACGGCTTTCCCTTGTCCGCGACCGTGCTGACGAACGTGTTCGCCCGGCGCTCCCCCTCGACGTACTGCGCCTGTCCCCACAGCAACTCGGCATCCAATGGGACGAACGCTTGCCGGTCGGAGACGTTCTCCAGTCGCAGCCACAACTTGAGCACCGGGTTCGGCGTCGTGTCGGTCCGGTTGCTCTTGTAGTGCTTGAACACCAGCGGCTCGCGGGTGACCTCGAGCGGCTCGACGAGCAGGTTCCCGAACCGCCGCTGTTGCTTGTCTGGAAGCGACAACGTATGGCCCGGCGCGACTTCGGCGATGTGATCGTACAGGGTCCGTTGAATCTGGCCGGAAGGGCTGACCGGCGGCACGACGTCCGGCAAGCTCTCCAAATGGTGCGGCTGCGCGGCATTCCGGCTCGCGACCAGGATGGCGCACGCCATCAGCAAGGCGCTCGCCAATCCCGCGACGACGATGAACCAGCTCAATGGAACCGTGGCCGCGGGACGCCGCGCGGCCGCCGCCGCGTACTCGCTCTTCTTGTCCGACGACTTCGCCTCGCCGGCCGGCCTGGGTTCCGCCGCGGATGATTTCGACGCGGGCCACGGTGCGCTCCCCGTCGCCGCCGACCCCGCGGGCGATGCGGTCAGCGCGGGAAAAGCGACGGCGGACGAAGCGAAATCGATCGCCGAATCCCGAAAGCTGGGAAACCCCGCCAGCGGCGCGTCTTCGTGGGTGTTCAAGCCGCTGAAGTCGGGATAGTCGAGCGACATGGCGGCGTCGGCGGAGGGAGGACCGCTGTGCGGCGCACCATCGCCGTCCGCGCGCGCGGTCGAAGCCGCGGGAGAGGCCTCGGAGACGGTCGCCGGAGCGGGCTCCGCGACGGAGTCCGCGGCAACTGCCGGAGCGACGGGTTCGTTCGCCTCCGGGTCGTCCGCGGTGATGTGCGCGCCGCAATGCGGGCAGGCGACGGTGATTCCGGGAGTCTCGATCAGCAGCCGACCCTGGCAGTGGCCACACGTCACTTCGAATGCCATCAATCACCTTTCGTGCCCGACAGTTCAGCCCGCCAATCCATTCTGACCGGCACGCCGTCGCGACGCAACGCGCACTCGCCGAATCGCACCACGCCGAGCACCGGCACGTCGGTCCGCGCGGCGATTTCCTCCGGATTCGTCGCCTCGCTGGCCCCCTCATCGCTTGCGGTTTCGCGACGATCCACGGACTCGCTCAACACGATCCCCGCGATCGGCAACGCCCGCGCTTTCGCGGCTTCGACCGTCAGCAGCGTGTGATTGATCGTCCCCAACCCGAGCCGGCCCACGATCAACAGCGGATAACCCAGATCGCCCGCCAGATCCGCGACCGACTCCCGCTCGGTCAATGGGCACAACAGCCCGCCGACTCCCTCCACCAGCAGCACGTCGACGCGGTCCTTCCAGGCGGCGACGCACCCGCGAAGGAGAAGCGCATCGACCCGCTTTCCTTCCTTCCGCGCCGCGACCGGCGGCGCGAGCGGCGCGAGAAATCGCTGCGGGCCGACGAGACGGTCGTCGAACTCGCCGCCGAGCGCGGCGGCGAGCGCGTCGACATCGCCCCAGTGCGGGAGTCCGTCGGAATCGAACACGGCTCCGCTGCACGCCGGCTTGCACGCGCCGACCCGCACGCCGGCGTCGCGCAGTTCACGGACGATGATCGCCGTGACGTAGGTCTTTCCGACGCCGGTGTCGGTGCCGGTGATGAAGAGTCCCGCCGGTGGGCCGATCATGCGCGCGTTCCCATGTCGTCGGCGCGAGTCCCGCGTTCGATGCGAACTTCGCTGCCCACTCGCGCCTCGAGGACCGCCCGCGCATCCCCCTGATTCACGGCGATCTCGACGAACCCGTGACTGCCGACGAGCGCGAGCGGTTCCCCCGGCGGAACGTCGCCGTACGTGCGACACAGGCCGGACAACGTCCGCCCGCGAACCGTGACGATCACCTGCTCGGCATCCTTCGCGAACCACCAACCGGGGACGTTCGTGATCAGGTTGCCGAACGCGTCGCACCGCGCGACCTGCCCCACGATCGCGTTCCCGGACGTTCGCGGCTCGACGAACGCCAGACACCGCAGCGGACCTTCGACGGGACGGCCGAACTCGATCGGATCGACGCCCGTCGCCCATCGCGCGGCGACGGGGGCCATGATGTCGCGGCCATGAAACGTCGAAGAGATCGCCGCGCGCCACCACCGGGCGTCGGTGAGTTCGACGACGCGGCGCACGTCGTGCCGACGCGCGACGGCGGAGAGCACGCCGTTGTCCGGGGCGACGAACCGCCAGTCGCCGATCTCCGCTGCGACGATCCGCCGCGTCGTGCCGACCCCCGGATCGACGACCACGACGTGAATCGTTCCCGGGGGAAAGGCGGAAACGCATTCGGCGAGCAGCAGCGCCCCCTCGGCCACGTCCTGCGGCGAAATCGCGTGCGTCACGTCCACGATTCGCACGTCCGGCGCGACGCCGAGGATGACTCCCTTCATCTGGGCGACGTAGCTGCCGGTCGTGCCGAAATCGGTGGTGAGCGCGATGATCTCCGGCATGAGGGAGCGCCCCGAATCGGCAAGGGGGGCGAGACGTTTCGCACGGCGCGAATCGACGGCGCGAAACCGCAAGCGTTTCGATCCAAGATTCGCGGCGCTATGACGTCCGCGCCTCCGCATCGGCGGGTTCACTCGTGGGCGGCTCGAACTTGGGTGCGGAGACCTGGTCGCGGTCGTCGTGCGGAGCGGGACGGCTCGCGCTCGATGACGACGTCGAGTAGACCGCGCGGTCCACCTCGGTCTCGATCCCCGAGACCCCCTTCTTGAACTCGACGATCCCCTTCCCCAGGCTGCGAGCGACTTCGGGCAGCCGCTTGCCGAACAGCAGCAGCGCGATGACCCCGACGATCAACATCTCTCCCATGCCCGGCATGAATCCGAAAGCGAGCAAAGCGTCCATCTTCGTTCCCCCTGAAACGACTGCCTTGGAAATATACGAAGCCGCGGAGCGCCGGTGAAACGGACCACGCACGCCGGTCGCGCCGATTTCGCGTCACGTTGGCCCGCGCTCAGGCGTGTTCGTCTTTCGCGTCCCGCCCCTTGTTCGGGTCGCCTTCGTCCTCGATCCCGCTCACGCCCTTCTTGAACTCGACGATGCTCGTTCCCAACGAACGCATCACCGAGGGAAGCCGCTTGCCGAACAAGAGCAGCACGATGAAGCCGACGATCAGCAGTTCCTGCCAACCCGGCATGAAGAATGCGAGCAAATCGATCATCGGAAAGCTCCTGCGCAGCGAGGTTGGGGTGGGGACTGAATGCCGCGGCGGAGAGATCCGCGAGGGGCGAAGGCGGGGGAGGTGGAGACGCGGCCACGCGGACTCCGGGACACTCCGGCACGATTCGCACAGCGCAGAGGCTGTCCGCGGCGGATGTCCACTCGGTTTGCCCGCTTTGGCGAAGCAGGAAGGAAGAGCGGCGCCAGTCCCTCCATTCTACCCGGCCGCCGAGCGAAGTCAACTTAGGCGGCCGCCGACCGATGAGGCGAACACGGCGGCGCAAGGTTTTTCCCCACGGTCCTATCAGACACGTTCCCGATTCGTCCGCCCTTCCGCGATGCGAAGAATGGTCTGAATGATCCGGGGAAATCGCCGGAAAGGGGGCGGAAATGACGACGGCGAAACGCGAGTCGCAAGGCGCTGATCGACGCTGGTCGCGGAAAGTCACCGAGTGGAGCGACGCGCTCGATCTCGAAGGCAGTCCGAATGACGCGAAAGAAGGAGACATCCCATGCGTTCGATCCTGAATTCGATCCTGATGCGAACCCTCGGTCCGATCGGCGCGGTGCTGTTGGCCGTCGCGATCGTTTCGCCGGCGGAGGCCCAGATCGGGTACACCGAATCGGCCCGTTCGTTGCGGTCGGAGAACTTCAACCGCTGGCCGCAATATCAGAACATCGGCGCGCGCGAGGGAGGAGGCTACTGGCAATGGCACGCCCTGCGGCAGGGGCGATCGTTCCATGCGCCGCGCAGCACGAGCTGGGAGTCGGAATGGTACTTGCGCCGCAACTGGAGCGAAGACCCCAGCGGCCGTCGCTATCGCGCGCGGGAAGTCGAGCCGCCCCCCGCGACGATCGACCTCCCGCGGCGAAGCACGCTGCAAGGCACCGGCACGCGGTCGTGGTGGTGACGCTACTGCAACAATGACAGCACGCGGGGGTCGATCAGGCTGTCGGCGACGAACGCCGCGGGCGAGAAATCGTGCGCGGCGCTGTGCAAGTGCGGGACCGAGACCGCGACCGCCCCCGCGGCGGCCGCCGCCTTCGTCCCGGCCTCGCTGTCTTCGAGCACCAGCATTTCCGCCGGCGCGACGCCGAGCCGATCCGCCGCCGTCAGATAGATCTCCGGGTGGGGCTTGCCCCGCGTCACGTCTTCCGCGGCGAGCGTGAGCGGAAACCGCTCGAGCAGATCGAACCGCCCGAGCACGTCTTCCAGGTACGCGCGGCCGGACGACGTCGCCACCCCTTTCGGCAATCCGCGTTTCTCGATCACCGCCAGCAGCTCGAACAGGCCCGGCATGGGGGCGATATGCTGGTGCAGCATCGCGTTGAAGATCGCGTCCGACTCGGCCATCAATTCTTCGACCGTTTCGCGGAGGCCGAGAGTTGCGATCAGAATCGCGAATGCTTCCGGCGCGCGGCGGCCCATCATCGCCGAGAGCAGTTGTTCCGACATCTCCTGTCCGCGGCGGCGGAGCAATTCGCGGCCGGCGCGGTTGAAGACTTCTTCCGTGTTGAACATCAGCCCGTCGAGATCGAACACGACGGCGACGATGCGGCGGGAAGGATCGTTCATGCTCTGTCGAGCTACTGCCCGCCTTGTGTCGGGTGGGGCAGACTTTCTTGTCTGCCGGAATCAGCCGTTGCCTCTGCCGCAGCCCTCGCACCGGGGAGGGGCAGACAGGAATTGTCTGCCCCCACCGAGTTCATCGCGACGCTTTCGTCTCGGCGGGAACCATCTCGCGAACGCGGCGGCGGAGCTTCGCCATGTCCTCGCCGTTCGTGCCGTCGTACTTGCCCACCACCACGCCGCCCGCGTCGACGAGCATGATGTTGTTCGAGTGCAGCACCTCGAACCCCGGCTGCCGTTCCGGGCCGGTGATCTCCTTCACCGGCATCTGGAAGCTCTTGGCGATCAAATGGTAGATCTTCGCCCGATCGCCCGTGAGCAACAGCCAGCGCCCCTCGGGCGCCTCGTAGTTCTCGGCCTCCTTCCTGAGCACCTCGACCGTGTCGAACTCGGGATCGACCGTGAACGAAACGAACCGCAGGTCGACGTCCTTCAGGGCGCGCTCCAGTTCATGGGTCGACCGCATGATCCGCGGGCACGTCCCCTGGCACCGCGTGAAGACGAACGTCGCCAGCCACGGCTTGCCTAGCAGATCCTGCTTGCTCACCGTCCCCCCGCGGCATTCCGCGAATTCGAAGTCCTCGACGCCGTTCGGATCCCAGACCATCTCCGGCGGTTGCGCGGCCGGCGCGGCCGATTCGCCGCTTGCCCCGCCGTTCGATTTCAATACCGTAACGGGAGCGTCGGGGCGGTTCGCGTACAAGTACACCGCGGCGACGCCGACCGCCACCCACATCACCGAACCGGCGACCCACAGCCACAACCGCGGCTGCACGGGATTCGCCTCTTCGCGGACATCCGTCGCCGGTTCGACATTCCGGATCGTTCCACTTTCGTTCATCGCGCATCCTTCGAAGTTCGCCGCCGCGTCAGCCGGATCGACAAGGTCACGCAGACGGCACAGAACAACACGGTCACCAGCACGCTCGGCCCCAGGGCGGGAAGGTCGGGGGTCATGCCGAAGGTTCGCTCCGGATACATCAATCGTCGCAGCCCCGCCACGCCGTAGGTCAGGGGATTGAGCCGAATCACCCACGACAGCCAGGTCGATCCCTCGCCAGGAAAGAACGCGCCGGAGAGGAGCCACATCGGCATCAGGAAGATGCTCATGATCGCGTGGAAGCCGTGAGTCGAATCCATCGGCCAGGCGATGGCGTAACCCAGGGCAGTCAGCGCGAACGCGAGCAACGTCATGAAGCCGAACAGGAACAGCACGTCCAGCAGGCCCATTCCGCCGCCCGTCTCGATTGTAGGCGCGAGGCCCAGCCACGCCAACGCCGGGCCGATCAGCAGGAACGCCGCCGCCTGCGCAACCGCCAGCACGGTCCCGCCGCAGAGCTTGCCGAACACCAGCGCCGTCCGCGAGATCGGCGCGACGAGCACGCCTTGCAGAAACCCTTCGCGGCGATCCTCGATGATCGAGATCGTCGAGAAGATCGCCGTGAACATCAGGATCATCACCGCCACGCCGGGGGTGAAGTACTCCTGGTAGCTCATCGAGCGATCGGCCCACTTCGGCGCCTGGAACGAGCCGCGGAGGCCGGCCCCGAACAGAATCCAGAACAGAATCGGCTGCCCCAACGCCCCGACGATCCGCGTCCGCTGGCGAAAGAACCGCACCAGCTCGCGCTGCGAGAGAGTCCAGACGGGAAGCCAGAAGGAACGCATGGGAAGGGTCGAGGGTCGAGGGTCGAAAGGGCGCGAAACCGCAAGCGGGTGGCTGCCTACTGCCTACTGCCGACTGCAGACTGCCTACTGCTTTCTCCTTTCGCGTCGTCCCAGAAACGGTGGCCGGTGCGCGCGATGAAAACGTCTTCCAGCGTCGGCTTGCCCAAGGCGATGCTCTCGATCTCTCCCGGAAACGCGTCGACGAGTTCACGGAGCAGGTCGTGGCCCCGTTCGCGTTCGATGCGGAGCGCGTCCCCCACACGCTGGGAATGCACCTGGAACCGTTCGGCGATCCGCCTCGCGAGTTCGTCCGGACGGTCGCCGCGGATCGTGAGACAATCGCCGCCGACCGACGAGCGCAATTCGTCCGGCGTGCCGAGGGCGACGATTCGGCCGCGGTCGAGAATCGCCAACCGATCGCACCGCTCCGCCTCGTCCATGAGGTGCGTGGTGACGAGCACGGTCACTTCCGCCTCGGCCCGCAGTTGCGCGAGATACCGCCACAGGTCGTGCCGCGCGCCGGGATCGAGTCCGGCGCTCGGCTCGTCGAGGAGCAGCACGCGCGGCTCGTGCAGCAGCCCCTTGGCGATCTCGACGCGGCGCTGCATTCCGCCGGAAAGCGATTCGACGCGATCGCTCCGCCGGTCCGACAGGCTGAGTTTCGCGAGCAGGTCGTCGATTCGCGTTCTCATCGTCGCGCCGGACAGGCCATAGAGGTGCGCCTGATGCTTCAGGTTCTCGGCGACCGTGAGTTTCTTGTCGAGGCTCGGGGATTGAAACGTGACGCCGATCGCGCGGCGGACCGCTTCCGGGTCGCCGGCGACGTCGAAACCGGCCAGCGTCGCCCTGCCCCGCTGCACCGGGAGCAGCGTGGCGAGGACACGGAACAGCGTCGTCTTCCCGCCGCCGTTGGGACCGAGCAAGCCGAAGATTTCGCCCGCGGCCACGTCGAAGGAAACGTCGTCGAGCGCTTGGTGGTCGCCGTACCGATGGGCGAGGGCTTGGAGCGCGATCGCGGGGGGGACGGCCATCAATGCCCGTGCCCGTCGTTGGGGGCCTGCGACTGGCCATTTTGCTCGGCCTGCCGCTCGGCTTCCTGTCCGGCCCGCAGTTGCCGCACGTCCTGCTGCTGGGGCACGTCCCGCACGTAGTAATGCACGCCGATGTCCGGCAGGAGCGCCAGCGGAATGCCCATCGCGAGAATGATGGTGGGTGCCAACAGCACGTACTTCCAATTTCCCTCGAACTTGAGGTGCATGAAATACAGCATCACGAACAACGCCTTCGCGGTCGCGATCGCGAACACGATCGTCAGCACGATCCTCTTGTTGTCGAGATCGATGACGTCCGCCACGACCGACAGCCCCGTCAGCACGCACAGGGCGAGGAAGATGGCGAAGTAGTTGCCGTGATGAGAGTCGCGAGCGTGGGACATGGGCGGAGAGGGTTGAGGTCGAGGGTCGAGGGTCGAGGGTCGAGGGTCGGCAGGCGACACGCTTGCGGTTTCGCGCCTTGTTTCGCGCGCCGCGGTGTTCCGTCCGCCCCCGTCGCCTCACATGATGTAAATCAATGGGAACAGGAAGATCCATACGAGGTCGACGAAGTGCCAGTACAGGCCGCTGTTCTCGACCCAGTCGGACCAGCCGGCGTGCAGCGCCGCCCCTTGCCACAGCACGAAACCCCACAGGATCATCCCCACGACCACGTGGATGGCGTGAAAACCGGTCATCAGAAAGTACGTCGAGGCGAACAGGTTGCCATAGGGCATCGGAGTCGGGGCGTGCACCGAGCCGAGCACGCGCTTCACTTCCGGATCCTCCTCCGTCCAGTCGTGCAGATAGTCGTTGACGTTCTTCACGGTGAGCGGAGGCGTGTCTTCGAGTACCGCGGTGAAGCGCACCTGGTCGGCTTGGAGCGTGAGCATCTGATTCGGCCGCAACGTCTCGCCGGCCACCGTTCCCTGCGTGACGACGACCTCGATGGGGGGCACGCCGCCGACCGGCGTCGCATCGGCCGCCGCTTCCCCGAGCGATGCGGCCGGCTTGGGATACCCTTCGACGACGTCGCCGTCAGTCGTGGTCCACCGCGTGAGCCGATGGTCGAGGGCGTAGCCGAAGGCCACGTTCTGCTTCAAGTGCTTCACGAACGAATCGTAGCGGATGGGGCGTTCGATCGCGGCGGCGACGGCGGAGTCGGTGTAATCGCCGCCGCCGAGCGCGTCGTTCCGCTCCGCCTGCCAGCGCTCGAGCACCGCCGGAGTGGCGGCCGCCTGCGCTTGAACCAGAGTCGCCCGCACCGACTGCTCGGTCGATTCGGCGATCCGTCCGGGGAGAATCTGGTGGTCGATCTTGCCGTAGTATTCGTAGGCCTTGATTCCCAGGAACACGAAAGCGAGCGCCATCACCAGCCAGACGGTCTTGAGGGCCTTCCTGAAGTCGTGATGACTCATCGCCTCGTGCGCGACGACGACGAAATAGCTCGACAGGATCAGCACGAACGTGTTGACGCCGCCGGCCCAGATATGAATGTGCGTGACGTCGGGATCGGTCGGCCAGCCGTCCGAGCCGAGACGGAGCACGATGTACGTCCCGATGAAGGCCGTGAAGAACATGATTTCGGTGCCGAGGAACAGCCACATTCCCAACTTGGAATTGGGAATGGGCAGCCCCATCTTCACCGCGGGAGCGCCGGTGTGAGTTGACATGATTCGTGGTGGGTCGGCAGTAAGCAGTAAGCAGTAAGCAGTAAGCAGTAAGCAGTAAGCAGTAAGCGGCCACACGCTTGCGGTTTCGCGCCTCTCGTCCCTCGATCAACTCGTCAGTCGCAAATAGTCGGCCGTGAGCGCCAGCAGCACGAGCGGAAGATACACCAGCGAGATCCACAGCAATCCGCGGGCGGCGCCCTGCGTTCCCCGCACGAGGAACCGCACCGCCCCCGCCGCGTACGCCGCGCCGAGCAGCGTCGCCGCGAGAAAATACCAGTCGCCCGCCAAGGCCAGCCGCGTCGGCCACAGGCTGATCGGCACGAGCGCCAATGCGTATCCGACGCTGAGCAAGCCGACGATCCGCGCGGAGCGCCCCGCGGCGGGAAGCATCTTCAACCCCGCGCCGGCGTATTCGTCACGATACAGCCAGCCGATCGCCAGGAAATGCGGGAACTGCCACAGGAACAGGATCCCGAACAACGCCAGCGCCCCGTGATCGAGCGCGCCCCCGGCCGCCGCCCAGCCCAGGACCGGCGGCATCGCCCCGGGGATCGCGCCGATCGTCGTGCACAGGCCGGTCGTTCGCTTCGCCGGAGTGTAGGCGAACACGTACAGCACGAGCGTCGCCGCGGACAGCGCGGCCGTGAGCGCGTTCACCCGCAGGGCCAGGTACGCGACCCCGGCGATTCCCAACGCCGATCCGAAGGCGAGCGCCTCGATCGGTGCGATCCGTCCACTCGGCAGCGGGCGCGACGCGGTCCGCCGCATCAACGCGTCGGTCCGCCATTCGAGGAACTGGTTGAGGGCGCTCGAACCCGCCGCGACCAGCGCGACGCCGGCCAGCGCGTGCAGCAGCGGCGCGAGTCGCCAGTGATCGGCCGCGCCGAGCGTGTAACCGACCATCACCGTCAGCAACGCCAGCGCCGCGATTCGCGGCTTGGTGAGTTCGAGATAATCGGCGAAGCGCGACGCGAGCGCCCCGCGGACGCGCGACGCGACGGCGCGCGCCGGGGCGGCATAAATCGTCGCGGGAGGAACGCTCTTCATCGCGCACCCCCTTTCGGTAGGACGGATTTGTAATCCGTCCGCCCGGGAACGAACTCCACGATCGAACGGACGGATCGGCAATCCGTCCTACGGGCGAACTCAGCGACCCGCGCCACGCGCAATGCGTGCAGCACCGCCGCCGTCAGCAGCAGCATTCCGACCACCGTGTGCGAAGTGCGAAACACGACCTGCGGCAACGAGTGCTGCACCGCCACGACTCCCCATGTCGCGAAACCGAACTTCGTCACGTACGAGCCGATGCCGAGCGCGACCTGCGCGAGCAGCACCGCGAGAATCAGGCCCGCCGAACGGCGCAGCATCGGCACGCCGCTGCGCATTCCCTGCACCGCGACCAGAATCGCGAACAGCGAGGCGATCACCGCCATGCCGATGTGCTCGTGGAGCATCGTTCCCAGATGCCGCAACGCGCCCCCCAGCAGATACTGCCCGAACACCACGAACGGCAGTGCGAACGCCAGCGGCTTCAAGCGGCGGTCGGACTCGGCTTCGGCCGCGTCGCCGGAGAGCTCGATCCACCGGCGGCCGGTCCACATCGCGACGGCGGCCATCAGCGTGAACACGACCGCGGCGAAGCTGCCGTGGAACATCGCCATCCGCTCGTCATCGGCGAGGACGCGGGCGCCGCCAAGAAGACCTTGCAACAGAACGCAGAAGGGGATGATGGTCGCGGCGACCTTCACCCAACCGCGCGATTCCTTCATCCAGGCAACGACCATCAGTCCGGCGCTCACGATGCCGATCAGCATTCCCGCCAGCCGATGGCCGTGCTCGGTGAACTTGTCGCTCGCCGATTTCAGCCACGGGTAAAGCAGCATGTTGTGGCCGTCGGAAGTCGGATAGTCGAGAAAGGCCATGCCCCACTTCATGGTGGTGACGAGCGCGCCGACGGTGATCGGCAACAGCGCCAGCACGGCGGTCGCGATCGCGAGTCGATGGAGCGTCGGTTGGTAGGGGGACATTTCAGAAGAAAGAAGAAAGAAGAAAGAAGAAAGAAGCCACTCGCTTGCGGTTTCGCGCGTAACTCGTAACTCGTAACTCGTAACTCGTAACTCGTAACTCGTAACTCGTCACTCGTCACTCGTCACTCAATGCACCGGCCGCGGTTCCGCCTGTGGTCTGCGTTCCTCCGGCGGGATGTACCGCGTCTGCATGAGGTAGTCCTCGTCGACGAGCGGCGACGAGTATTCGTACGGGCCGCGGAACACGACCGGGGGAACGTCGAAGTTGCCGTGTCCAGGAGGCGACGGGGCGGACCATTCCAGACCGTTCGCCCGCCACGGGTTCCGCCCGACTTTCGGGCCGAAGAACATGCTGTAGAAGAAGTTTCCCAGCAGGATGAACTGCGCCAGTCCCATGATGATCGCCGAGACCGTCATGAACTGGTTCATCGGCAGCAGGTGTTCGAGATAGGGATGCATGTACGGGTCGGCGTATCGTCGCGGCATTCCCGCCACGCCCAGCAGGTGCATCGGGAAGAAGGTGCCGTTGAAGCCGATGAACGTCAGCGCGAAGTGCAGCTTGCCCAGTCCTTCGTTCATCGACCGGCCGAACATCTTCGGGAACCAGAAGAAGACTCCGGCGAACACGCCGAACAACGTCGCCCCGAACAGCACGTAATGGAAGTGGGCGACGATGAAGTAGGTGTCGTGGATGTAGATGTCGACCGGGACAGCCGCCATGAAGATTCCCGACAGCCCGCCCACCACGAAAAGCGAGACGAACGCCACGCAATTGAGCAGCACCGTGTTGAACTGCAGCCGGCCGCCCCACAGCGTGCCGATCCAGTTGAAGGTCTTGATGGCCGAGGGGAGCGCGATCATGATCGTCGAGACCATGAACGTCATG
>JBBDNT010000266.1:0-4623 GCA_040877445.1 Planctomycetaceae bacterium
CGAGGACATTTCGAGCCTCAACTTCGTCGAGGCCTACTACATGGGCCTCTGCCCGGAGCACGCGGACGACGAATGATCGACGCATTGTGCGATCTTCTCGCCCTGACCGATTGGTTCGGGACGTTTTTTTCTGTTCGCTCCGGTGAGGCCAAGCCGTGGGGAGTGAACGGGCACGTCACCGCGATCACCCGCCGGTTCGCGGCGTTGGCATTTCTGATAAGCAGCAACGCTTGGGGCAGCATCCTCGGCGCCTCGCGAACCGCGGCGGCCCAGTCGATCCACTCCCGGCCCTCACGCGCCAGCCAGCGAGCCGATTGCGAAACGCCCTTCAGTCGAACTAACCGAAGAACGCTCGCAAAGACACACCTCGGGGCTTTGCTTCACCTACTGTCATTGAACGACACCTACAGCGAATCATTCGAAGGTTACCTTGCGTCCCACCTGCGCCGCAGCTCGCGCAAGCGGGCGTCTGTCAGCAATGACTCGTCTGCCTCAGCAATCATGTCAAGAGCGTCATTGACCCCGTACGGCCAGTAACGAATATCCTCAGGCAGCACGATGTGCAAGAGATGAAGAAATCGTTCTGGATGCGCTTCGATCAGATTCCTCACATCCTCTCGGAAGTATATGTGAAGTCTTGTCGCATCGCGGACGGTTGTCAGCAATGGCGACGCGACATCGATCAACCTGCTGAAACCGTCCGCGTGCGCAAGAAGAACGTCAATTATCCGAGCCGTCATCTCCGGAGTCTTGACCGAACGTTGCCTCGGCCACACTTCGTCGAAGAATTCACGAGCCCTGTCTTGCCATTCTTCCCGCTTATCAGCATCCTCGTTCCGCAACATCCGTTCAAACTGCCACAGCACTTGAGATCGGAGCTCGTCACCACCATGAAGTACGACATCTCTGAGCTCCGAACTATCCACCCAGCGACGATTTTCATTCTCAGCAGACGACACCCATCCCGTGAGTAGCAGGTACGCGAGTGACTGCACGTGACCCTCGCGTGACCGGGCTCCATCCTTTGCAACCGTCAGCAGCCCGGCCTTGATTCGCAAGTACAACGCTGGGCTCAACACTCCTGGATTCCAAAAGAACCCGGCCCAAAACGCCTCTCGGTCTTCATCGTCATTCCCATCAAGAAGGGCAATAAGGTACCGCTCCGTCCAATTGGCGGCATTTGCGTGTAACCACGCAAGATGGTGTGACGCCAATGCGATGGCGTGGCGCCGAGGATCGCCGGACAACGCCAGGCATTGCTCGATCGGGCCAAGACCCGTACTCATCCCAGCAGCATCCTGAAATCTGACGTCGTCGAATACCGCGCGAACCACATATCCGACCGGCGAATTGATCGCTTCCGTGACCCAATCCCGTCCACGACCCGAATCAAGCACGGCAGAGGACGCACTCTCTGGAAGGGTTCTAACGACGTCGATCATTCGATGCACGAAGCGGTCGAACACCTCGGGATAGTCAGTGGAGAGGGCCTTGCTGAGTCTCTGCAGCC
Organism: Planctomycetaceae bacterium; assembly: GCA_040877445.1. GTDB lineage: Bacteria > Planctomycetota > Planctomycetia > Planctomycetales > Planctomycetaceae > JBBDNT01. The sequence goes on from JBBDNT010000266.1 coordinate 1,511, forward strand.
ACCACGTTGTGGGATAGAGCAACTCAGACAGAATCTCGTTTGAAAACCGACAAAGCCGTGCCGCGATGACTGCTGAACATACCGAGGGATCCTTCTCTCTGGAGTCCGAACTAAGGAATGTCTTCCATGCCCATTCCGGGCACTCGTCGTGCCGCGCTGCGTGCGCAAGTGCGAGATAGGCACGCTTGGGGTGTTCAGAGCACAGTCCGGCAAATGGATCGTGCTCTCTGAGACTGTCACTTTCTGAACGCCCAGACAACTCGCAGGCTTTCGAGAGGATTGAGCCTATTGGTTCGCGAATGAGCGCGCCGTGCTCAGTGTCGGTCGCGACCCATCCGCTTCGCATCTCCCATGACCCCGCTGCACGCTCCGCGTACTGCGGTTTCCAGTTCGGAGCATCCAACTTGCGAGTAGCGATCTCGCTCTCAACATCAAACGAGAACAGACATCCGTGCGTTGTGAGCCATTGCAGTCGCTGCATTACAGACCATGCTGCATGTTCTCGGTACGAGGTATCCTTTTCACCTTCATATCGTGAAGGTCCGGCTAGGAGTCGCGCTTCGATCTCATGGCGGCCCTCGTCCGCCATGTCGCGCCACCGTGCCGCCAGGGCAATGAGCAGATCTCGTTGGTGGTAGGAGCCCCAGAAGACATTGTCTGGCAACCGAAGTACCACCTCAGCAAATGCATCAGGAGCCGCCACTTCCGGCTTTGCACTCGCCCACAACCGAAGTCTCGCAAATGCGGTATCGTCATCCGAAGGCCATGCCGCAAGTTCGTCCCTCGCACGCTGTGCATCCACGGTAACAAGCTGGTTGTACAGACATGCAAACCTGATGACGCATCCGGAAAAGCCGCGAGTGCGCTGGTAGCGTGATATGTCTGGGCGCTCGTCCTGCTCGATTGGGCTGATGTGATGTCGGTGATGATCATTCACTTCTTCACAGAGCCGAGCTGCCGCTTCCAGGCAAACTCGAAGTCCCCGGACGATCTGATACAACCACTCGACGGGGATGTCTGAGTCGTTCGGTGGTACCGGACACTCGACTTCGATCCGAGCCAGATCGACTATGCGGTACTCGTCTTCCGGCGCCGGTGGCACTGGCCGGGACATCAGCGCCGGCCCCACCTTCAAATAGGGCTCGCGAAGCTTCACGAAGCGTCGCACCGCTTCCAGCGACCATCCATCCCGCTCTAGATCTCGCTTCAAGTCAAACCGGTCCCGGTCTACCTCGGCGGGCGGATTCTTCCACGCCTCGAGAAGGTAACGCCACACACGTCGAATCCCGCCATCAACTTCTTCATGAGGCCGCGAAAGCCGCCATTCAATCGTCCGCCGATAGCTCGGATGGAGAACTTCTTGACGGACCGCCCACCAGACGGCCGCCGGTTGATTGGCAACATTCGCGATCCACGTCCCGAAGCACGAAAGACGTGCCGGTAACGCCGGAATGTTGAGAGGCGAGTGACTCCGAACCGCATGGAGGGTATGCGGTGGCAAGTCCTGCTGATCCAAGTCGTTGATCGCAAACGCATCCCAGGCATCACTCGGGACTTCGCGCGGTTGGGTGAAAGAGTCGTCACCGCGGCGTTGCGGAATCTCGTCACTGTCCAGTCCGTAGAAAGCAAATGGATCGATTGTTGGGCTATCCGGAGTTATGTAGTCCAGAGTTCCCGGCCTCTCAAACCGACACCGAGGATCGAAGACACACAACCATTCTGCTGGAGGTGCTGCCTCGGCAAACGCTCTAGCGCCTTCGTAGGTCGAAACAATGTGCGCGACCTGCCCCCTCTCATGAGGTTTCAATTCCCTCGGGCCTGCCACTGCGCGATCGAGAATCGATTGGCGCCACTCATTTGGCCCGTCGGCTCGGATGGCCCATAATTCGAGCGTCTCCCAGAGGGCGCGATGCCCATCGACATCAGAATACGCAATCGCCTTGACGCCTTTGTGCTGCCAGCGCGCAGTCAGTTCCGCCGACCCGTCTGACTGAAAGGCGTAGATCCCGTGCAGTGAGTCGGGATCTCGTCTCAGGCCCTCAAGCAAATAATGGACGGGCGGGTCATCTGCAGAATACCCAACGAAGACAACGACATACTTTCGAACGATTTCTCGGAAGAACTCCGTGGCCCAGCCTTCTGACAGGTAGGCGTGACCGAAATCTGAACTGGAAAGTACAAAACCATTCCCCTCCGCTTGGGTGTAGTCCGCATCAACACGACCGTGGAGATACACGATGCCGTCCAAATCGTCGTATCGTGACGGCTGCGGCAAACGCGGCGGTTGAAACGGAAGGATGTCCACACCGTCGGACTCAAACAGACGATCGAAATTCGTGGTCACAAGTTGCATCTTGCGGCTCGGAGTGCGCGCCAAGCGAAGCAGGATCTCGTGCGCTGAACGATCGACGTCCGCCGACGGTGCGAGACTCTTCGCAACCGCCGATTGGATGTCCAGCGTAGTGAAGTCACGCTCCAGTAAGGAGAACACACGGTCGGCCGAAATCAGTCCCGTGACGTCAAGTTCTTCGCCAACCTCCCACGCCTTCCGCAGGACCTTAGATGCATCGCTGTCCTCTGGAGCCCCCAGTTCCCGGATGACGGACGCAGCTAGGCCGAAGAAATCTGCGAGACCGGCGCGTGCCCATGACACGCCCGCGCCGCAAAAGAAGACAACGCGACCCTCATCTCGCGCTCGGAGAAGTGCGTCTGGTAGTGATGGCCCCCCCTCCATGAACCGCATGTGATTTTACTCCTCGGCAAATGGTTGCCTTCGCCTGCACGACGGACTTGTGCGTCACCGCAGTGGTGAGACCCGCCGCTCGCAGTTCGGATAAGCAATAGGTGTATTCCAACTAAGGTCACAACTCCGGTTATTGCGGGCTGCGTTCATGACCACTGACGAACCATCCGATGCCAGTTGTGCCGAAGCCGAAAGCTGCCTCGGTCGTCGACCGACGCGCGAATGGTAGGAAGATTTGAATCGGCTCCCCAATGGGCACAGTATAGCAAAGTGCAGCTCTTCAGGAATCCTCCGTGCCGCGCAAGCGGCCCGGTCGGCCGCTCGGCGGGGCTGGGCGTGACCGGGCCGCCCCCGCGGGGGGAAATGCCGG
>JBBDNT010000266.1:4633-13247 GCA_040877445.1 Planctomycetaceae bacterium
CGAAGCGGCCGGGTTCTCGCGGGAACCGAGCAGTGCGGTTGCCCAGCGTCGCTCTCAAGGTTTCCGTGGAAATGCTCGTATGGGAAGTTCCTCCGGCCCGGTTCGACGACTCCGTATCGCCGATTCGACGATTCGGAGCCGGGGGCGTTCACCGAATGATCCGCCCCGCGTACCGGTTCTCGACGTGTTCGTCGGTGTGGCGCGGGCCGCGCCACATGCGGAAGTAATGCCGGACCAGGAACTCCCGTTCGGGGTCTTCGGCGCGGCCGAACCGGGGAAGGTGAATCCACGGCACGGCGGGATGGCGGTGATGCGTCCGGTGCCAGTTGTGATGCAGCCAGAGCCAGTCGATGGGGGCGAACAGCCACAGGTTCCGCGCGCCGCGGAGCACGTGCCTCTCGGTTCCGAAGTGGTGCACGTACTGCATCGCCGACCAACTGAAGCCGAACCCGAAATAGACGATGACGTAATTCCCAAGCGGGATCCCGATCCCCCACACGATGGCCGCGTGCAGCGCGATCGCCAGGAACGCTTCGAGACGAATCAGCCCCCAGTAATTCGGATTGAGCGATTCCATCAGCGCGGCGGAGGGGCGGTTGAACTCGAAGCTTCGCCGCGTCAACAAGGACGGTCGCACCAGCACCACGAAGTTCGACAGCACGACGACCCACCAGTACATTCCCGTGAGAATTCCGTAGAGCTGCAATCGCCGGAGCAACGGGCTTTCGCCGTCGAAGAACAGGTCGAAGGCTTCATCGTCGGAGCGGTTCCGCTGGTGATGCCCGATGTGCCCCTGCCGGATCAGGTGAAACGGGGCCGGGAAGAACAGCGCCATCCCCGCGCCCAGCACGTCGTTCAGCTTCCGCGAGGGGTGCAGCAGGCGGTGCTCGGCCTCGTGCACCACCGCGTAGATCGAGTTGCCGACGACCGCGAACGCGGCCGCCAGCAGCGCCAGCTCCCACCACGAGCCTGCCACCGCGGTCCCGCAGAAGACCGCGAAGGCGGCCGCGAGCTGCGCGGCGACGATCGCCAGGTTCAGCCGGGTCGGTATGGGAGTCTCGGGCGGGGCGTGTTCGCTCATGGGGCGTCGATCCGGCAAGGCGCCGGGCGGTAGGATCTCAGCACGCGTTGCAGGTGGTGCATTTCCGCGAACGAATCGAAGAGTGAGAACGCGAGCGGGGTCGTCCGCCGCGAATACATCATCTCGCAATAGTCCGGGTCGTCGCCCAGCGCGCGAAGCCGGCGGTTCATTTCGCGTTGCTTCCTCCCGAGTTCCGGGTACTCGAAGACGAGCCGCTCGATGACGCGGACGGCGGAGCGGGTGGGCGGCAGAAAGAAGCGGCCGATCAGCACGCCCAGCAACCGTGCGTTCAACCATCGGCGGTAGCGCGGCTGGAGCGCATAATGCCGGGCGATCAGTTCGCGGTCCAATTGCACGTGCCGAACTTCGTCTTCGAGGTGGCGTCGATAGATCGCGCGGTACTGCGGCTCGAGCACGTCGGGTCCGAGGCGCAGGCTGCGGCGCGAGATGTCGAGCGAACGCTCTTCCAGCAGCAGCATGACCCAGAACACCGCCGGAAACCAGTGGGGATGGCGCGTCAGCAGCGCGAGCGCCCCGCGCGGCGCCGCGGGCAAGCGGACGATCGCCGAGTCGGTCGCGGCGTAAAGTTCCGGCTCGCTCAGACGATTCAGGTCGCGCCACCAGCCGATGTGCCGCCGCTCTTCGCGGATGAATCGCTCCAGGCATTCGGTCCATTCGTCGTCGCCGCGCCGTGCGCGGGCGGTCGCCGCCAGCACGCTCGCGGCGAAGCTCTGCTCGAAGAATGCGATCAGTTCGTTGAAGCAGAGCGCGGTCAGCTGGTTGTATCGCCGCCGCTGGTCTTCGGTCAGCGTGTCGTAGATGGGCGTGTAATACAACGGCGTCAAAGTGGGGCAGACGTACCATCGCGAGCGGTCGATCGGCCGGGCGAGGTCGAGCACGTGGGAATCGGCCTCCGCGCGGATCGAGCGGCGGAGGATGGTTTCCAGCGGTTGACGAGGGGCGGCGAGGGACATCGGCATTCGGCCGCAGGCACGCATCGTTGATCGGGACCGGCGCCGGCCCCGCCATGTCGGACGCTTCGTCATTGTGCCGTCGAATCGCAAGTCGATGCAAGACGACGGTCCGCGTCGGGCGATCGACGGTGCGGATAGAGTTCTTGGCGATGGGTGGCGGGGGCGCTCCGCAACGCGGAAGCCTCCGTGCGGCGCGCCGGGGGCTTTCGCTGCGCGAAGCGCCCCCGCCACCCGACTGTTCCGACTCGCCAGTGAAAATTGCCAAAACCGCGATCGACAGCGATCGGGGACCGTGATCGAACCGGCCCGTCCGGCCGCCGCGTCATCGTCGAATTGCGAACAAATCGTTGAAGGTGGCTGGACGCGGTATTATACTCGCGCCGCCGACTCGCCTTTCCCGTGGTCGTGTTTCCCGCTCCCAGGGGTGCGGCGGTTCGATTCGCGCGGCGTGGGGCCGCCGGGGAAGGAACTTCGATCATGTCCGGTCTCTCGGACTCGGACCGCGGTCGCGAACTCGAACTGCTGGAGCGCGCCGCCGGTTGGGCGGAGGATGTCCCGCTCGAGAAATTGACTGCGGAGCGGTTGCGACGGATCGCCGCGTCCGAGGGGACCGACTTCGCGACCGCCTGGTTGTACGATCGGGTGATCCGATCGTCCCGGCACGGTTCGTTCTGCGCGCGAATCGACGAGTTGCGTGGTGCGAGAGACGTGCCGAGTCGTCGTTCGAACGCCCGGTTCGTCGTCGTTCCCGGGGCGTTTCACCGCGCGTACCCGCACATCGATGCCGGCGGTCGGATGCTCCGCCAGGTCGCCGCCGAGTTCGGATGCGAGACGGAGTTGATCCCGCTTCCCGACACCGGCGGACTCGAGGGCAACGCCCGCATGGTTCTCGACGCCCTGCTGGCGCGTCGGGACGAACCGGTGATCCTCGCGTCGTTGAGCAAAGGGGGGGCGGACGTGAAGCTCGCCTTGGCCGCCCCGGAAGCCGAGGCCGCGTTCGCCCACGTGGTCGCCTGGGTGAACGTCTGCGGAATGGTGAATGGAACCCCGCTCGTCGAATGGCTGTTGGCGCGCCGCATGCGGACGGCCTTGGTGCGGGGGCTGTTCTGGTGGCGGGGGTTCGACTTCCAACTCGTCCGAGATCTGCATGCCGGTCCGGGACGGCTGCTCGACCGGCCGCTCCGCCTGCCGCGGCATCTGCGACTGATCAACGTCGTCGGGTTCCCGCTCGCGGCGCACTTGACGAACCGGCGTTCGCGGATGTGGCATCGCGTTCTGGCGCCGTTCGGCCCGAACGACGGGGGCGTCTTGTTGCACGACGTCTGCCGGTTGCCCGGGAGGATCTATCCGGTGTGGGGGGCGGACCATTACCTGACGCCCGGCACGACCGACGTGCGCGGGCTGACCCGCGCGCTGTTGTGCCTGTTGAGCGAAGAGATCGAATCGTCCGTGCCCGCAGGAGGGTTCGAGCCGCTCCTCGCCGCGTCCGCGGAGGCCTCGACATGACCGGCGCCGGAAAGCCGACACGAAAGTTGTCTCACGGCGGCGATCCTGTGGACGTCGTCTGTCTGGCCCGCGCGCGTCCCGAATCTGCGGGCTGCCTTCGAATCCGAACCGGTCACCCGAACCGAGGAGCGATCGTGAAGAATCTCGCCGTGTGCGGTCTGATGGCGTGCGCGCTGTTCCTCCCGACGCGCGTCGTCCCTGCTCAGGAACCCTCCGCGGAACCGGAACCCGCGCCCGCGGAACCTTCTGCGGCGATCGAGCCCGCAGAGCACCCCGCGCATGCGGAACTTCGCACGCTGCGGCAGGAGGTGCTCCGGGCGGTGACCGACAACGACTTCGACGCTCTGCTGCCGCATCTGCATCCGGACATCGTCGTCGTCTGGCAGAATGCGGAGGTCAGCCGGGGCCGCGAGGGCGTCCGCGACTATTTTCGCCGGATGCTGGAAGGTCCGGATCGCGTGGTCGAGAGCGTGACGATCGAAGCGGAACCGCGCGAGTTGACGGTGCTGCACGGGGACGACTCCGGCATCTCGTTCGGCGACGCGGAGGCGCATTTCGTGCTCACCCGCGGCATGAATCTCGACCTCGACGGGCCTTGGAGCGCGACCCTGGTGCGGGAAGACGATCGCTGGCTGATCGCCAGCTTCCACGCTTCGGTGAACGCTTTCGACAATCCATTGGTCGCGGCGGCCGGCCGCGCGTTGTATTGGGCCGGCGGTCTCGCCTTCGTATTGGGAGCGGCGTTCGGCGTCGTCGTGGCGATGTTCGTGAAGCGCCGGCGGCCCGCGGCATAGCGATTCGGTTCCAGGCGACTTCCCGCAATTCGTCGGCAGTGCATGCCGATCCTCGGCGCGTCGACCAACTCATGAACGCACCACGATCCCGACCGACTGGCCTTGGCCCGGCAAACCGGCGGCGAATGCGCATCGCGCTCGTTTCGCCCAAGGGGCCGTTGTACCGACATCGGGGAGGCATCTTCGGGAAAACGCTGCGGTACATGCCACTCACGCTGCCGACGCTCGCCGCCCTGGTTCCCGACGATCTCGACGTCGAAGTGGTCTGCCTCGATGAAGGCATCGGCGACGTCGATCTCGATCTCGACGCCGATCTCGTCGGGATGACGGTCATCACCGGCACGGCCCCGCGGGCGTATGAGCTGGCGGCCCATTTCCGGCGGCGCGGCATTCCGGTGGTGCTGGGCGGGCCGCACGTCACGCTCGCCCCCGACGACGCCCAGCCGCACGCCGACGGCATCGTCGTCGGCTACGCGGAAGAGGAATGGCCGCGGCTGCTGCGCGACTTCGCGGCGGGGAGGATGCGATCGCGATACGTGCAATCTCCCGCGTTGAATCTTGCCGGATCGCCGCCGCCGGATCGTCGCGTGCTCCCCCGCTGGAAGTATTTGACGGCCGACGTGTTCGAGGCGACGCGGGGCTGCGTTCACAACTGCTCGTTCTGCGTCGTGCCGGCCGCCTGGGGTCGCAAGCCTTTGCAGAAGCCGGTCGAGGAAGTCGTGGCCGACATTCGCCGCCGCCGCGCCCGCCGTGCGATCTTCATCGACCTGAATCTCATCGCCGACAAGCAGTACGCGGCCCGGTTGTTCGAGGCGTTGATTCCGCTCGAGCTGCAATGGTTCGGCCTGGCGACGACGTTGCTCTGCGACGATTTGCCGTTGCTCGATCTCGTGGCCCGCAGCGGATGCCGCGGGCTGTTGATGGGGCTGGAATCGATCTCGCCCGCTGCCCTCCGCGAAAATCACAAGGCGTTCAGCAATCCGGCGGACTACCCGCGCGTCGTCGAGCGGCTGCACGCGCGGAAGATCGCGCTGCAGGGGTGCTTCGTGTTCGGGCTGGACGACGACACGCCCGACGTGTTCCTGAAGACCGCCCGCTTCGCCGTCGAGGCGAAGATCGACCTGCCGCGGTTCGCGATCGTCACCCCGTTCCCCGGCACGGCGCTGTATCACCGCCTCGACGCCGAAGGGCGAATCTTCACGAAGAACTGGGAACTGTACGACGGCCAGCACGTCGTCTTCCACCCGGCGCGAATGAGCATCGAGGAACTGCAGCGCGGCGCCGAGACCGCCTGGAAGTTCGCATACTCGTGGGGGAACATCGCGCGGCGGTTGCGGCACACCGCCGCCCCCTGGCACGTCGCCCTGCTGACCAACTTCGGATATCGGCATTACGCCTACCGCCTGCACCGGTTCTATACCTGCGACGGACCGATCGACCCGCTGCCGAACTTCCTCGGACGGTTCGGCTCGCCGTCCGCCATCCCGGCGTCGTCGTCCGAATCGTCGGCGACCGAGTTGGTGCGGGCGGGCGCGAACGGAGATGCGGTCCGATGATTCGTCCCGCGCGCACGCGGCCGTTCCGCCTGACGATCGTGCATCCCTGCGTGGGGCGGTTCGTGGGGATGAAGCGCTACATCCGCACATGGAAGATGGAGCCGATTCCCGCCGCGATGATCGCCGCGCTGGCGCCGTCGGACGTGGAGAAGCGGTTCTACGACGATCGCCTCGAACCGATCCCCTTCGACGAGCCGACCGACCTGGTCGCGATCAGCGTCGAGACGTACACGGCGCGGCGGGCCTACGAGATCGCCAGCGAATACCGCCGCCGCGGCGTCCCGGTGGTGATGGGAGGCTTCCACGCCACGCTCTGCCCGGACGAAGTCGCCCGGTATTGCGAATCGATCGTGCTCGGCGAGGCGGAGGCGCTGTTCCCGGAAGTCATCGACGACTACCGGCACGGTCGCCCGAAAAAGTTCTATCGCGCGGAGACTCGTCCCCCTCTCGACGTCGCGCCCGATCGCTCGATCTTCCGCGGCAAACGCTACCTGCCGATTCGGCTGGTCGAATTCGCGCGGGGCTGCCGCTTCAAGTGCGACTTCTGCGCCATCCAGTCGTACTTCGATGCGACGCACGCGCACCGGACCGTCGACCGGGTGATCGACGAAGTCCGCCGGGTGCGGCGGCGGGGGCAGATGATCTTCTTCATCGACGACAACATCACCTCGGGTCTCCGCGAGGCGAAAGAGCTGATGCGCGCTTTGATTCCGCTCAAGGTTCGGTGGGTGAGCCAGTCGGCCATCAACGTCGCCTGGGACGACGAGGCGCTCGACCTGATGCGCCGCAGCGGTTGCCAGGGAATGCTGGTGGGATTCGAGTCCCTCGATCCCGACACGCTCCGCGACATGAACAAGGGATTCAACCTGATGCGCGGCGGACCGCCCGAAGCGCTCGAGAACTTTCGCCGGCACCGGCTGCGGATCTACGGCACCTTCATCTTCGGCTACGACCACGACACTCCCGCGACGTTCGACTCGACCGTCGAATTCGCCCGCCGCGAGGGGTTGTTCATCGCGGCGTTCAATCACATCACGCCGTTTCCCGGCACGCCTCTCTACAAGCGGATGGAGGCGGAAGGCCGATTGCTGTACGACGCGTGGTGGCTCGACGAGCGGTATCGCTACAACATGGTCCCCTTTCGCCCGCGGCAGATGTCGCCCGAGGCTCTCGCCGAGCGTTGCGTCGCCGCCCGCCGGAGTTTCTACTCGTGGCCGAGCATTTTTTCGCGCGGCGCGCAACGGGTGCACTGGCGGAGTCCGTTCATGCTGGCGAACTTCCTGGCGATCAACGCGATGCACCGCTGGGACGTGGAAGGCCGCAACGGGCTGCCGCTGGGAGATCGCAATTGGCACGGTCGATTGATCGAGGCGACGGGGTGAAGTCCAATGCAGAACGGTCTCCCCCCGCTCACGCGGGAGGCTCGCTATCCACTATCCACTATCCACTACCCACTATCCACTACCCACTATCCACTACCCACTGCATGTTCCGTTATCGCTTCGAACTCGCGACGCCCCACGACGACGCCGAACTGCGGGCGATCCTCGCCGCCACGCAGATGCCGGGGCGCATCGCGATCACGTTTCGACGCGAGCCGAGCTACTTCGACGCCGACGTGGTCCTGGGAGAATTCCACCAGACGATCGTCGGCCGGGATCACGCGAATCAGCGGATCATGGGATTCGGCTCGCGGGCGGTGCGAAGTTGCTTCATCAATGGCGAGCCGGCGACGATCGGCTATCTGAGTTCCCTGCGCGTCCGTCCGCAGTATCGCGGTCTCGGATTGCTGGGCCGCGGCTACGAGTGCTTCCGCGAACTGCACGACGACGGGCGGACGTCGCTGTACCTGACCACCATCGCGGAAGGAAACGACGCGGCCGTCGCGGTGCTGACTTCCGGCCGGGCGGGGTTGCCGATTTACCATCCCGCTGGGACGTATTGCACGTTGGCGATTCCCCTGTCCCGTCGATCGCGGCGGCATGGGAGGAACGGCCGCCATGCGTCTCGCCGCGTCGAAGTCCGTTCGGCGACGGTGGCCGATCTCACAAACGTGATCGAGTTCCTGCACCGCTGCGGATCGGCGCGGCAGTTCTTTCCGCGCTACGACGTTCACGACTTCTTCGAACCGCGGGGAACTTTCCGAGACCTCCAGCCGCACGACCTGTGGCTGGTATTCCGAAACGGGCGGCTTGTGGGGACGCTCGCGGCGTGGGACCAGCACCGCTTTCGCCAAACCATCGTCAACGGCTATTCGGCCGGTCTGCGCTGGATGCGGCCCGTCTGGAACGGCTGGGCGCGGGTGCGTGGAAGTCCCCGGCTTCCCGCCCCGGGGGAACCGTTCCGCCACTTGGTCGCCGCCCTTCCCGTGATCGAAGATGACGACCCCGCGGTGTTCGCGGCATTGATGAACGCGCTCCGCGACGCCCACGTGGGCGGACCGTGCGCGTATCTTTTGTTGGGATTGCACGAGACCGACCCGCTGTTGCCGACCGCGACGGCCTGGCGGACGAGCATCTATCGCACCCGCCTGTATCATGTGGGGTGGGGTGACGACGCGGAGGTGCGCGAACGGTTGGATCGCCGCCCTCCGTACCTGGAACTTGGTTGCCTGTAGGGCAACGGCGGGGATTTGATCTACCATGTGAGAATCGTCGAGGGGTGGCTGGGGTCGAAGCGCAGCGCAGCCCCCAGCGATGCGCC
>JBBDNT010000267.1:0-13203 GCA_040877445.1 Planctomycetaceae bacterium
CCCCCCCCCCCCCCCCCCCCCCCCCGGGGGGGCGGGGGCGGGAATCCAGTCGATGCGCGTATTTGCAGAGGCCACCGGTGGATGATTTTCACGCCGCTGCCTGAAGATGCGACGTGTTCGAGTCGTCCGGCACGGCGGGATCGCTTCGTCCGGCCGATCGGCCGCGGTCCGCTTCTCTTTGCCCCCGCGGTGGATTAGGATGGAATTCGCGATTCCCGTCCAATGATCGCCGCGTTCGCGGCGTACTTGGGAGCGGAACGCGGAGAAGTTCCGCGGTCTTTGCCCGCTCGACCCGTCCGGTTCCGCCATTCCTTGCGATCGAAGGCCGCTTGCTGATGTCCCTGATCGAGTTTCCCGCGCTGCTGGCCGCGGTTCCCGGCGAGATTCCGCCCTGGCAATGGTGGTCCACAGTGGGGGTGGCGGGCGTTTTGATCGCGGCGACGACCGCTTACTCCTACGCCACGCAGGGGGGCATCATCGCCCGCGCGACCACGAAAGAGGCGATCCGCCAGCCGGTGTTCCTGCTGTTGATGGCGATCGCCCTGGTCATTCTGGTTCTGAACATGTATCTGCCGTTCTTCACGTTCGGCGAAGACGTGAAGATGCTCAAGGACTGCGGATTGGCGACGCTGCTGGTGTGCGGCCTGCTGATGGCGGTCTGGACCTCGAGCAACAGCGTGGCGCAGGAGATCGAGGGAAAGACGGCGATGACGCTGCTCTCCAAGCCGATCAACCGGCGGCAGTTCATCGTCGGGAAGTACGTGGGAATCCTGCAGTCGGTGCTGTTTCTGTTGTTGCCGATCGTCGTCGTGTTCCTGCTGCTGGTCTACTACAAGGTGGGCTACGACGCGAAGGAAGTGAGCCAGGAGATTCCGGAGCACGCCCAACGGCTCCAGATCACGCTGCAAACGTTGCCGGGCATCGCCCTGATCGTGCTGGAGGTCTGCGTGCTGACGGCGGTCAGCGTGGCGATCTCGACGCGGATGCCGATGGTCGTGAACATCGTCATCTGCTTCACCGTGTTCGTGCTGGGGCGATTGACGCCGATCCTCGTGGGGTCCGACGCGCTGCGGCCCGAAGGGACGCTCGAGCCGGTGCAGTTCGTGGCCCGGTTGTTCGCCACCGTGCTGCCGGCCGAGTGGGTGTACGACACGCAAAGCGCCGTGGCGACCGGCATCGACGTTCCACCGGCCTATCTGGGATACGCCCTGCTGTACACGGCGGCGTATTGCACGGCGGTGATTCTGCTGGCGTTCCTGATGTTCGAGGACCGCGACCTGGCGTGAACGGAAACCGCGCTCGAAGATCCATTCCGAACCTCGTTTCCCGACGCTTGCGGTTTCGCGACGGACATTGCCCTTCATCGAAGGCCATCCGAAAGCCGAAGAATCTTCCATGACGAACATCTTCGCGGCTCTGCGACAGACGCATCGCGTTTCATGGCCGGCAGCCTTCGCGGCGGCGGTATTGCTCGGAAGCGTCTCGTCGGCCTCCGCGCAATCCGGACAGTTGGGGCGCGGGCTGCCTCCCTTCGACTGGCAAACCCGGAATGCGTACGAATTCGGCTTCCAACCGTTGTTCGACGTGGTCCTGTTCAACGCCTCCGACCGGACGCTGTATTTCGAGGCCGCGAGCTTCACCTCGGCCGTGCGGCAAGCGGAGTATCCCGGGCATGCGTGGGAAGTCCCCGCCGGACAGATCGGACGCCCGGAGATTCTCGCCCGCCGGCTCGACGCCGGCTTCCGAACCGATGGCGGACGCTACGTGCTCGTCGAGCCGCGTTTCGCGAAGATCCACGGTCGCGACGTGGCGCTGTATCACGTGACGACGGCGGATGTCGAGCGAACGAACCGGCTGCCGGAGAACGAGGTCGTCCGCGCGAACGACTTCCGCCTGGCGATGGAAACCAACCTCGCGCGGACCGCGGCGCGGACCGCCGCGCGGGGCATGCCGACGGGCGACGAGCCGGCGCCGAAGTTCCCGCAATCGATCCACCGCCTGCGAACCGACGAATCGCTTTCGCGCGACGTGACCGACTGGCTGTTCATCCGCCGTCCGCGGGATTGAACGCCGCCCCGACGCGGCCTCCATGCCGTTCGGTGTGGTGAACGACGCGCGAAACCATCGTTGAACCGTCGGGCCGCATTGCGCGGTTTCGCGTCGCAGAACGTCCTCGTCAGGCAACGGCGGGAATTCGATCTACCGTGGTGCGAATCGTCGAGGGGTGGCTGGGGTCGAAGCGAAGCGCAGCCCCCAGCGATGCGCTGACACGCTCACCATCCACGGGGGGCGATCTGCCGATGCGGGTCGACGAGCGTGGACGCCGTCCCCCGGCAGACCGACCCCAGCCACCCCACCGGTCGTTCATTTTGCCGCCGCTGCCTCACTCGCGGGGCGAAGGCGCTTCTTCGCTCGGCGTGACTCCCTCGACCGGCGATGCCTCGACGACCTGCGGCGTTCCCTCCGGCGAGGCGCCCGCCACGATCGCCGCCGCCACGCCCTGCCGCGAGTAGTCGATCGACTCCGCCAGCAGCCGGGCGCTTTCCTGGGCCGCGTGGAACCCGCGCGAGTTTTCCGAATAAACGAAATCGAGCCGCCACTGCGCCCGGCGGTGCAGGCGGAGCGCCTCGGCGAGTTGCTCGTCGCTGGCGCCGGCTTCCTTGGCGCGGCGGATCGCGTCGATCATGTCGGTCAGCGCGGCGGCCGCCCGGTCGATCAGCCCCTGCGTGCGATCCTGCGTGACGTGGGCCCGCTCGAGAAGTTCCTCTTCCGGAACGCGGTGGCACGTCTGGCAGGAAGCCGCCACGTCGAGCAACGGGCTGCGCACGTGGTGGTCCGAAACCTTCATCGCCCCGACGCGGCGATACGGCATGTGGCAATCGGCGCAGGCGACGCCCGCCTTCGCGTGAACTCCCTGGCTCCACAATTCGAACTCGGGATGCTGCGCCTTGAGCATCGGCGCCGCGGTGATCCCGTGCCGCCAGTCCGAAAAGTCGATCTCGTCGTAGTACGCCTCGATCTCTTCGGCCCGGATGCCCTTGTCCCACGGATAGGTGAGCTGCGTGTCCGTTCCCGCGAAATAATACTCGACATGGCATTGGGCGCAGACGAAGGTCCGCAATTCGTGCCGGGTCGCGTCGCGGTGCACGTCGTAATCGTCGATCCCTTCCGCCGCTTTGAGCTTGCGGATCCCTTCGATGAACCCCGGGCGGGTCACGCGGAGCCGCATCGTCTCGGGGTCGTGGCAATCGACGCAGCTCATGGGATGCGCGACGAGGGGATGCCCCGCGTCGTTCGTGAGGTTGCGGGCTTCGTTCCAGGTCATCGCGTTGACCTGTCGGAAACCGGCCATCACGTCTCCGTCGCCGACGTGCCGGTATGCCTCGATGATCGAGGAATGGCAGTGCAGGCACGCGCCGGGTTGCGGGCGTTGCAGCACGCGCTCGGTATGGTCCTGGTCCCACAGCATGTGGGCGTGGCCGCGGGCTTCGCGGTAGTCGAGAGAGAAGGCGTACCCTGCCCACATCGTGCGGAGCCAGGGGTCGGCGTCGAGCTTCTGTTTCGGGATCGCGTCGCTGCCGCCGTACCGCGTCCGCTCGTGATCGACGGTCCGCAGATAACTGTCGTACTGATGCGGCCAGTTGACTCCCCACGGTGCGGGATCGGTCGTGCTTTCGTCCACCTCGACGAGCCGCTGGAACGGAACCCGCGCCTCCTGCTTGCGTGTGAAGATGTTGACCAGCAGGGCCAGCACGAGGAACGTTCCCACCGCGGCGACGGCCATGCCGATCAGGAACGCCGTCACGGTCCGCCGGCGGCGCGGATGCGGCACTTCGGGCGCGGATTCCGGATCGGGACTCGGTGTGTCTGTGAGGCCGGTCGCGTTCATGGTGTCTCCTCGGTGTCGGCCGCGAAACCGCAAGCGTGAGGCCCGCCGTCTCGACGTCGATGGTCGATCGGCGGGATTTCCGCTACCGGGGCGGGGCGGTGTGCCCCACGTTCGAATGGCAATGCAGGCACGAAACCGCTCCCCGCTCGTCCGGACGATGGTGGTCGGCGAGCATCTGGTCGGTGAGCGGACCGTGGCACGCCTTGCAGTTGTCTTCGAGGGTTCGCCGGTTCCGCGCCGTCATGCGAATCGGCTCGGGGAAGTCGTCGAACGTGAACGCCCAGGAATGGTTCCAGCCGTTTTCCGCCTTGGCGATGAAGTCGTGCGGGAACTCGTGCGGCAGGTGGCAATCGATGCAGTTCGCCACCGCGTGATGGCTGCTTTTGAGCCAGGTGTCGTAATGCGGCTGCATGATGTGGCAATTCACGCACGACGCCGGATCCTTCCGAAAGTAGGAAAACCCCTCGCCGTAGTGAAACGTGTAGCTCCCCGCGCCGACGAAGGAGCCGAGCAGCACGGAGCAGCCGATCGCCGCCGTTCCCCAGATGCGTTTCTTCACGATCGCCTCCGCCACCGAGAATAGCGAAGTCGCGCCGCCTCTACCAATGCTCCGATGGGGGGGGAAGTTCGTGATCTTGACAGCGGTCTTCGAGGCGGAATAACATCGTCCTTCATGTACCGGCACGTGATTCGATATTCGCTGATCGGGCGCTGCTGTTGGCGGCGGGGCACGGGATCTCGAATCTCGTCCCGCGTCACGCCCGGGGCGACTCTCCAGGTTCGCCGTCCGATGGATCGCCCATCGTTCAGCTTGCCGAGGAGTGCGGGCTGGAAAAGAGCGACGCGCCCGTGTCCGCGGTGAACCAACCCTCCGACTTCACCGCGCCGCCGCGGGTGGAGTGCCTGGAAGAGGACGAATCGGGGCGGGCGCATCTCTTCGCCGAACGCTCGCACGGCGCGCGCGCGCCTCCCGCATAGGCGTGGTTCGGCGCGGTTCCTCCCGAGCGGCGAACGCCGGCCCGTGACCTCGCGGGCAAGACGGCGGACGTTCGAGACCGCTTTCCCCCGTAGCGGAAATTCGGTTCGGCCCTCGTTATCGAGGCGTCCGCGGCGCGTTTTCCCTCGCGCGGCATCCCGTGTTCGGGCGATGTCGCGAGGTTTCCTCCAGGCGGAATCCCCTCGTACCGGTGTCCGTGTCTGTCACTACTTCCGACCCGTCGTCCCACAGTGTGGACCGAGCCGATCCGATCGCCCGGATCGAACGGACGATCGCGCACGCGGCGCATCTGCTTCCCGCGCAGGGGCCGATCACCGCCTTCATCCATCACAACACGCTGCATGCGTTCGAGCATTTGCCGTTCGACCGGGCGGTTCAGTCGGCCGCGAAGACATTCGGCTGCGAGCCGTACCTGTCGGAAGATCGTTACCGTCAGGAGTTCGCCCGCGGGCGTTTCACGCGCGAGGACGTGTGGTCGGTGTTGCTGGAGGATCTCGGGGACCGGGCGGAAGGGCTGGTCGGCCGGTTGGGCACCCGCTTCCACCTGCGGCTCGCGATGCTGCATCATCCGCTTCGCACGGCGCCCAGCGCGGAGTTGCGGTGGCTCGTCGCGGAGACCGACGCCCTCACCCGGTTTCGCGACGAGGTTCCCCCGCCGGTGCGGCGGCGGACGATCGAGGAGACGAAGCACTGGGTGATGCGCGACCTGCGGAACGGCGGAGACCCCCCGTTGCCGATCGAACCGTCGCTGTTCACCGGCCCGGTCCCGGCCATTCCCGCGCCGCCGGACCGCCCGATCAAGCAACTGCTCGCCGGGTTGCTCGAACGGTTCGGCCGATCGCGGATCGAAGAGTGGAGCGACGCGACGTGGGAGTCCCTCACCCTGCACCTCTTGTGGCGAATCTGCCATCAGGGAGTGCATGGCGTCGCGCGGTTCGTCGATCCGCCCGCTCCGCCGATTCGCCATCGCGACGCGCTGCTCGAGGCGACCGGCGAGGACACCGACCGGCTGGTGAACGACGTGCTGATCCCCTTTTGCGGCGCGTTCGTCGACCAGGGCTTCGCGACCTGGCCGCTTCCCGGCCGCGAGCGCGGCTTCTGCGCGGCGTTCGGCGCGCTGCACCGATCCGCGTTCGCCGCGCCGGAGCGCTGGCGGCGCGCGTTGCCGAAAGAGCTGGAACGGCTGCGCGCGGCGGGACTCGGGCCGCTGGCGTCGATCGCCGAATCGCTGGATCTTCTGGGCGTCTCGGCGAACGAGGAGGCCGAGTTCCTCGCGCAAACGCTGCTCGCGCTGCGCGGCTGGGGCGGGATGATCCACCAGATGGAGACCCGCGCGGACCGCGCGGTCCGCGGCGTTCCCCCCGGCAGTCTCGTCGAGTTCGTCGCCGTGCGATTGATCCTCGAGCGGTTGGCGGTGGCGCACGTGGCGCGGGAGTCGCTGGGACATTCCGGGCCGCTCGACGGCGTGCGCCACGCGGCGCGCTCCGCCGTGCCGAAGCGCGAAACGGTCGGCGTCGAGCAGCGGGCGTTTCAGGCGTTCCAGCTCGCGCAACTGCTGGCGTGGACGCCGGCGGAACTGCACCGGCTGTCGAAGGCGGAATGGTCGCGACTCGTCGAGGAGATGGAAGCGTTTCCGCCCGTCGAGCGGCGGCGGGTGTTTCACCACGCCTACGAGCGGCGGCATCGCCTGCGAACGCTGGACGCGATCGCCGCGCACGATCGCCGCCGTCCGCGCGAGCCGTCGCGGCCGCGGTTTCAGGTGATGTGCTGCATCGACGAGCGGGAAGAGTCGTTCCGCCGGCACTTGGAAGAACTGTCGGCGGAGGTGGAGACGTTCGGGACGGCGGGGTTCTTCGGCGTGGCGATGTACTATCGCGGCGCGGGAGACGCGCACTACGCCCCACTTTGTCCCGCGGTGGTCACGCCGCGGCATTACGTGAACGAAGAGGTCGTCTACACTCTTGAAAAGAGCCACCTTCGCCGCGCGAAGGCGCGCCGCGCGCTGGGCACGGCTTTCCGCAAACTGCATCTCGGCAGCCGCACGTTCGCGGGCGGCGCCGTGCTGACCGGCCTGTTCGGGCCGCTGGCGTCGGCGCCGTTGCTGGCACGGGTGCTGTTTCCGCGGTTGACGGCCCGCATTCGGCAGTCGTTCGGCGGGTTCGTCCATCCTCCGCGGGCGACGGCGTTGCAACTCGAGCGAACCGAAGCGGAGCCGGGGTCGGCCGCGGGGCACGTCGGCTTCACCATCGACGAAATGGCCGGCATCGTCGAACGCCTGCTGCGCGAGACCGGACTGACGGCGGACTTCTCGCGACTGGTGGCGATGACGGGGCACGGTTCGTCGAGTCTCAACAACCCGCACGAATCGGCCCACGACTGCGGCGCGTGCGGCGGAGGCCGCGGCGGCCCCAACGCCCGCGCCTTCGCCCAGATGGCGAACGATCCCCGCGTCCGCGCCAAACTCGCGGTCCGCGGCCTCGTCATCCCCCGGCACACGGTCTTTCTGGGTCTCTATCACAACACCTGCGACGACGGAGTGACGTACTACGATCTCGACCGGCTGCCGAACTCGCACAAGGACGACTTCGCGTCCCTCTCCCGGCTGTACGACGCGGCCCGCGAGCGGAACGCCCACGAGCGTTGCCGACGCTTCGAGTCCGCCGAACTGGCGTTGTCGCCCGAGGCGGCGCTGCGGCACGTCGAAGCACGCGCCGAAGACCTGGCGCAAACTCGTCCGGAGTACGGCCACGCCACGAACGCGATCTGCATCGTCGGGCGGCGCGAGCGCACGCGGGGATTGTTCTGCGATCGCCGCGCGTTTCTCACTTCGTACGATCCCGCGCAGGACGATGACGAATCTTCGATTCTCGCCCGCATCCTGCAGGCGGTGTTTCCGGTCTGCGCCGGCATCAGCCTGGAATACTACTTCTCGTTCGTCGATTCGACCGGCTACGGATGCGGAACGAAGCTCCCGCACAACATCACCGCGCTGTTGGGCGTGATGGACGGCGCCGAGAGCGACCTGCGGACCGGGCTGCCGTGGCAGATGGTGGAAATCCACGAGCCGGTCCGGCTGCTGTTCGTCGTCGAGACGACTCCCGAGGCGATGCTGCGGGTCATGGCGCGGAACCCTTCCATCGACGCGCTCTGCCGCAATGCCTGGGTCCAACTCGCCCTGCTCGATCCCGAGTCGTCCGAGATTCAGGTGCTGTCGAATGGCCGGTTCGAGGCGCACCAGCCGGCGACGAGCGAACTGCCCGAAGCGCGCGTCTCGGCGGATTGGTTTCGAGGCTGGCGCGATCATCTCGATTACGCGGGCATCTTTTCGGCGTGGCCGGCGGAACGACGTCCCGCGCCGCGCGAGGAAGGAGAGGTGTGACGATGGAGTGGCCGCGAATCGAAGCGATGCTCGGCGTGTACGTCGTCGCGGCGCCCGCGGCGCTGCTGGCGTTCCTCGGGCTGTCGGCCTTGTTCGGGGCGCGCGGCGGCGAACGACTGATCGCCCGGCTGACGCAGGCGGCCGTCGTCAGCGGCCTGCTGGCGGCGATCGCGATCCTGGGGCTGATGCTCGCTCGGGACGTGCGGCTCGTTCCCATCGAACTGGGACAATGGGTCGCCATTCCCGACCTGGATTCCGCTCACGATTTCCACTTCAAGCTGAAGTTCGTGTTCGACCGGCTTTCGGTGCCGTTCGTGATTCTCAGCTACGTGCTGTGCGGGACGGTCGGTGCGTTCGCCGGCGTGTACCTGCACCGCGAGCCGGGACATGGCCGGTTCTTCGTGCTGTATGCGCTGTTCCTGTTGGGGATGATCGTGACCTCGGTCGCGGGGACGATCGAGACGCTGTTCGCCGGCTGGGAGATGGTGGGGTTGTCGTCGGCGCTGCTGGTGGCGTTCTTCCACGAACGGCCGGCCCCGGTCCGCAATGGGCTGCGGGTGTGGAGCGTGTACCGCTTCTCGGACGCGGCCCTGCTGATCGCCGCCGTGGCATTGCACCATGCGACCGGCGAAGGGGACTTTCAGGGATTGATGGGGAGTGGGCCGTGGCCCGCGGGGCACGCCTCGCTGTCCCCGGGAGCGGCGTTGTTCGTGGGCGGACTATTGCTGATCGCAGCGGCGGGCAAGTCGGCCCTGGTGCCGTTCAGCGGCTGGCTGCCGCGGGCAATGGAAGGCCCCACGCCGTCGAGCGCCATCTTCTACGGGGCGCTGTCGGTGCACCTGGGGGCGTTCCTGCTGCTCCGCGTCAGCCCGATCCTCGAACTGTCCCCCTGGCTGAGCGCCGCCGTGGTCGCGCTGGGACTGGTGACGGCCCTGTACGCGGCGATCGCGGCGCGGGTGCAGACCGACATCAAGACCGCCCTCGCGTTCGCCTCGCTGACGCAGGTGGGCATCATCGTCGCGGAGATCGGCCTCGGGCTGCGGTACGTCGCCTTGGCGCACATCATCGGCCACGCCTGCCTGCGGACGCTCCAGTTACTGCGGGCCCCGACCCTTCTGCACGATTACCACCAGTTGGAAAACGCGATCGGCGGGCGCCTCACGCATCAGCCGGGATGGTGGGAACGCAAGGTTCCCGAGCCGATCCGCCTGGGGCTGTACCGCTTCGCGCTGGAGCGCGGACATCTCGACGCGCTTTTGAACGAATACGTCGCGCGGCCGTTCGTCGCGGTGTTTCGAACCTGCGATCGCCTCGAGCGCCGCTGGACCGACTGGCTCGCCGGAGGGGAGTCCCGCGAGTCCGACCGCGTGTCGCCGCCCCACGAGGGAGGGGACGACCTCGCATGACCGAACTCCGCTTCGATTGGCTCGAACTCGCGATCCTGGCGCCGCTCCTCGGCGCGATCTGGACTGCGCGAATCCGCGATCCGGACCGCGCGCGAAGGCACTGCCTCGTCTTCGCCGGCATCACGCTGGCCTGCGCCGTCGCTGCCTGGCTCGACTTCCACGCGCTGCACGCGCCGCTGGCGCACGACCGCTGGGACGCTCTTGCGATGGTCTTCGGGGGCGAGGTTTTCGTCATCGACGAGTTGAGCGCGCCCCTCCTGCCGCTGGCGGCGCTGCTGTACTTCATGACGATCCTGGCGACGTTGCGGACGAAGGTGCGGCGGTTCTCGTTCTCCTGGGCGCTCGTTTCGGAAGCGATCCTGCTAGCCACGCTGGGCTGCCGCGCGCCGTGGGGCGTGATCGCGCTGTTGGCGATCGGGACGATCCCGCCGTGGATCGAACTGCGGTCGCGGCGGAAGCCGACGCGCGTGTTCGCGCTGCACATGGCCCTGTTCGCGGGGTTGACGACCGCCGGCTGGGCGCTGTTCGCCGGGAACGCCCCCGGCTCGACGGCGGCGCTGTGCGGCGCGGGGTTGTTGATGGCCGGCGTGCTGATCCGTTGCGGCGTCGCCCCCGCCCACTGCTGGATGACGGACCTGTTCGAGCATGCCTCGTTCGGGACCGCCCTGTTGTTCGTCACGCCGATCGTGGGGGCCTACGCCACGGTGCGGCTGGTGCTGCCGATCGCCCCCGACTGGGCCCTGCGGAGCATCGGCCTGATATCGCTGGCGACGGCGGTGTACGCGGCGGGGATGGCGCTCGTGCAACGCGAGGCGCGGCGGTTCTTCTGCTACCTGTTCCTCAGCCATTCGGCGCTCGTGCTGGTGGGGTTGGAATGCCTGAACCCGATCGGACTGACGGGCGGGTTGTGCGTCTGGCTGTCGGTGGGCCTCTCGCTGGCGGGGTTCGGGCTCACGCTGCGGGCGATCGAGTCCCGCACGGGACGGCTGTCGCTGGCGGGATATCACGGACTGTACGATCACATGCCGATCCTCGGCGCGTTCTTCCTGCTCACCGGACTGGCGAGCATCGGCTTTCCCGGCACGATCGGCTTCGTCGGCACCGAACTCGTCGTCGAGGGAGCGGTGCAGGTTCATCCGCACGTCGGAATCGCGGTCGTGATCGCCGCCGCGCTCAACGGCATCGCGGTCTTGCACGCGTTCTTCCGGCTGTTCACGGGAGGCCGGCACGTTTCCTCGATTCCGCTCCGCGCGCGACTGCCGGAGCGCGTCGCGGCGCTCGCGCTCACCGCCCTGATTCTCGCCGGCGGACTCTTCCCGCAGCCGGGCGTGTCGTCGCGGCGCCGCGCGGCGGGGGAGATCATGGCGGCCCGCCGGGAGTGGCGGGGTGAACGCGGCATGTCGCGGCGCGAAACCGCCAGCGCGACGATCCTCGAACAATTCCATACGGACCACGGCCCATGAATCACCCCGCTCCTTCCGCCCCGGTCGAAGTTCCCCGCGGGAATGCGGCCGGATTCCGCCGCTATTTCAAGCAGGACTTGACCTCCGGTTTCCTCGTGTTCCTGATCGCGTTGCCGTTGTGCCTGGGCATTTCGGTGGCGAGCGGTTACCCCCCCATGGCGGGCGTCTTCACGGCGATCGTCGGCTCGATCATCGCGACGGCGCTCAGCAATTCGGAAATGACGATCAAAGGGCCGGCGGCCGGTCTGATCGTGATCGCCGTCGGCTGCGTCGCCGAGTTCACGGAGATCGCCAAGGCGTCGGGAATCGCCGAGGGGGACGCGGCGTTCGCCGCCTATCGGATGGCGCTCGCCGTGGGAGTCGCGGCCGCCGTGCTGCAGATTCTGTTCGGGATGGTGCGCGGCGGGATCCTCAGCGAGTTCTTTCCCACTTCGGCGGTGCACGGGATGCTCGCCGCGATCGGCGTGATCATCATCCTCAAGCAGTTTCCAGTCGCCCTGGGCGAGAAGGCGTCCGGCGAGCCGCTCGAACTCGTGAAGGAGATTCCCACGTTCATCGCGGAGGCGAATCCCGCCATCGCCCTCATCGGCGGGGTGAGCCTGTTGATCATGTTCCTGTGGCCGGTCGCGCGGAAGAAACTCGGCCCGTTGGGAGTGATTCCCGCGCCGATGATCGTGCTGCTCGCCGCGATCCCGATGGGAATGGGCTTCGATCTGCTGCACGACCACAAATACGCGTTCTGGGGGCATAACTACCCCTTGGGAGAGAAGTACCTCGTCGAGATGCCGGACAAGGTCTTCGGCATGTTCGAGATGATCACCTTTCCGAACTTCGCCGCGCTCGCGCTTCCGGCGGCGTGGAAGTGGGTTTTCATGTTCTTCATCATCGGCACGCTGGAGTCGGTGCTGAGCGCGAAAGCGGTCGACCTGATCGACCCCTGGAAGCGGAAGACCGGCATGAACCGCGACATCCTCGCCGTGGGCGTCGGGAATCTCGCCAGCGCCGCGATCGGCGGATTGCCGATGATCTCCGAAATCGTCCGTAGCCGGGCCAACATCGACAACGGCGCCCGCACGCGGTTCGCCGACATGTGGCACGGCGTGTTCCTGCTCGTGTGCGTGGCGCTGTTCCCCACCGTCCTGCATCGCATTCCGCTCGCGGCGCTCGCCGCCATGCTGGTCTACACCGGCTATCGGCTCGCCCATCCCACCGAATTCGTCCACGTCTACCGGATCGGCCGCGAGCAACTGGTGATCTTCGTGACGACCCTGGTCGCCGTGCTCGCCACCGACCTGCTGATCGGCATCGCGATCGGCATCGGGGTGAAGGTTCTGATTCATGTGATGAACGGCGTCCCGCTGAAATCGCTGTTCAAGACGTACCTCGAAGTCGAGCCGCGGGACGAGCATACCTGCGTCATCCGCGCCCGCCAGTCGGCAGTGTTCAGCAATTGGATCCCCTTTCGCCGCCAGATCGAAGACCTGGGACTCGTCCAGCGGCAGAACATCGTGCTCGACCTGTCGGGATCGAAACTGATCGACCACACGGTGATGGAGAAGCTGCACCAGATGCGGCAGGACTTCGAGCAGGCGGGCCTCGCTCTCGAGGTGATCGGGCTCGACGCCCATCAACCGCTCGCCGATCATGCCTTCGCCGCCCGCAGGTTGCGGCCCGCGGTCTACAAACGCATCACGGTGGTGGCCGACGAGGAGTTCGAGACGCTGCTGACCCGCCGCTTCGTCGCGCTCGGCGCGACCCCCTGCATGGCCGTCCGCTGCCACGAGGTCGCCCGCGTCGATGCGGCGGGGAACGGCGCGCCCGACTCGCGCACGTCGTGCGTGCGGATCGAAGCGATCGTCCCGGCCACGGTCGGCGACCGCCTCGTCGCGTTTCTGCGGGACGAGTTTCTTCCACGGCGGCGCGCGACGGTTTCACTCGAAGCGGTCGACGTGATCCGCTCCGATTCGCCGGACGACCCGCGGCCGGAGCACGAGTACCGGACTGCGTCGACGTCACCGGCCTCGCCGACTTCCGCTTGATTGCTCCGAAAAATGGGTGAAGCGACCCCG
>JBBDNT010000268.1:0-10909 GCA_040877445.1 Planctomycetaceae bacterium
CAAGGTAGCCGTAGGGGAACCTGCGGCTGGATCACCTCCTTTCTAAGGATGAACGAGTATCCGATCCACTTCCCCCTCACGAGGGAAATGGATCACCCATAACAACAGGACCGCATTCGTCGGCCGAGACACGAACCGCTCGAGTTCACCAACCATTTTGATACGCGAGAAAGCTCTCGCCGGCTCCCGCCGGCGGGAGTTTTTTCTTGCGCCGCGCCCCCCAGGCAATAACCGCCCTCTTCGCCGCCTCACCGGCCGCGGACTCCCCTCGCCCGAGCCGAAACCGGACTGGGCCGTCCCTCGCAAACCGCTCTGACGATCGAACGCTCCCGATGACGGGCTTTCGTCGCGGTCACGCGGTGCGCGGCTCGACGGTGAGTTCCGACTCCGACTCCGCGACGAGTCCCCGCTCGGGAGCGCGACGGGGGTGCAGCCCCTTTTGAGCCACCCAGTAGGTCAGCAGGGCGTCGGGGACGTGAGCCAGAAGCAGCGCGATGACGACGGTCACCAGCGCCTCGGGCAGGTCAGCGGGGTTGTCGACGGCGGCGGCCAGAACACCGAACAGAAACACCCAGAGCAGACCGTAACCCAGAAGTTCCACGATCGCCAGGCCGGTATGCTTCATGGCGAAATCGCCCCATGAGGGGAAGATGAGGCTCCGCAGCGCCACGGCACGGGGCTGCCAGAACACACCGCCGCACTGCGAGCAGATGTATTGCAGCCTGGGCACGCGGTCGCTGCAGAAGCTGCACAGGTTCTCGCGGGACTGGCTGACCTCGGGGTCGAAGCCGAGTTCCCGATACCGTTCCAGCGCCTGCTCGAAAATGCGGGGCATTTCCATGCGGTCGCGCTTTTGGAAGCCGGTGAATCGCAGCTTCGTCCGGTCCCGCAGCGCCACGACGACCGTGCCGTGCCACGTCGCCTTGAACCGCTCGATCTGGCTGTAGTAGATCATCCACATCGTCTCGCGGGGCCGCCCCTTGCTGTCGGTGCGGAGCATGAGCAGGCGGACGTTGGTCAGCACGAACGCCGTCTGATTGATCAGGGACGCCCAGATTCCCATCAGGTACTGTTCGCTGAGCTTGTACTGCACTCCCTTGGCCACGTACAGCACCTGTTCGCCCGGACGAAGCACCTCCCGCAGCCGCTCCTCGATATGCGTCACCAGCCGGTGCTTCCGCTTGAGTTCCCGCTTGGCCCCCCAGCCCTCGATCCTGGGGAACATCGTCTCCAGGTCGTATGAAATGTCGGGGTGCAGCGGAAGCTTCAGTTCCTGAAGGCGACGGGCGACCACTGCGGAGCGGTCCTGCACAATATTCGCTGTGTCCTGCTGCATGGCGAAGTCTCTGTGGACGTCGAAAAAATCGGTCGGGATGGGATGCAGGAGAATGCGATCCGCCCTTGAGATTCCTGAATATATCAACTTTGTTCTGTGGGTCGAAGCTCCCGCAGGACGGATTGCCGATCCGTCCGGAACGGGTCGGGCAGCCACGGGAACTTCAAGTATGCGTTCGGAGGCGGGCGGGCACGACGGAATGAAATTCCGTCCTACCCGCCCATGCATCGCCCCATAATAACGAACTTGACGCTGTTCGATCCGGATGTCGATACCAATCCGCCTACGCCCGCCGCTCGCTGTCGAGAAACATCCGGCCGCGGTTCAACAGGTCGTGCGGATCCAAGGATCGTTTCACGCGGCGCATCAGTTTCCAGGATGCGTCGGCCGGGCCGAACAGGTGCAGCCGCCGCTTCCAGTCGGCGGGGCAATCGACGATCGTCAATCGGCCGCGGGCCGTGTGCGCGAACTCGCGCAGCGGAACCAGCAGCGATTCCGCCTTGTCGATCGTCACGGCGTCGTCGGGCAAGTGCCCCGTGACGATTCCGTTCCCCGCGTGGGCCTGCACGGTCACGCCCGCGCGCGCGGCGCGATCGAGAAAGGGAATCGTCCACGAAGGAGGCAGACTCGCGCGGAAGGTGAGCGGGGCGTCGGCGAACAGTTCGAACTCGGTGAACGCCGACCGCAGTCGCTCCGCCGCGTCTCCTTCGGCCGTGCCGATCTCGCGCGGGCCGAACGCCGCCAGCTCTTCCCGCACGGTCGCCGTCTGCCACGCGACGTCGCGTTCCGATCCCTCGAAGCCGATCGCAAGCACCGGGGCCGCGGCGGGAAGTTCGCTGCGGGCTTCGGCAGCGATCTCGCGGGCGGCGTCGCTCCCCAGCACGTCCAGCAGCACCGGCCGCGTCGACGAGATCGACAGTCGTTCGAGCACCACGTCGAGATCGTAGAACTCCTCGAACGCGGCCCACACGATGGCCGCGGTCTCCGGCAGGGGCCGCAGCTTGAACGTGAGCTGCGTGATGATGGCGAGCGTTCCCAGCGAGCCGGTGAGCAGCTTGGCGAGGTCGTATCCGGCGACGTTCTTGACGACCCTTCCGCCCGACTTGAACAGCCGGCCCCGCGCATCCACCGCCGAAACGCCGATCACGTAATCGCGCAGCGTGCCGTGCCCGAATCGCCGCGGTCCCGACGAATTCATCGCGACCGCCCCGCCGAGCGTGGCGCGGCGCGGCTGGGGGACGTCGATGGGCAACTGCTGCTTTTCCCCGCGGAGCAATCTCGCGAGTTCTTCGACGCGCATCCCCGCCTCGACCGTGACGGTCATGTCGCGGGCGGGATAGTCGATGACGCGGGCGAGCGCCGTCGTCGTGACGGTCACCCCCGGCTCGGCTGGCGGATAGCCGCACGACAGCCGCGTGCGGCCCCCTTCGGGATACAACGCCCGGCGGTCCCCGGCGGCGTTCTCCGCGACGAATCGGGCGAGTTCGGCCTGTGTGGCGGGGGTGAATTCGTCCGACATGAAGGTGTTCGAGGACCGGAAAAGACGGGATGATGCGAGAAACCGCAAGCGTCGCGTCGTCCCCCTGCCGTCATTCCCGGCGTTCGTAGAGGAAGTCGCCCTGTTCGAGGCGGGCGCCCTGGTCGTCGGTGACGGCGAACTCGAGCGGTCCCCACATCGCCACGCCGGCGTGCGTGCCGTCCTTGCCGAGCAGGTAGAACCGCACGTTGAAACTCGGCCGGCCGTCTTCGTCGCGAAGCCGCGGCTCGGCGTGCGCGGCGATCCGCCGCAGCACTTCCATTCCGGCGTCCTTGGGAGACATTCCGCCGCGCATCGACTCGACGGCGGCGAAGCTCGAAAGCTCTTGCAGATTCGCTTCGCCGCGGCCGGTGCTGCCGCACGAGCCGATCGCGTTGTCGCAATACAATCCCGCGCCGATGATGGGGGAATCGCCGACGCGGCCGGGAATCTTGAACGCCAGCCCGCTGGTGGTGGTCACGCAGGAGACGTCTCCCGCGGCGTTCATCGCGGCGCAGTGGATCGTGCCGGTGGGGCGGTCGAACTTGTCGCCACGCGCGCTGCGGGCGGCGCCCTGGTTCGGCGCGGGTTTCGCGCCGTTCGGCTGCTGCGCTTCGGGTTGGGCGTTTTCCTTCGGCGCGGCCTGGTCGAGCTTGAAGAACTTCGCGACATCGGGATCGACTTCGTCGGCCGGCGGGTGCAGCCAGTCGTCGCGGTCGGAATGCGACTGCTTCCAATACAACCAGATCTTGCGGGCCTTCTCGCTGAGCAGGTTTTCTTCCTTGAACCCATGCGCCCGCGCGAACCGCAAGGCGCCTTCGCCGACGAGCAGCACGTGGTCCGTCCGCTCCATCACGAGCTTCGCCACCTGGGCCGGATGGCGAATCTTCTGGAGCGAAGCGACGCCTCCCGCGCGGTGCGTGGGGCCGTGCATCACCGCCGCGTCCAGTTCGACGACGCCGTCTTCGTTGGGCAGCCCGCCGTAGCCGACCGTCAGGTCGTCCGGATCGTCCTCGACGAGGCCCACCCCCGCGATCACGGCGTCGAGCGGATCGCCGCCGTTTCGGATGAGTTCGCAGGCGCGGCGGGTCGCTTCGAGACCGTTGGCCGAGGCGATCGCCTTGATCGGAAACCGCTGGGGCATGGGTGGGCGTTCGTCGTCGGGGCGCGGTTGGGCTTCGCCGGTCGAGGGGCCAGCATAGGCGGCGAAGCGCACCGCCGCCAGCGAGCCGGCGGCCGCCGCGAGAAAGGAACGTCGGGGAAGCTGGGAAACAGGCATCGGTGGTTCGTTTCTCCCTGATCGAATTCGACGATCGGCTCGACTTCAGCGATCGGCGTCTCGCGCGGGTGCGTCGGAGTTCTCCCCCGCCTCACCCTCGCTCGGCTTTCGCAACGCGCTCGTTCACGAGCTGGCCTCGTCCCCCTTCCACACGACGAGCGTCTTGGTCAGCAGATCCTGCAGCGCCTGTTTCTTCTCGGTGAAGGCCACCATCGGAAACGCGATGAAGCCGATGATCGAAACGAAGAACCGCGCCAGACCGGTCTTCCAGGTGATCCGCTCTCCCTTCAGGTCGGTCACGATCATCCCGATGCCGTGCTTGCCCATCGTCCCTTGCGCATGGTCCGCTTCCTGACGCGAGAAATACAACACCACGATGATGGACGACAGGCCGCCGTAGCCGTACACCAGCAGGGGCATCATCACCTCTTCGGCCCGCATGCCGAAGATCGTCGCCACGAACATCACGAAAAAGGCCGCCAGCCTCAGCAGCAGCAACATCACCAGCAGGATGAACGCGTCGGCCAGAAACGCCAGGTACCGCACCCAGAACCCGGCGGGCACGTCGGCGTAGCGTTCCTGCACGAGACCCAGCGACTCGCGGAAGTAATGCCCCAGCAGCCCGTTCGCCCGAATCATGAACAACGCGGGGAACGCGGCGATCATCGCCGCCGGCAGCACGACCGCCGTGAACATCACCAGCCAGGAGAAACCGAGCACCGTGTAGAACATGAAGCCCGCGATGTCGGGCCGCGGAACGACGGTGAACGGCGGGCGCTCGCTCGTCGTGTCGAGCTGGAAGTTGAGATCCATCAGCCCGCCCAGCCGGAGGGTCAGCCACGCCGTCGCGTCCGTCACGAACGTCTCGAACCCGTCTGCCCACAGCAACCCGAACAGCGCCGCGGGCGCCAGCAACGGGAGGAATACCGCCAGCCACATCACGCACCAGTAGATCGCCGGCGCGAAGTTCTTGAAGAGCACGACCAGCATGTCCACCGGCAGCCACGCCTTGTAGGTGTAGCGGGTCGTCATGTGGACCTGCGCGAGCGGGAAGAACAGCCGCGAGATCGCGTAGGCCGACAAGACGGCGATCCCCGCCGCCTGAAACGCGAGCATCGCCTGCGGATGCCAGACGTACGCGGGCACTTCCGCCTCGCTGCCGAAATTGACGATCTGCACGTAGAGCATCTGGTCCGCGAACATTCCGCCGAACGCCGCGGCGGCCCCGATCGCCGCCGCCGTGAGCGGGAAGAACAGCACCCAGGGCCACGCCAGGGACTTGATTCCGAGGGTCATGTTCTGAAAGAAATCGAACTGGATATCGAGCTTCCGCCGCGGGTCCATCGTCCATTGGATGACCTGGTTGTTGACCGCCCAGTACAGTCCCGGCAATCCCAGCCCGAAGACCACGCCGATCGCCCCCCAGACGAACATCGGCGGCATCCGCTCGCACCAGGCGGCGACATTGAGAAAGGACAGGCACAGGATCGCGGCGGCCGTCCAATACCCTCCCATCTTGAGGGCGAGTTTCCAGTTGGTCTTGAGGAAGTCCCACGAATCGGTCCAGGCGGCCCCCCAGAATTCGTCGGGGTCGGGGCCTTTCCGCCGCTTCTTCGACGCCCGCGCGCCGAGTCCCGCGATGGTCGGATCGTACCCGCACTCGGGACATTCCGTCTCGTCTTCCTCCAGCCAGGAGAGATCGGCGGCGCACTTGGGGCAGATTCGCGCCCGCTCGTCCTCGGTGTGCCTCAAGTCGAGGTTGGCGAAATCGTCGATGCCGTCGACCGGTCCGGCCGCGGCTTTGCGGGCGGGCTTCTTGCCGGCGGCCGGTTCTCCCGCGGGAACGCGAATCGCCGATTCGCACGAGGGACACTTGACGGCCTTGCCCCGCGCGCGGTCCGGGGCGTTGAGCACTTTCCGACAATTCGGGCAGCGAACCTTGACGGGCATGGCGGGCGAGCCTGAGCGACGCGGAAATACGGGAGCCTACCACTTTACCAAGTCGCCCGACCGGTTTGCATCATCGCGCGGCACCCCCAACGAGGAAACCCACGAGATGCCGTCCTGACGGCAAGCGGACGGCCCTCGATTCGGGATTGCGTCCGTTCCGCATCTCCGGTAATTGTACACGGGAACACAAGGAGGTGCGATCATGAGTTCGACTTCGACCATCGAATGGACCGACGCGACTTGGAATCCGGTCCGCGGCTGCACGAAAATCAGCCCCGGCTGCGCCCACTGCTATGCCGAGACGTTCGCCGAGCGCTTCCGGGGCGTTCCCGGCCATCCCTACGAGCAGGGGTTCGACCTGCGTCTCGTGCCGGAGAAACTGGCCGAACCGCTGCGGTGGTCGAAGCCGCAGATGGTGTTCGTCAATTCGATGAGCGATTTGTTCCATGACGACGTCCCCGATGACTACATCGCGGCCGTCGTGGAGGTGATGTGCCTCGCGAAGTGGCACGTCTTTCAAGTGCTCACGAAGCGCTCGGAACGGCTCCGCGACCTGTTGCACACACGATTCCGGGACGCTGCCCAGCTATCGCACATCTGGTGGGGCGTGAGCGTGGAAAACCGCCGGCATGGAGTGCCGCGAGTCGCGCACCTTCGGGAGACCGGCGCCGCGATGCGTTTCCTCTCGATCGAGCCGCTACTCGAGGATGTCGGATTGCTCGATCTTCGTGAAATCGATTGGGTCATCGTCGGTGGAGAGAGTGGTCACGGGGCGCGACCGATGCATCCCGACTGGGTGCGAGGCATCCGCGATCAATGCCGCGAGGCACGGATTCCATTCTTCTTCAAGCAATGGGGAGGCGTCCGGAAAGGAAGAGCGGGACGGGAACTGGAGGGCAAGACGTACGATGAACTGCCTGAGAAGTCGGATTACGCGGTCGCAGCCCGCGACGCGCGCCTCACGATGATCGCGGAGATCGAAGCCGCGCGGCCGGCGGGGGTGGTGGCATGACCGGTCCGGATCCCTACGTCGGACGCGAGCAGACGAAGGTCAAGCATGTTGTGCTGCGCAAATATTTGGAGGTCTTCTCGCCGATCGTTGGGAGCCGCTGGAACGCGATCACTTACGTCGATTGCTTCGCGGGACCGTGGAATGAGCAGTCCGACAAATTCGAGGACAGTTCCTTCGCGATCGCACTCCACGAAATGCGAAACGCGCGCGATAGCCTCTCGAAGAGGCCACCACTGAAGCTGCGGTGCTTCTTCCTGGAGAAGGATCGGACGGCGTATGCGAAGCTCAAAGTCTTCGCCGATGGGGTGACGGATGCCGAAGTGGTGACTCGAAACTCGGATCTCGAAAGCTCGATCGACGAGATTCTGGGCTTCGTCGCCGCCGGAGGGCGAAACGCATTTCCGTTCATCTTCATCGATCCGACCGGCTGGACGGGATTCGCGATGAACACGATCGCGCCACTCCTTCAGTTGAAGCCGGGAGAGGTATTGATCAACTTCATGACCAATTACATTCGGCGGTTCATCGTCTCGCCAAAGAAGGAGACGCAGGAAAGTTTCGAGTTGCAGTTCGGTTCGAAGGCGCTTCGGGACCGCATGATCGGTCTTCCACCCGCGGAACGCGAGGACGCGATCGTTCGGCTGTATGCCGAAAGCGTGAAGCGTACGGGCGACTTCAAGTACACTTGCTCGGCAATCGTACTGAATCCCGTCAAAGATCGCACTCACTTTCACCTGATCTATGCGACCCGCCATCCGATGGGTGTCGCGAAGTTCAAGGAAGTCGAGAAGAAAGCGATGGAAGAAATGGAGAAAACACGGGCCGACGCTCAGCAGCAACGCCGCACGACGAAAACGAAGCAAAAGGAAATGTTCGGCAGCGAAGTTCTTTATGGTTCGACCACGTTCGACGAGTTGCGCGAAAGGTACATGACGCAGGCACGATCGCAGGTCGAATCCATGCTTCGCGCGAAGGGCCGAATCCCGTATGACCACGTCTGGAGCAAGGCCATGTCTTATTCCTTGGTCTGGGAAAGTGATCTGAAAGCGTGGATCGCCGAGTGGCAGAAGCAGGCCCGCCTACGAATCGAGGGAATGACTCCACGGCAGCGCGTGCCGAAGGCCGGAAATGTTCTTGTATGGGAAGAACCGTAGGCCCGAATCCTCCTTGGCCCCCCGGTGCGCGCTCGCCCCACACGCATTTTTCACAAAAACCAACTGTCCAATTCACCCGTTGCGACCCGCGTAGCTCCTACGCGCGTCATGGGTTCCGGCGAGGCGGCGGGTGGTGGAAAGTTTGCCGGTGGGCGGGGAGTGGCGCGGTTGCGGGGTCCGTCAAGCCTTTGCCTATTTTGAACTTGCGGCGGGCCGGAGTTCTCCCGCGAGTCGGGAGTTTCCTTGACGGGGCGATTCCAACAGGTACAATTGCGTGTTCCCTGATGAGGCACGGACCGCCGCCGGCTTGTGGACATCGGTTGACTTGCCGAGCACGACGCACGGAGTGCGCGACCAATTCCGGGCCCCTCCCTCAGGGCTGCCGGTTTGACCGTTGTTTTCGACGCCATTCCTCCAGCCGGTTGCCGGGAGTCCCACGTGTCGCCGGGTTTCTCCGATGACTTCAAGGAGCAGGTTCGCGCCCGGACCGACCTGGTGCACCTCATCGGCGAGACCGTGTCGCTCCAGCCGAAGCGCGGCGGACGCGAATTCGTCGGCCTGTGCCCCTTCCACGACGATCGCAATCCCTCGCTCACCGTCGCCCCCGAACGGCAGACGTACAAGTGCTGGTCCTGCGGCGAGGGGGGGGACTGCTTCACCTTCGTGATGAAGATCGACGCGCTCGGCTTTCCCGAGGCGCTCGAAAGCCTCGCCCGCCGCGCCGGTCTCGAAGTCCCGACGCGCGCCCGCGCCC
The DNA here is from genome assembly GCA_040877445.1 of Planctomycetaceae bacterium. Lineage (GTDB taxonomy): Bacteria > Planctomycetota > Planctomycetia > Planctomycetales > Planctomycetaceae > JBBDNT01. The sequence continues at coordinate 9,002 of JBBDNT010000268.1, forward strand.
CGAAGTCCAACGCTTCCGGCGAAGACAAGGCGACGCTGTACGAAATCCTCGGCTGGGCGGAACGCGAATTTCATCATTGCCTGAAGACATCCCCCGCCGCGGAAGAGGCCCGGAACTATCTCGCTGCGCGCGGCTTTTCCGCCGAGACGATCGACACGTTCCGCATCGGCTATCACCCCGCCGGGTGGGAATGGCTGCAGCAGCGAGCCCGCGGGAAATATTCCGTCGCGCAGTTGTTCGCGGCGCGGCTGGTGCGCCAGCGCGACGGCCGCGACGGTCATTACGATGCTTTTCGAGAACGCGTCCTGTTTCCGATCCACGACATTCAGGGGCGCGCCGTTGCTTTCGGGGGACGCGTCCTTCCCGGATACGATGGACCCGAAACGGGCAAGTACCAGAACAGCGACGAAAGCGAGCTATTCGCGAAAAGCCGGCTGCTGTATGGGTTCGATATCGCCAAGGAATCGATCCGCAAGTCGCGGTCCGCGGTCGTCGTCGAAGGGTACACCGATTGCACCCTCGCCCATCAATTCGGGCTGACGAACGTGGTGGCGACCCTGGGCACCGCATTGACCGAATCGCACGTGGCGAACCTGAAACGCTTCGCCCGCACCGTGACGCTCGTCTTCGACGGCGACGACGCCGGCCGGAAGGCCGCCGAGCGGTCGATCGCCGCGTTTCTCGCTCAAGAACTCGATCTGCGGATTCTCACGCTGCCGGGAAACCTCGACCCGGCGGACTTTCTCGCCGCGCACGGCGTCGAGGCCTGGGAAAATATCGCAATCGCCGCCCCGGAGGCGTTGGAGTTCAAGCTGCGCGCGGCGATCGCGAAGTATGGTCTCGATACCGTCGATTCGCGGCAACAGGTGATGGACGACATGCTGCAACTGCTCGCACAAGCCCCGGGGCTGACGAGGACCGCGCGGGAGGATCTGATCCTCGCGCGGCTGGCGCAGCGGTTGTTGCTCGACGAGCGAGTCGTGCGGAACCGGCTGAAGGAGATCCGCGACAAGACCGCCGCGAAACCGCAAGCGAACAAGCCGGTGCGTGTCGACGGCCGGCATCCCGAAGCGAATGAAAAGTTCTTCACCGGCGCGGGGGGGCAGCCCACTCGCGACGAACTTCTGGAATGCGAATTGCTTGAAATCCTGCTCACCGATCCGACCACGGCCCAGACCCTGAAATTCGAGGTCGCGCCGGAAGAGTTCGGAAACGAGCATCTGGGACGGCTCCTGTTGTTCTGCTACGACCTGGCGGAACGCGGGATCGAGCCGTCGTTCGACGCGGTGATGGCCGCGCTCGAAGACCCCGCGATGAAGCGCCTGGGGGCGCTCATCGGCGATTGGGCCCTCGACAAGGACATCGCCGGCAAGCTGCGCGAGGCCGAACCGCGCAGCGACCGTACCGCCGCGACAGGTCTCCTGCGCACCGCGCTGGAACTGTTCGCACGGCGGCGGAAGGAACGGCTGCACGCGCAATTGAAAGGCCAGCGCGCGCAGCAATCCGTCTCGGCCGGCAATCTCGACGCGGAGGCATTGGACCGCCTGCGGAGAGAAGCCGAATTCCACCGGGCCCGGGCCACGAACAACACTCATTGAATTCGGAGAGACGGCGTGCATCAAATCGACGAAACCCTGCGGGATCTCATCGCCGCCGGCCGCCAGCACGGCTTCCTGACGATCTCGCAAATCAATGCCTACCTCCCGGACGAGGCGGTCAACCCCGAGAAGCTCGACAATCTGCTGATGTCGATCGAAGAGATCGGCCTCGAGATCGTCGACGACCTCAAGGTCCAGCGGCCCGCCAAGGAGCCGCCGAAGAAATCCAAGAACGGCAAGCCCAAGAAGGAAATTCTCGGCGACGACCGCTCCCGCCGCATCGACGATCCCGTCCGCATGTATCTCACGC
>JBBDNT010000268.1:10919-13078 GCA_040877445.1 Planctomycetaceae bacterium
AAGATCGAGATCACGCGGAAGCGGTTCCGCCGCCAGCTCCTCGAAAGCGACTACATGATGAAGGCCGCGCTCGACGTGCTCTTCAAGGTGCACCACGGCGAGCTGCCCTTCGACCGCACCATCAAGGTCTCCGTCACCGAAGGGCTCGAAAAGGACCAGATCCTCGGCCGCATGCCCTTCAACCTGAAGACGCTCGACTACCTGCGGCAGAAGAACATCGCCGACTTCGCCCGCGGCATGGACGAGAACGCCGGCGAGAAAGACCGCCAAGCCGCGCTGAAGACCCTCGCCGTCCGCCGCCGCAAGATGGTCACGCTGGTCGAAGAGCTGTCGCTGCGGACGCAGCGGTTGCAGCCCTCGATGAAGCGGCTCGAACAGATTTCCGAACGGATGACCGAACTGGAAGAGCAGATCGGCAACCTGAAGAACCTCAAGTCGGCCAAGGACGAGCGGGCCAACCTGCAGCGCGAACTCCGCGACCTGATGGCCATGACGCTCGAGACCCCCGTCTCGCTCCGCAAGCGCGTCGCCTCGATCAACCGCAAGTTCGCCGAATACGAGCAGGCGATGCGCGACCTCTCCGGCGGAAACCTGCGGCTCGTCGTCTCGATCGCCAAGAAGTACCGCAACCGCGGCCTGAGCTTCCTCGACCTGATCCAGGAAGGAAACACCGGCCTGATGCGGGCGGTCGACAAGTACGAGTATCGCCGCGGTTATAAGTTCTCGACCTACGCCACGTGGTGGATTCGCCAGGCGATCACGCGGGCCATCGCCGACCAGGCCCGCACGATCCGCATTCCGGTCCACATGATCGAGACGATGTCCCGGTTGCGGAAGGTCAGCAAGGAACTGCTGCAGGAGAAGGGCCGCGAGCCGACCATCGAGGAAACGGCCGCCGCCGCCGGCGTCTCGCTGGAAGAGACCCGCCGCGTGCTGAAGATCTCCAAGCACCCCATCAGCCTCGACCGGCCCGTGGGGGAAAGCGAAGACAGCTACTTCGGCGACTTCATCGAAGACGAAGGGACCGACAGCCCCGTCAACGCCGCCACGCAGGAGATGCTCAAGGACAAGATCGACGGCGTGCTGAAGACCCTCACCTACCGCGAGCGCGAAATCATCAAGCTGCGGTACGGCTTGGGCGACGGCTACACCTACACGCTCGAAGAGGTGGGCCGCATCTTCAAGGTGACCCGCGAGCGCGTCCGGCAAATCGAAGCCAAGGCGGTCCGCAAGCTCCAGCACCCCGTCCGCAGCAAGCAACTCAAGGGCTTCCTCGACCGCATGCTGGCCGGCGTGGGGGGTTGACACAGGTTAGCCGCGACCCGAAGCGACGCGGCGCAGCCGCAAGCGCAGGGGAGCGCGCCGGGGGGAATGCGACATGACGCGACTGTTTCACGGCAAAATCCGCGGCAACACGATCGAACTGAGCGAGGAACTCGGTTTGGCCGAGGGGCAGGACGTCGAGATTTCCGTCCGGCCCGTGTCGGGGGTCGAAGGGGGAGGCGCGGGCGGCGGTTTTGCGCGCACCGAGGGAGCGCTTGCCGCCGATCCACACTGGGATGCGATCATGGATGAGATCCATCGGCCCCGCAGACTCGAACGCTCCGAGTTCAATCTGACACACCTCACGCTCTTCTTGTGCATCGTCAGCACCGCAGTCGGTTGCGATCCGGCTTCCCCGAACGATCGCGAAGCAGGTGCCCATGCTCCTGCGGCCACTGGCGATCAAAGAGCCGAGAGCGCGTCGGCCGAGCCGCTCGCGGGAAAGACCGAATTCGACGTGGTGCTGATTGAAGTCGGGAATGACAAGATCGGTGTCATCAAAGTGGTCCGATCGGCCACTGGGTTGGGCTTGAAAGACGCCAAAGACCTTGTAGAAGCCGCACCGAAGCCGATCATGACGGGTATGCCCAAGGCGGACGGCGAGCGATTGAAGAGCGAGCTCGAGGCCGTGGGGGCGATCGTCGAGCTGAGATAGCTCCCCGTCACGCGACTTGGGCGCAATACCACCGAGTACGCACGGTGGCCCCGCCGCCGTTCAGGCATCGGGGTCGCGATGCGACGGGAGGGTTCGCACTCCGATCTCCTTCGCCGAGGTCGGTCCCGCGAACAGGTTGGCCCGCGAGCGGTGGAAATCGCAGTGCAAACCCTCCCGTCGC
>JBBDNT010000269.1:0-13059 GCA_040877445.1 Planctomycetaceae bacterium
CGAGTTGCGGTGGCTGCTGTGGGAGCATCGCGCCCGGCAGCTGGCGGTCGAGCACAGCGGAGACTTCGCGGCGTTCGCGGAAGCCGCGAAGTCGCTCGGCAACGGGATCGAATTCTCTCGTTCCGGGCCGGCGGGCACGTGGAAGTTCGACGGTGGTTCCGACCTGGCCCTCGTTCCGTACCTGTACCTCGTCGCCGCGTCGGAACGGGAAGCGGTGTTCGCGTTCGTCGAGGCGTTGCCGCTGCCGCAGGTGGAGCGGTTCACGCTGCAGCTTCACTGGCTGCTCGCGCACGGGGAACGGCAGGAGGCGCTCGCCTTCTGGAACGCCCGCGAGGCCGAGGCGGACGCAGACGACGTGCCGCAGTCGGTTCGCAACTTTCTCTTCATCCGCAAGTGGGAGGTCTTCGGGCACGACTCGATGGACGCCGCCTACCTCGAACGGAGCCGCATCCTGCAGACGAACCAGACCGGAAATCTCGGCTACGGCAAGGCGTATCTGGCGTCGGACGACGTTCTCCGCATCCTCTCGGAATCGCCGCAGTCGCTCCTCAACTCGCTACGACGGAACCTCCAGCGCGAACACGGCCGCGTGACCGCCGAGCAACTGCAGGCGCTCGCCGACCGCCTGATCGACGGCCAGGGGGAGATGCCGCTGGCCGTCAGCCAGGGCGCGAAGGACTTCGCCGCGAAGCTCGAGCCGAACACGTACCCGTGGTTCATGTTCCGCGGCGAGTTCGATGAAGCCGCTCGCTTCGCGTGGGGGAAGCTGCGCGAGGCCGAGGGCGAGACCGAGTATTCCCGGTGGGCGAAGCGCACCGCGGAAGCGGTCATGTGCCGCGAGCAGTGCTACAACGGCACCGCCCGCGACTTCCTGCTGTGGCTCAACGGGGAACTCGTCGACGCCGACGGCAAGCCGGTGCAGGCGAATCCGATCGCGGAAGTGCTTGGGGAGAAGTAAGCATGCCGCGCGAGCGGGCGTTCGCCGCTCGATCAGGTTCTTGACAGCCGTCCTCAATCCCTGTCAAATGGCTGCTCTCCGGCGGCCGGGGAGGTGCTGCGCCCTTATTTTCTTGGCGAAAATGCGGCGGGGGAGCGCCTCAGCACCGGCCGCTTGCGATGCGCGTGCCGACATCACTCGCCCGACAAACGTCGCGTCGATCGGAAGGATTCCGCTGCTCATGACCAAGTTCGAGGAACTCGTCGCGAAGCTCTCGGAGTTGTTCGAGCTGGACAAGGCCGATCTCGATTTCGGCATCCACCGCATCATCAAGAAGAAGCACGGGGAAATCACCGAATACCTCGATCGCCGGTTGCCGAAGAAGGTGACGCAGGTGCTCGGGAAGATCGCCAAGGATGAGGCGACCCAAGCTCTTGCGGAAGCGAGGCAGGCCGTTCGCGACAGCTTGGGAATCGACGCGATCGCCGGGGACGGCACGCTCGACGAGCGATATGCCGAATCGACGGTGGGCAAGCAGTACCGGGATGCGCTGAAGGCGTTCACCGAAGCCCGCAGCGCCGAGCAGACCGAGGTCGATGTCTACTCGCACCTGTACGAGTTCTTCAGCCGGTACTACGAGGACGGCGACTTCATCACCCGCCGCCGCCGCACTGTTGGCGGGGAAACCTACGCCATCCCCTACGAAGGCGAAGAGGTCGTTCTCCATTGGGCGAACAAAGATCAGTACTACATCAAGTCGTCGGAGGATCTGAAGGATTACACCTTCACCGTTCCGCTGGACGCCTCTTCCGGCGAGACGGGGCGAGTCCGCCTTCAGGTCACGCGGATGGACGCCGTCCAGAACAACAACAAGGCGAACCGCGTCTTCGTCCTCGACGACGAGGCGAAGATCGAATCCGGCGACGATTGGCTGGTCGTGCCGTTTCATTTTGCCCTCGGAAAGAACCGTACGAAGCCGGAGGAGGCCGAATGGGAAAAGGCCGCTCTCAAGAAGCTCCCGAAGACGTGGCGGGAGCGGCTGTCCGCTCCCGACACCAGCTACGCCGGCAATGACGCCGACGGCCGAACGATCCTCCAGAAGCATCTGCGCAACTACACGAAGAAGAACACGTCGGATTACTTCATCCACAAGGATCTCGGTAAATTCCTGCGCCGCGAACTGGACTTCTACGTCAAGAACGAGGTGATGCATCTCGACGACGTCGACCAGCGGCCGCCGGACTATCTCGAAAAGGAACTGTGGAAGATCAAGACGATCCGCATCATTGCGAACGACCTGATCGACTTCCTCGCCCAGTTCGAGGATTTCCAGAAGAAGCTGTGGCTGAAGAAGAAATTCGTCGTCGAAACGCAGTGGTGCGTCACGCTCGACCGCGTGCCGAAGGAACTGTACCCGGAGATCGCGGCGAACGACGCCCAGCGTGCGGAATGGGTGAAGCTGTTCGCGATCGACGAGATCGAGGCGGACGCGATCGGGGGCGTCGCGTATTCGGAGCCGCTGTCGGTCGAATTCCTCGAAGCGAACGACAAGCTCCTGCTGGACACGGCATTCTTTCCAGCGGACTTCAAGGAACGTCTCCTCGCGTCATTCGACGACATCGATGGCCAGACCGAGGGCCTGTTGGTGCATTCGGACAATTTTCACGCCCTTCGGCTGCTGCAGGAGCGATATCACCACCAAGTTCGTGCGGTCTACATCGACCCACCATACAATACTGTGCATTCGGAGATCATCTACAAGAACCAGTATCGACATTCCTCGTGGCTCGCGCTGATTGCGAACACGGCGGACCTACTGCCTGCGTTTTGGAGTGCACCATTCTCGTTTGGGCTGGCGATCGACGACTTCGAGTTCGTGAATCTGGCGGCGATGCTCGATGGCACGTTCCCTGGGCTAGAGCGATCCGTAGTCGTGGTGAATCACCACCCTCAAGGCGCTGGCGGACGAATCTCTCGTACCCATGAATATCTGATCTTGTGTAGCCCCCCGGATGCTCCTCAATACCTCGGAGAGCCGCGAGACGACGGGCAGGAGGACCGGAGCTTCATGCGAAGCGGGACTGCCGAGAACAACTATCGCCACGGCCGTTGGAAGAGTTTTTATGCATTACTGCTGGACCCCGCGACTGGGAAGATCGTTGACGCGGAACCGCCGGTTCCGCTCGCCGACGATTATCCTACCGAGGATACGCCCGAGGGCCTGCAACGGGTTTACCCGATCAATTCCCGCGATGAAGAACGCGTGTGGAGGTCGAGTTACGAGACAGGGAAGCGGCGTGCTCAGGCAGGCGAATTGACGGTTTCAAATGGCGGTGCCGTTTACCAGACGATCGACCATGAGGGGAAACGTGAGACGCTTTTCAGCAACTGGACGGAGAGCATCTACAATGCAGGCCTCCACGGTTCAAACCTGTTAGGCGACCTGGGGCTTGGCGGCGAGTTCGACTATCCGAAGTCGTTGCATACGATCGAAAAGGCGCTGTGGGCTCAGACGTTCGGCGACACGTCGAGCGTTGTTCTCGATTTTTTTGCTGGGTCGGGAACAACAGCACATGCAGCAATTAGTATCAACCGCAAACACAGCACACACTTCAAGTATGTGCTTGTCGAGATGGGTGGTTACATTTCGTCGGCAACGAAGCCCCGAATCCAGAAGGCAGCTTATTCAAGCCGGTGGGATGGCGGAAAGCCGACGGTGCGAGACACGGGCGCATCTCACATCCTCAAGCACATCCGCCTCGAGAGCTACGAGGACGCGCTGAACAATCTTGAATTAGCGGATCGATCGGCCGACGTGCTGGGCCTGCCTCCCGACGTGGCTGAGCAATACCTGCTGCGGTACGCCCTCGACATCGAGACCCGTGGCAGCCTTTTGAATCTCGAACGGTTCGACGATCCCTTCGGCTGTACGCTGAAGATATACGACCGCGAAACGGGCGAGGCCGAGCCGACGCCGATCGACCTGCCCGAGACGTTCAACTACCTCCTCGGTCTCCGCGTCCGCACGATGCGACGGCGCGAAGGGTTTCTGGTGATCGAAGGAGAGAATCCCGCCAAGGAGATGGTTCTGGTCATCTGGCGGAACGTCGAGGAGAAGGACAACGCTGCGCTCGAACGTTTCGTGACCGAGACGCTGGCGGTCGATCCGGCCGAAACGGAATACGCCGCGATCTACGTCAACGGCGACAACACGCTCGACGATCCGCACCACAAGATCCTGTTGACCGAGCAGGTCTTCCACGAGTTGATGTTCGACGTGAGGACGCTGTAGATGCCGGCACGCCTCGACCAACGGCTCGTCCTCAACGAGTGGATGTTCGCGCAACTCGGTTACCGCGACACGCAGACGGGCATGCGCGAACTGGCGAAGATTCTGCGCGACGAACCGGTCGGCTGGGACGAGCAGAACGTGTTCCACTTCCGCCGCCGGCTGGAACTGTCGCTCCCGGCGAACCGCGCGATTGACGACGACCTGCTGCGGGAGTACGACCGGAACATCTTCGAGCATTGGCGGGAGATCACCCGCAAGCGCGCGGTGAAGGAACACCGGGACATCTTCCCGTTGTACTTCCAGTACCTGGCGTTGCTGTTCACCGAGCATTTCCTCAATCGCTGGAGCCGCGATCGCCAGCGGCAAGAAACGAGGCTGCTGGACGAGATCAACGACTTCCGCGGGCGCTTCAATCAGCGATTCGCCGGCCGCTCGGCGGCGAACGACCGCGTCGAAAAGTACGTCGAGCAGGATCTGACGAAGCTGGCGTACTGGATCGCCACCGGGGGCGGCAAGACGCTGATCATGCATTGCAACATCCGGCAGCTTGACCATTACCTGCGCCGGCGGAATCTGCTCAAGCACTTCAACAAGTACATCCTCATCACGCCGAACGAGGGGCTGACCGAACAGCACCTGGAGGAGTTCGCACTTTCCGACATCGCCGCCCAGCGCTACGAGAAGGACAATCCGGGACTGTTCGACAAGGCGCTGGTCGAGGTCATCGAGATCACGAAGCTGGAGGAAAAGTCGGGAGTCACGACCGTCGCCGTGAGCGAGTTCGGTCGAAGGAACGTGGTGATGGTGGACGAGGGGCACCGGGGGGTCGGCGGCACGAGCTGGTTCCCGAAGCGGCAAGCGTTGTGCCAGGACGGCTTCTCGCTCGAGTATTCGGCGACGTTCGGGCAGACCGTGAATTCGCTGTCGAGCACGAAGCAGAAAGAGATTGGGCAACTCTACGCGAAGGGCGTCCTGTTCGATTACTCGTACAAGTTCTTCTACGGGGACGGCTACGGCAAGGACTTTCACATCCTCAACCACGGCGAAGACGGCGTCGCCGGCGCGGAGACGCGGAAGCTGTACCTGACGGCGTGCCTGCTGCGGTTCTACCAGCAGTGCCGGCTCTACGAGGATCGGCATGGAAGTTACGCCTCGTATCTCATCGACGATCCGCTGATGGTGTTCGTGGGCGGCTCGGTGACCGGCCTGCGGCAATCCCAGCACGACACCGACGTCGTCGCGGCCGTGAAGTTCTTCGCGGAGTTCATCGCGGACGCGCCGCAGAGCATCAAGCGGCTTGACCTGCTGTTGCGGCAGCGGGACGAACTGACCGACGGAGAGGAGCTGGTCTTCCGCAACGCGTTCGACTACGTGCGGGAGGTGTATCCGGCGAGCGATCGCGGGGCCGCGAAGAAGCTGTTCGCCGACGTCCTCCGGTTGGTCTTCAACTCCGACGGCCGCGGCGTGCTCCATGCCGTCCATCTCAAGGGGAGCGGCAGCGAGATCGGACTGAGGATCGGCGAGGCGGGGGAGTATTTCGGGGTCATCAACGTCGGCGAGTCGAAGAAGCTGTGGGATCTGCTCGACGAGAACGAAGACGACGAGATCATCTGCTCCGAGCAGCAGTTCTCCGTCTCGCTGTTCGACCGCATCAAGGAGCCGGAAAGCCCGATTCGATTGCTGATCGGCGCGAAGAAATTCATCGAGGGTTGGAGCTGTTGGCGAGTGAGCTGCATGGGGCTGGTGAACATCGGCCGGAAGGAGGGTTCGCAGATCATCCAATTGTTCGGCCGGGGAGTGCGCCTCAAGGGGCTCGATTTCCGCCTGAAGCGAAGCCGCGAGTTGACGGGGCGCGAGCACCCGCAGCACATCGGGGAGTTGGAGACGCTGAACGTATTCGGCGTTCGTGCCGATTACATGCGGGTGTTCCGGGAATACATCGACGAGGAGGACGTGGCGTCGGCGAAGAAGCTGGAAATCATCCATCTGCCGACGATCGAGAACCTGGCTCGGACCGACCTGAAGGTCATCCTGCCGAAACGGGAAATGCCGGAGTTCTCGAAGGAGCAGAAGCCGGAGTTCGGCCGCTACGACAAGATGCGGACGAAGGTGTCGTCGGACTGGTACGGCCGGCTTGACAGCAAGGCGAGCGCCGGCCGCGGAAACGGCAACGGCGGAAGCCAGCTCAACTGCACGACTCTGCAGCCGATCAACCGGGCCTTTCTCGACTACGACCAGCTGTATCTCGACCTGCTTCACTTCAAGAAGCAGAACGCGATGCACAATCTTCAGATCAACCGGGAAAGCGTCCGGGTGCTGCTTGGCGAGATCGACTGGTACGACCTGTTCATTCCCGAGCACATGCTGGAGTTCGCCGGGTTCGACCGGGTGAAGATCTGGCAGGAGATCGCCGCCGACCTACTCAAGAAGTACTGCCTGAAGCTCTACCGCTTCAAGAAGGACGAATTCGAGGGGCCATACCAGGAGTACCGCACGATCCAGGACGTGCTCGACGATCCCGAGGAGCGGTACAACAAGCAGTTTCTGCAGAACATCCGCGTCGAATACGAGGCGGCCATCGAGAAGAGCCGCGAGCAGCTCATCAAGGATCTGCGGAGGATCAAGAAGAAGATCGAGGATGGCGACCTCCAGGAGTACGCCTTGCCGGGCGGTCTCGACATCATCTGCTTCGACCGCCATCTGTATGAGCCGCTGCTTCACGTGCGCAAGGGATCGGTGGGGTTGACGGTGAAGCCGGTCAGCTTGAATACGCACGAGAAGCAGTTCGTCGACGATTTGAAGAAGTGGTGCGAAAGGGAACGCGATGGCTTCCTCGATGGGCGCGAACTGTACGTTCTGCGGAACCAGAGTCGCGGCAAGGGGATCAGCTTCTTCGACGAAGGGAACTTCTACCCCGATTTCATCCTGTGGCTGCTGGACGGTACGCGGCAGTTCATCGCGTTCGCGGACCCGCACGGCTTGCAGCACGCCCGGGGCTTCAGCGACAGCAAGGTGCTGTTCTCGAAGCGGATCAAGGAGATCGAGAAAGACCGCCTGGCCGACGACGACGTGACGCTCGACGCATTCATCCTGTCGCCGACATCGTTCAACACCATCAAGCACTGGGACGAACGGGCCGACAAGGCGCGGTTCGACGAGCACCACATCCTCTTCATGTACGACGACGCGGAGAGCTACGTCGGGCGGATGTTCGAGTCGATGCTCGCAGCGGTCGCGGCGACATGACGAATCGGAAAGGGCGCAATCGATGGGACGCTCGCGGCGCAAGAAGTCATCCGGACTGGATGACCTGTTCGACTTCCTGGTGATGATGCCGACGTGGGTGGGGCCGATCGTGGCGTTCCTCGCGTTCGCCGCCCTCCGGTGGTTCATCCCGTGGGCGTTCACGCCTTCCGATCCGGACGACGTGGTGGGCATCGGAATCGCCTCGACCATCGGGAACGTCACGGTGCAGGTTGCCCCGTGGGCCGGCGGCGGTGTTCTCGTGATCTGGTGCTTCGCCCTGCTGCAGAAGTGGTCGAACCGCGAACGGCTTGATCGGCAGACCGGAATCGATAGCATCCGCGAGCTGAGTTGGAGCGACTTCGAGCGATTGCTTGCGGAAGCATTCCGTCGACAGGGATATCTGGTCGAACACGCGGGCGACGCGGGGCCGGACGGCGGCGTCGACCTCCGGCTACGAAAGGCGGGCGAAACGACGCTGGTCCAATGCAAGCACTGGCGCTCGGTGAAAGTCGGCGTGAAGATCGTGCGCGAATTGTACGGCGTCGTCGCGAGCGAACGGGCGACTGCGGGCATCATCGTCGCGACAGGCGAGTTCACTCCGGACGCTTCGGACTTCGCCGAGAGAAACGGCGTGCGGCTGATCGGCGGCGAAGAACTGGCAAGGATGATCCGCGGCGTTCAGAAGGCACCGCCGATCGTTTCGCCATCGGAGAGCGCCGCGCCGCCAAAATGCCCCAAGTGCGGCTGCCCCATGACGCGGCGAACCGCGAGAAAGGGCGCGAACGCCGGCTCGCAGTTTTGGGGGTGCCCGCGGTATCCCGACTGTCGATCGACTCGGCCGCTGTCGGAAGCGAACGCGTAACCGCCCGCGAACCACAGCCGTTACATCACGCCGCCCGCCGTTTGTATCGGACGGCCAAGCAGAATATCTGCGGGTCGAGACATGGGCGTGGGGGGGGAGGCGGCGGGAGTCGGCGATTGATCGCGACGAATCCACCGCATTGCGTACAGGACATTCCTCTGGTACGTTTCCCGGTTGCCCGGTTGCCCCCCGCGCGCCGGCCCAATCGCGGCGTCACTTCCTCGGAGTTGCAGCATTGTCTCACCGGATCCGCTCCGTCTCGGTCGTCGGCGGCTTCCTCGACGGCTTGAAGCTCGAACTGGCCCCCGGCCTGAACTGCTTCATCGGCGGGCGCGGGACCGGGAAGACCACGATCATCGAGCTAATCCGCTTCGCGTTCGACGCCTTCTCCACGCGTGGCCGTTACCCCGAGGAGCACCGCCGGATCGAGTCCCTCATCCAGCAGAACCTCGGCGGCGGTCGCGTGCAGGTCGAGTTCCAGACGAAGAACGGCCTCACGTACACCGTTTCGCGTTCTTGGGGCGAGGATCCGGTCGTCCGAACGTCGGACGGCCTGGCAACGTCCCTATCGCTGAAGTCCGGCGGGGTGTTCGCCGCGGACATCTACAGCCAGAACGAGGTCGAGCGGATCGCCGATCGCTCACCTTCGCAACTTGTGCTGATCGACAGGTTCGAGACGGAGAAGATTGCGGTCATCGATGCCAAGCTGCGCGAAGTGGATGCCGAGTTGAGGGCAAACGCGAACGAGTTGCTGGGGCTGGAGGCGAAGTGTGCTGAGCTTCAGGAAGAGGTCGCAACGCTTCCAGAGGTCGAGGACAAACTGAAGGAGTACGTCGGCGAGGGAGGCGACGACGCCGATGAAATCGACGAAGCGCATGCGCAGAAGTCCCTTCGCGACCGGGAAAGCCAGGCAATCGCGGACATCGACGCGGAACTTTCGGAATACGAGCAACGCGTAAATGCCGACATTGGCCTACTCCACGGGCTGGTGGAAAATCACATCACCGAAGACTTGCTGCTCGGCCCGAACACGGCTCAACTTGCCGCGTTCGCACATGAAGTCGACGAGTGCAACGAGGAAGCGAATGCACTATTGCAGCGTCTCGGGGAGATCGTTGCCCGCGCGCTAAGGGGCGTTCAGACCGTGCAGGCGGCACTCGCGGATGCGCACGAGGCGCAGGAGCGGGCGTTTCGCGATCTGATCGAACAGCACCACGTCGCGATGGAGCAGGCGAATGAACGGACGCAGCTGGAACGCCATCGCACCGTGCTGGTGATGAAGCGTCGTGCGGCCGAGCAGTTCGGCAATGAGATTTCTGACCGTCGCCGCAAGCGCGAAATGCTTCTTCAGAAGCTTTCCGAATTTCGGGACCAGCGATTCTCGGTTCGTGAACGGGTCGTCGACCACATCAATTCAAAGCTCGAACCGACGATCCGGATCCGCCTCGAGCAGTTCGGCGAAGTGGGCCGGTACCAGAGCTTGGTCGCGGAGTCGTTGAAGGGCATCGGGATTCACCAAGGAGTCGTCGCGCAGAAGATTGCCGAATCAATGCCGCCGAAGGATCTCGTCGACGCGGTGCGCAAGAGGAACGACAAGGGACTCATCGAACAGGCAGCGCTCAACCGTTCGCAGGCCGAAAAGGTCGTGGAGGCACTCAGCGACCGCGGTGTCCTCTGCGAACTTGAGATCGTGGACATGAACGACCGGCCGAAGATCGAGCTTCTCGACGTCGACGTTTACAAAGACTCGCTGACGCTCTCCACCGGCCAGAAATGCACTTCGATCCTGCCGATCCTGTTGCTCGATAGCGACCGGCCGCTTCTCGTGGACCAGCCGGAGGACAACCTCGACAACCGGTTCATCTTCGACACCATCGTCAGCCGGATTCACGAGGTGAAGGATTCGCGGCAACTGATCTTCGTGACCCATAACCCGAACATCCCCGTCCTCGGCGATGCGAGCAAGGTGTTCGTGTTCGCGTCCAGCGGCTCGAAGGGCCGGATCGAGTGCGAGGGAACCGTGGATGACTGCAGGGAGGCCATCGTCTCGTTGCTCGAGGGCGGCGAAGAGGCATTCCGACGTCGCCAGGAGAAGTACCAGTATTGATGACTGGTTTCCTTTTTCCATCCGCATTGGACGAGGCGGCCGACCGTCTCGAAGCCGACCGGGACGCTGTTCCGTGGTCGGAACGGCTCTCCCTCGCATCGGGCCTTCGCAGTGCACTTTCCGACACGGCCCACCGCGATTCCGCGATGCGCCTCGTGCGCATCCTCGCGGATGACCCGAAGTGGGAAGTGCGCCGGGAAGTCGCCCTCCTCTTATCGGTGGTCCCTGATGACGCTTTCGCGGGCCTCGCCGCGAAACTGACCGACGATACGAACGGATGGGTCCAACGTGCAGCGCAGCAAAGCGTCCAACGTCGATCTCGTAGCGGTGGCTCCGGTCGCCGACGTGGGACCATTCCGGAGATCGCGGCCGATATCGACGCACTGGAGATGAGGTACGGCAAGGCGGTCGCAGCGAATATCGGCCAGCTGGCCATGAAATTGTACGACGCGATGGCGGGGCGAGCCGCGCACGAGATGTTGAATATCCTCACGCCGCTCCAAGCCGACGTGAGGAGACTCCGAAGCGAAACGAGACAAGGAGCGGGTGAGGGTGAGGAAGTCATCAACGGGATGATCGACCGGCTGGACTACCTCGAGCACTACGTCAAGGACATGCGAGAGTATTCGCAGATGCTGGCGACTGAGCGATCACCGGCTCGCCTGGAGGAAGTGGTGGACGAAGCCTGCCGACTCGTGACGGAGAATCTGCGATCGGCAGGACATGACCCGGAGCAAGTGGAGTTCGCGTCGACGGTCGATCCGACCATCGTGTTCCCGATGGTGAGACACCAGATGGTGTCGGCGGTGAGAAACGTGCTGATGAATGCCTACCAAGCCGTCTTCGTGCGGCACGGCCGCGGCGATGGCGGCAGAGTCGATCTCAACGCCAGCCTAGTTCGCGATACCGAAGTCCTGATCGTCGTCGAGGACGATGGCATTGGTCTGAGTCCCGAGGATCTGGAGGTACTCCGAGCGCTCGTTCCTGGCGGTCGGAGCCGTAAACGAACCGGAACCGGCTTCGGGTTGCCTGTGGTGCAGCGTTGCGTTCAACTGCACGGTGGTGAATTCACCATCGACAGCGTCGAACAGAACGGTACGACGGTCACGATTTCACTGCCGTTGGAAGAGTCGTAGGAGCATTCGATGAAGCCGCGGGCATTGATCGTTGAGGATGATTCGGAGATCGCGCGTGTCATCACGGACATCCTCCATTCCCTCGGCCACGAGTGTGTCCGTGCCGAGTGCGTCGAAGAAGCGCGAAGCTCCCTTGATGGAGCCGACTACTCGTACTACCTGGTCGATTTGGAGATCCCGGTTCACGCCGAACATGGCTTATCGCGCGTTCAGAACGGCATCAATCTGATCCGCGAACTCGCGAGCACGCATCCGGCGGGCGGAAAGCGGATCATTGCGATCACGTCGCACGGAAATGACGGTCCCGAGCAAGCCGTGGAGGTCATGAAGCTGGGGGTCGCCGACTACGTTCGGAAACCATTCACTTTCTCACCAACTGGCAAGACTCTCGATCGGGCGATCCTCGAGATGCTTGCGAAGGTCGAATCTCATCGACAGCAGTCAAAGGCACGACGCCCGATCCCACCCGAGGAACTGAAACCATTCGACGGCGGGGAAATGGTGTTTCACGCTGATCGCGTGGAACTGTGCGGAGTCGAGATTTGCAATAGTCCGCGATCCGGGAGGCGACGGAAGGCGCTCGATCTGTTCCGCCGCAAGAAGGAGAACGGAGAATACGCTGCCTACAGCGGAAAGCGACTGGGCGAACTACTCGCCGAGGGCGATGGACAGAATGACGCCGCGGGCACGATCCGCGATCTCCGTACTGAGATCATGGACGCTCTGCGAGACGAGGCCGGAGTCAAATGCGGCCGGAATGACGTGATCCTCAGTGGCGGCCGCGGATACCGGCTCTCGCCTTCCGTAGCTGTCGTGGACGCCGGCGACGGGAACCATCGGCGGTTACAGGCTCACGAACACCGTCATATTGTCCCCGATGACCCTGAAAAAGACCCTGTAAACTCCGGGGTCATTGACCCTGTTCCTGATACTGAAGCATGCTCCGGCGCAGCGATGGATCGCCACGCTTGGATCCTCAATGCGTTTGCACAGGGCCGAGAACTACGTGCGCCGGCGATCGCGGAGGCGCTCGGCTGCTCGTTGGCAACCATCAAACGCGACATCGACGCGCTCAAAGCTGAGGGCAAGGTCGAATTCGTAGGATCCCCGCGTAAGGGGCATTACCGGCTATGTGATCAATCACGCGGCGAGGCCGGCCACGGGCTGGTTACGCAGTGAGTTTGAGCACGCGAGCCGCTATAATCGCGTCCGGCGTCGGCGACAGAGCGGCGTCGACGCACGCGGCGATCAACGGTTCAAAGGAACGCCAGTCGTCCCGACTCTTCAAAGCCTTATGGGGAAAGGACTTACGGCGAGCGATTTTAGACCCCATTGTGGGTTCTCGCCGGCAGACCCCTTCTTAGACCCCTATTCGCCCCCGCCTGGACCCCCGGAACCCCACCGGAATGGCCAGAGGATGGCCTAGGAGCCGAGCCGGGGATCGGGGCGACGTTTCCCCCGTCCGGTCGATCGCGTGGG
>JBBDNT010000270.1:0-7547 GCA_040877445.1 Planctomycetaceae bacterium
TAGTGGATAGTGGATAGTGGATAGTGGATAGTGGATAGTGGATAGTGGATAGTGGTGTCGGCTGCGCGGCCTGACTATTCACGACCCACCAATCACTATCCGCTACTCCCATGTACGATCGCCTCCGCCTGATGGAACTGGTCCGCGAGCGGGCCTTGAAGTTCGGTGATTTCACGCTCGTCTCCGGGAAGAAATCGAGCTACTACCTCGACGGAAAGCAGGTGACGCTGCATTCCGAGGGGTTGCGGCTGGTGTCGCTGGGCATGTTGGAACTGCTCGCCGACGTCGAGTTCGACGCGGTGGGAGGCATGTCGATCGGGGCCGATCCGATTGTGGGGGGAATTCTCGCCGTCGCCGCCGAACAGGGACGCGAACTGGAAGGCTTCCTCGTTCGCAAAGAGGCGAAGGGGCACGGCACGCAGCGGTTCGTGGAAGGCCCGGTGCGCCCCGGCAGCCGCGTGGTGATCGTCGAGGACGTGGTGACCACCGGGGGCAGTTCGCTCGCGGCGGTCGAGCGGATCGTCGAGTTCGGCTGCGAGGTGGCGCACGTCGTGGGCATCGTCGATCGGCTGCAAGGGGGCGCGCAGGCGTTCGCCGCCCGCGAGTTGCCTTACGGAGCGCTGTTCACCGTCGCGGACTTCGGGATCGCACCTTCATCCAGCGCCAGTTCGTGAGGTCGAATCGTGATGAAGCCGATTCTGTTCGCGCTCGCCGCGGCCGCCGCGTGGGGGATCGGCGGATACTTCGAGAAACGGGGGATGGCGCTGGGCAACCTGCCGCCGCAGGTGGCGATCACGGTCCGCACCGCCGTCGCGCTGCTGATTCTGGGCGCGATCAGCTCCCCGCATTGGAGCGCGCTCGGCGCCGCGGGAGGGAAGTCGCTCGCGTATCTGATCGTGGGGGGCGGCGTGGTGGCCGGGGCGGTCGGAATGCTGTGTTTCTACGCGGCGATCCACGAAGCCCCGTTGAGCCGGGTGATGCCGATCGCCTTCACCGCGCCGCTGTTCGGCGCGGCGATGGGACTGACGCTGGGGGGCGAACCGCTGACCGCCCGAGTCGCCGCCGGCATCGCCCTCTGCATGGGGGGCGTCTACCTGCTGACGGGACGATAGGGCGCAATGCGACTGCGAGGATGGCACGCTCTGGGAAGGGCGTGCCACCCGGCATCCTCACGCCCTTCGCAAAGCGCTGGGTGGCCCCGACGCCGTTCAGGCGTCGGGGTCGCGAAGCGACAAGAGGGTTCACACTCCGCTCTCCTTCGTCGACAACGGACGATCCGCTTGGTGGATGATGACCACGGATCAGGTGGGCGGCAAGAGAGCGGAACGTCGAGTGTGCGCCCTCTTGTCGCTGCGCGACCCCGCCCGCTTGTCGCCGGCGCGAACCGGCGCGAAACCGCAAGCGGGGCGCTCGTTCGGCGCGCAGCGCGCGATTCGAGTGGCGCGGCGGGTTGCGTCCGGGGCGGGGTTCGGGTTAGATAGCGGGTCGCCGATTTTCGTCGTCGTGCCCGTTCGCCGCTTCTTCACGCCATTCGATCGCGAGTCCGATGAGTCGACCGGAAAACCCACCGTCGGACCCGCACGACACGTTGCCTCCTTCGCAGGATCCGGCGGTCGCCGACGGCGCGATCGATGCGCCCACGCGGCCGCTCGGCATCCTCCGCAAGCTCGGGCCGGGGCTGATCATCGCGGGGAGCATCGTCGGCTCGGGCGAGTTGATCGCCACGACAAAGGTCGGGGCCGAGGCGGGCATTACGCTGTTGTGGCTGATCGTCATCGGCTGCGTCATCAAGGTCTTCGTGCAGATCGAGCTGGGGCGGTTCTCGATCAGCCACGGCGAGACGACGCTCTCGGCCCTCAACCGCGTGCCCGGCAAGATCGGCCCGGCCAACTGGATCGTCTGGTTCTGGCTGGCGATGATGACCGTGGGATTGGCGCAGCTCGGCGGGATCGTGGGAGGCGTGGGCCAGGCGCTGGCGCTCACGTGGCCGATCCAGGGGGATTACGTAGCCGCGGTGAAGGTGCCCTCCGAAGGGGAACTCAAGCGGTATCTCGGCTGGGAAGAGGACTTCGCATCGGGGAAACCGAGGTACTCGGCGCTGACGCCGGAGCAGCGCGAGCGAGTCGATCGCGGGCACGCCCTCCTCAGGACGCGGCTCGGCGAACTCGGTGCGCCGGCGGAGGAACTCATCGCCGCGGTCACCGAGCTGCGCCAGAAGGAGAAAGCCGCCGACGAAGCGAGGAAGGCGCTGCGCGAAGCGCGGCTCTCCGCCGACGATGTCCCCGACGATGGTGCGACGCTCGCCCGGCTCGCGCGCGAGGCCAAGGTCGCGACGATCCGAGCCAAGGCGGAGAAGCAAATCGTGGCCGCGATCGTCGATCCGCCGACCCTCGACGACAAGATCTGGGCGGCCGTCGCCACGCTGCTGACGATCGGCCTGCTGTGCCGCGGGAAATACCGCATCGTGCAGAACATCTCCGTGGTGCTCGTCGTGACGTTCACGTTCCTCACGATCGGGAACGTGATCTCGCTGCAGTACACGAAGGAATGGCACATCTCCGCGGAGCAGTTTCTCAGCGGATTGAAGTTCGGCCTGCCAGACGTGATCGGAAACGCGCGGCCGATCGCGACGGCGCTGGCGGCGTTCGGCATCATCGGAGTGGGGGCGAGCGAGCTGATCTCGTATCCCTACTGGTGCCTCGAGAAGGGGTACGCGAAATTCACCGGCCCGCGGAACGACAGTCCCGCCTGGACCCGCCGGGCGCTCGGCTGGATGCGGGTCATGCACTGGGACGTGTTCCTGTCGATGATCGTCTACACGATCGCGACGCTGGCGTTCTTCATCATGGGGGCGGCGGTGCTGTTCCGCGAGGGACGCAATCCCGACGGGATGCGGATGGTCAACACGCTCGCCGCCTCGTACGTGCCGGTGTTCGGCGAGTACGCGGGGGTGCTGTTTCTGGTCGGGGCGGTGGCGGTGCTGTACTCCACCTTCATGGTGGCGATCGCCAGCCATTCCCGCACGCTGACCGACGCGCTCAAAGTCTTCGGGCTGATGCGGCGTGGCGATCAGAAATTGCACGACCGCTCGGTCTCGACGATCTCGGTGCTGTGGCCGTTGATCTGCTTCGTGACCTACGTGCTGGGCGTGAACCCGGTCGCGGCGGTGCTGCTGTCGGGGGTGATGCAGGCGACGCTGTTGCCGATGATCTGCGTCGGCGCCTTGATGTTCCGCTACAAGCTGACGGATGCGCGGCTGCGTCCGGGCAAGCTGTGGGACGTGATGCTGATCGCGTCGTGCCTGGCGATGCTGGTGACCGGGGCGTGGGGCGTGTACGAGCAGTTCGCGAAGTGGACGGGCACGTGAGTTCGTAGTGACCGCATTCATGCGGTCGATGATGCGGCGGGCGTGTCCGTGAGATCCGCGGGCGAATGCGCCATTGCGGTTCGCCTGGTTCGCGATGCCGCGAGACGAATCGACGCGTTTTCGCGCGCATCGACCGGCTGAAGCCGGTCACTACGAACTGCCGCGCTTGGCATCGGCGGCGCGCGCGGTGGGGTGGCTGGGGTCGATCCGCCGTGGAACGGCATCCACTTCAGGCGACGACGCTCGGCGGATCGCCCCCAGGAACGGGCGAGCCTGTCGGCGATTCGCTGGGGGCTGCGCTTCGCTCCGACCCCAGCCACCCTTCCGCCAGGAAATCTTGCCACACCCCTCAAGAGTCGCTCGCACCGGCCGCGCTTGGCATCGGCGGCGCGCGCGACTTACAATGCGGCCTCGCCCGTTTCGCTCGAGATTCGGAGGCCGCCCATGTCCGAGACGACGACCTCCCCTCCCGATGCCGACGCGCTCGACCCCGTCTACGTTCACTCGCGGCGCGAGGCGCTGGTCATCTTCGCCGTGTGGGCCACGTGCCTGGTCTGGGCGGTGTCGTACTGCTATTCGAACGGGTTCGCCGGAAACGTCGATCCGGAAGACCTGGTGACGATCTTCGGGGTGCCGAGCTGGGTCTTCTGGGGAATCGCCGTTCCCTGGCTGCTGGCCGACGTGTTCACCGCCTGGTTCTGCTTCTTCTACATGAAGGACGACGACCTGGGCGAGACGCCTCTCGAAGGGGACGAAGCCCTCGTGGCTCGCATCCATGCCGCTGTCGACGACAAGGAGTCCCAGTCGTGACCGGCATTTCGTCGCTTCCGTTGCTCGCCGCCAGCTCGAACGCGGCTCTGTACACGTTCATCGCCTACACACTATGCGTGTTCGGCCTGGCGGCGGTGTCGAACCAGTTGCTGAAGAAGAAGGCGTTCCTCAGCGAATACTTCCTCGGCAGCCGCAGTCTCGGAGTGTGGGCCTTCGCCCTCACGTTCGCGGCGACGAGCGCCTCGGGGGGGAGCTTCACCGGCTTCCCGGCGAAGATATACAGTCACGGCTGGATTCTCGCGCTGTGGATCGCGAGCTACATGGTCGTGCCGATCTGCACGATGGGCTTCCTCGGCAAGCGGATCAACCAGGTGGCCCGCATCTCGGGGGCGATCACCGTTCCCGACGTGGTCCGCGACCGCTTCGGCAGCCCGGCGTTCGGCTTGCTCGCGGTGGTGATGATCGTGTTCTTCGTCTCGTTCAATCTCGTGGCGCAGTTCAAGGCGGGCAGCCTGCTGCTCGAAGCGTTGCTGAAGGACGTGGCGATCTTCGAGCAAGGAACGAAGCTCGTCGCCCAGGCGATGCCCGATATCGAGTTCCTGCGGGGAGTCAGCGCCAGCTACTTGTTGTGTCTGCTGGCGTTCGGCGTTGCGGTCGTGTTCTACACTACCTACGGGGGGTTCCACGCGGTCGTCTGGACCGACGTGATGCAGGGCGTGGTGATGGTCGTCGGCGTGATGATCATGCTCCCGCTCGCGCTGTACGAAACCGGCGGGCTCGAATCCGCCACGCGCGAGATGGCGAAGATGTCGCCGCCGCGGCGGGTCGATGCGCGGCTTGCGATCGAATCGCCGCGTTCGTCGGCCGTTTTCATTCGCGAGAACGCGTGGATCGCAATCCCGCACGACTGGACCACGCCGCCGCTCGACGCCGATGACGTTGACGAGCGACCGACGCTGTATCGCACGATTCGCTCGGTGACGATTCCCGCCGGGGCCACGTCGGCCGAGACCGAGTTGCTGCACATCGTCACGCCGCGCGACGTGGACCAGGTGCTGCGGACGGAGTTGTTCCGGAAGGACTTCTTCGAGGAGCCGATCACGGTCTCACCGCGGTCGCCGAAGCCTTACGAATATGGCGCGGACGGCGACGATCACGACGTCTATCTCACCGGTCCGGGGCCGGACCCGAAGAACCCCGCCGGCTTTCTGCCGCTGATGGCGGCCGTCTCGTTCTTCTTCATGTGGGCGATCTCGGGGACCGGTCAGCCGCACAACATGGTCCGGCTGATGGCGTTCAACAGTTCGCGGACGCTGCGGCGGGCGATCTTCACCGTCTCGATCTACTACACGCTGATCTACTTCCCGCTGGTGCTCATCTTCTGCTGCGCGCGGGTGCTGATGCCCGGCATGGAGGCCGAGCCGGACCGCATCATGCCGGCGATGGCGGTGTTCCTCACCGAGAACGTGGGGATCGGCTGGCTGGCGGGACTGCTGGTGGCGGCTCCCTTCGCCGCGGTGATGTCGACCGTCGACAGCGTGCTGCTGTTGATTTCCTCGGCCCTCGTCCGCGACGTCTACCAGCGGAACCTGAACCCCGACGTCCCCGAGCGGACGATCAAATGGCTGACGTATCTCGTCACGCTGGCCGTGGGAATCGGTGCGATTCTCGGCGCCGTCAACCCGCCGCAGTTCCTGCAGGACATCATCGTCTACGTGGGCAGCGGGGTGGCGGCGTGCTTCCTCGCGCCGATGGTGTATGCTCTGTACTGGCCGCGGGTGAACACCATCGGGGCGATGACCGCCATGCTCTCCGGGTTCGCCGCGCACTTGTCGATGCACGTCATCGGCATGTTCGACTTCGGGGACGGGGGCGCGCGGTTCGAAGGAACGAAGAGCTTCTTCGACGGCTATTACCTGTTCGACCTGCACCCGATCCTGATCGGGCTGTTCGTGTCGTTCGTCGCGGGATTCATCGTGACGCTCGCGACCGCGCCGCCGCCGGAGCGATTGGTTCGCAAGTATTTTTACGGCGCGAAATGACGAATGAACAACCCGCCCCTCGCCGGGGGCGGGCTTGCCGACGCCCACCCCCGGCGCGGGGTGGGATATTCACTTCCGAACGCGTTCCATGCCGATCCTCCCCATCGCCAACACCCGCGACGTCGTCACGCCGGCCCTCGTCCTGTTTCGCGACAAGGTCGAAGCGAACATCGGCCGCATGCTCGACATCGCCGGCGATGCGTCCCGCCTGCGGCCGCACAGCAAGACGCACAAGATGGAACGCGTCGCCCGCCTGCAACTGGCGCGCGGCATCGCGAAGCACAAGTGCGCGACGCTCGCCGAAGCGGAGATGCTCGCCGAGGCCGGCGCGCGGGACATCCTCCTCGCCTACAACCCGGTCGGCGCGAACGTCCGTCGGGTCGTCGCGTTCGTCGCGCGGTATCCCGGCGTGAAGTTCGCCGTGCTTGCCGACCATGCGAAGCCGCTCGACGAACTGGGGGCTATGCTTTCGGCGGCCGGCAGAACGGTTCGCGTGCTCCTCGATCTCGACACGGGGCAGCACCGCACCGGCGTCGCGATCGGTCCCGCGGCGATGTCGCTTTACGCCCGGATCGTCGAGACGCCCGGCCTCGAACCGGGCGGCCTGCACGTTTACGACGGGCATCTCCGCCAAGCCGACGTAGGAGAGCGCGCCGCCGCCGTCCGCGAGCAATGGGAAGCGGTCCGCGAGTTTCGCGATGTCCTTCAGTCGGGCGGATGTCCAGTCCCCGCCGTCGTCGCGGGAGGCACGCCGACCTTTTCCGCCTGGGCGGCGATCGACGACCCGGCGATCGAATGCTCACCCGGCACCTGCGTCTTCTTCGACGCCGCCTATCGCGAGATGTGTCCCGATCTGCCGTTCGAACCGGCGGCGATGATCCTCACCCGCGTCGTCAGCCGGCCGACGGAAGACACGGTGACGCTCGACCTGGGTTACAAGGCGATCGCGTCGGACCCGCCGGCCGGCAGCCGCGTCGTGTTTCCCGATCTTCCCGACGCGGAGGAACTCAAGCAGAACGAGGAGCACCTGGTGATCCGCACGTCGCGGGCGGCGGAGTTTTCGCCGGGGGACGAGTTGCTGGCGATTCCGCGGCACGTCTGCCCCGGAGTGCCGCTGCACCGCGAGGCGCTCGTCGTGCAGAACGGTCGGATCATCGAGGCGTGGCCGGTGACGGCCCGCGACCGGAAGCTGACGATTTGAGGCGTGGGGCAGACATCCTTGTCTGCCCGGTCCAGCAAGATCAGAGTGGGGCAGACATCCTTGTCTGCCGGTCCAGCAAGATCAGAGTGGGGCAGACATCCTTGTCTGCCCGTCCAGCAAGATCAGAGTGGGGCAGACATCCTTGTCTGCCCGGTCCAGCAAGATC
>JBBDNT010000270.1:7647-12922 GCA_040877445.1 Planctomycetaceae bacterium
GTCCAGCAAGATCAGAGTGGGGCAGACATCCTTGTCTGCCCGGTCCAGCAAGATCAGGTGACGCCCAGTTCACGGCAGACAGGAATCTCTGCCCCACGATCGTACGACCGGCGAATCAGCGCGCGGTAGCCTCCGTCGGAAGGTTCGCCGGGGAACGTCGTCGCTCCTTCGACCAGTTCGCAATCTTCGAAGTCCGCGAGCGCGGCCCGCACCACGTCGCCGTTCTCTTCCGGTTCGATGCTGCACGTCGCGTAGACGGCGCGGCCGCCGGGCTTCAGGCGCGAGAGCGCGTCGCGCAACAATCGCGACTGCAGCGCGGGCAACTCGCGCAAATCGTCGGGCGACAGACGCCAACGCGCTTCGGGCCGGCGGCCGAGCACGCCGGTGTTGGAGCAGGGGGCGTCGACGAGGACGGCATCGAACGGTCCGGCGGGAATGTCGCCGCCGTCGCGGTCGATGCGGCGCGTCGTCACGCTGGAAAGCGCCAGTCGGCGGACGTTCTCTTCGACGAGTGCGAGCCGATCGGCGCTCGCGTCGACGGCGACGATCGTTCCTGCGTCGCCCATCAGCTCGGCGAGATACGTCGTCTTCGTTCCCGGCGCGGCGCACAGATCGAGAATCGTCTCGCCCGGTTGCGGGGCGAGCAAGTCGCACACCGCCATCGCCGTTGCGTCCTGCACGACGAAGCATCCTTCGGCGTAGCCCGGCAAGGCGTCGATCTTCGCCGGCGCGAGCAGACGGACGGCCGCCGGATGCTCGCCCGGTTCCGCGGCGATCCCGCCGGCATCGAGCGATGCGAGGAAATCGTCGCGCGTCGTCCGCAGCCGATTCACGCGGAGAACGATCGGCGGCGGCGAGTCGAATTGGAAGCCCAAGGTCAGCAAGGCCTCGAACGAATAGCGGTCGATCCACCGTCGCACGAGCCACGGCGGAAAGGAAAACGCCTCCGCGAAATATCCCGCGGGATCGGCCGCCGGTTCGGGGAAGACCGGCACGCTCAACAAGCGATACTTCCCGACGGCGCCTGCGGCATCCATTTCGTGCGTAGCGGAATTCGCAAGAATTCCGTGACCCCTCGGGTGATGCGTCGGAATTCTTGCGAATTCCGCTACGGCCGACCCGCGGTCGCGATTCGGTCGAAATCCGATCGACGCGGTCGCAAGCGGAACCGCGCTGGCGGAGGGGCGGTCGGCGACCTCGTTCGTCACGGTTCGGGCGACGCCGCGCAGCACGCCGTTGACGAACCCCGCCCAGCGCGGCTCGCCGAAATTCCGCGCCAGTCGCACCGTTTCGTCGACGGCGGCGTGAACGGGAATCGAATCGAGCAGCGCGAGCTGATAGGCGCCGAGTTGCAGCAGCGTCCACAACCGCTCTTCGACCTTTTCCTTCGATCGCCGCACGTGCGGCACGAGGATCGCGTCGAGCGTGTTTCGCCGGCGCAGCACGCCGTTCGCGAGTTCGAGAGCGAGGCGGCGATCGGCGGCCGACAGCCGCGCATCGACGGCTCGCTCGTCGAGCAGCGGCGCGAGGAACCGTCCAGTGCGGCGATGCTCGTCGAGGGCCCCCCATGCGACGGACCGCGCATTCTGCGCTGGTTGCTTTCGCGACGGCATCGTTCGGGTCCGTGCCATGTCTTCCAGGTCGATCACATGGTGAGGTCGGAATCGGCATGCCGCGGTGGGCCGCGGCGGGCGAAACTTCAGTTCG
Organism: Planctomycetaceae bacterium; assembly: GCA_040877445.1. Taxonomy (GTDB): domain Bacteria; phylum Planctomycetota; class Planctomycetia; order Planctomycetales; family Planctomycetaceae; genus JBBDNT01. The sequence continues at coordinate 9,355 of JBBDNT010000270.1, forward strand.
CCGTGTGAACGGGGACCCGGTGTGCGATGACGAGCGCGACGAACTGAAGTTCGTCCTACCCGCCCGCTCGTCGGCCCGCAAGCTCGAATCGGCCAGTACGACGGCGTCCGGATCGAAATCGGGGGTCGGCGGCGTGGTCGGACGGATTGGCAATCCTTCCAACGGCAAGCGAGTCGACACAGCGATCGGTCTTCGGTGATCTGGCGGCCACACCTTCGGATTGCCAATCCATCCTACGGGATTGCCGCGCTCCGTGTTCACGCCGGGCCCGTCTCCTCGGCGATCCATCGAAGGTAGTCGGGGTTGCCGGCGGTGATCGGCCAGGCGGCGACGCACGGGCACTCGTAGTCGTGCAGCTCCACGATCCGCCGGGTCAATGGTTCGACCAATTCCGTGCGGGTCTTGGCGACCAGCACGACCTCGCGGGCCTCTTCGATTTTTCCCTGCCACCGATAGACCGAAGTCATTCCATCGAACAGGTTCACGCACGCTGCCAGACGCTCCTCGACCAACGTCCGCCCGAGCGCGATCGCGGCCTCGCGGCTCCCCGCGGTGATGTAGACGAACGACGCGCTCATGCTCCGCCCCTCGCACGAAAGGAATCTCGTCCCGCTGGATTGCTCCGGCGGTCGTGCCGCGGCGCGCGGCACGACCCCCAACGCAACCCAATCGGGGGGTGGGTGGAAGGGTCCCGACGCGAAACGCGGACCGGGAGCGCGCCGCTTCCGGCCAGGACGATGGAGCGCGGCTCGGTCAGTGAACCAGCTTCGGCCTTCCGTCGCCGCGGCCGATCGTGCGGAACGCGTGGAACAGGCCTTCGAGATTCCCGTCCGGCACGTGATAGTAGTCGCCGCCGGTTTCGCGGGCGGCATTGCGAATCGGCGCCTCGTGCGCGTCCCGGCTCAATGTGACCCCGTGAATGATGACGTTGTTCCGCCGGGCCAGGTCGGCGTAGTAGTCGATCGAACCGACCGGCGTCGAGGCGGGCGGCTCGGTGATATTGGCCTGGCCGTCGGTCATCAGCACCATGATCTTCCGCACGTCGGCGTCGCGGGGATCGTTCACTGGCCGATTGTTGGCGAGAAGTTCCTCCAATCCGACGCGCATTCCGCCGCCGATGTTCGTGTAGTTGGCGTACATGCCCGCCGTCAGTTGCGGAACGCGGCTGCGGACGGGCGAGAAGTCGAACGCCAGCGGCCGTTCGAGGTAGCCGGTTTCGATCGTTTCCGTCGTCGTCTTGAACTTGCCGCTGTTGCCGATCGGCGTCTGCACGGTGATCTCTTCCGGGTAGTTGTACACGGTCAGTCCCAGGCGGTCGTTGGGACCGAGTTCTTCGATCAGCGCGAGGGCGGCGGCCCGCGTGTAGACCATGCGGTTGTAGTCCAGCATCGACCGGGAGCAATCGAGGACGAGCATGATGTCCCGCGGCTTGGGATGGCCGATCGTGGCGACCGATCGCACCGTCATTCCCGTGCTGCGATGACCGATCACCGGGGCGAAGAACATCGGCAGCGCGTTGTCCCGCGCCGCGTCGAGCTTGACCGTGATCCGCACGCTGTCGGCATCGTCCCGCGCGTTGCCGAGCAACGGCGTGAAGACCCGCTCCGCGTCGTCCCACTTGCCCAGTTCGACGTCTTCCTCGGGGACGAGATGAGTTCGCCGCCGATTGACGTAGTTCTCGCGGGCCACCTTCTCGGCGGCGCTGCGAACGGCCGATTCGCCGGCCGCCAGGTCGGAGGCGGCGGCGAGCGCCGCGGCATCGGCGGAGGCTTGCATCTGCGTCCGCGTCAGCGACATGTGCCCCACGTCCACGGTGAATGCCGCGAACGCGAACACGGCGATCAGGCAGACCGCCGCCAACACGATGACCGCTCCCCGCCGCTGTGTCCGCCGTCGACTCATGTGCGTGCTCCCGTGCGAGATACTGTCCTTGAATCCTTACCATGAGCGAGCCGGTTCGCGGATTCCCGGAGCGAAATTCCAGCACTTTCCCGAGGTCGCCGTGGCGATCGCGCCGAATTGCGGGAGATGTTGCCGAACGGCAACGCGGCTGGATGAGCCGAATGGTTGCGGAAAATCGGGTTCGAGGATTCCCAATTCCATTCCGCAGCCGTTAGAATCGGAATGACGGAGAGGCGCTACACGGCGCGGAGTTCACTCGCGGATTCCTCCGACGCGCTGGTCGTTCCGGTCGCCGGATTTCGTTCGGTCGAGGATACGGATTCGAGGAGTTCATCATGCGGACGTCTCTCACGGTGATGGCGGCGTGCGTGGTGTTGTCATGGGGGATCGCGGCGGAGGCGCAGGGTCCGGCGTTCGGCCAACAGATGGCCGCGCAGGGGCGGGCCATGGGGGCGCAGGGTCGGGCCTTCGGTCACATGGCGGCCCAACAGCAGATGATGGCCCAGCAGCAGATGATGCGGGCGGCTCAGGCCAGGGCGTTCGCCCAAATGATGGCTGCGCAGGGCCAGGCGATGGGCGCGCAAGGGAGGGCGTTCGGCCACGGAATGGGCATGCAAGGCCACGGAATGGGCATGCGCGGGCACGGGATGGGCATGCATGGGCCTGGCATGGGCGCTCAAGGACAAGCCTTCGGCCAAGGCATGGGCGCGCGAGGCCGGGCGATGGGAGGGCGCATGGGGCGCGGCCGGTAGTCGTCCAATTGCACGCGGCGAATCAATCGCGCGGCGTCGAGTCGAAACGGTCTCCCACGCGCACCGCGTGACCGCGCAGGAACTCGGCCGCGGTCATCGGCCGCTTGCCGGCCGGTTGCACGCGGACCAGTTCCACCGCGCCGTGGTCCGCCTGCACCACCAGCCATTCCCGCGTCGCTTCGACGACCGTCCCCGGCGCGACCGAGGGCGCCCATTCGACCGGCTCCACCTCCAGCACGATCAGCCGCAACGGCTCGTGTCCGTGCGTCAGCAGATAGGAATACGGCTTCGGCCAGGGCTGCATCGCCCGCACCTGGCAGTCGATCGCCGCGGGGGACCGCGACCAGTCGATCAACCCGTCGCTCTTCTTCAACCGCGGCGCTTTCGTCACCGCCGAGCGATCCTGCGGAAGCTCCTCCGTCGCGCCGGATGCGATCTGCGCCAGCGTCTTCGCCAACAGCGGCGCCGCGAGCGCGGCGAGGCGCGTTTCCAGGTCGCCGGAAGTCTCGTTCGGCTCGATCGGCGTGCGGGCCACCGCGAGGATCGGCCCGGCGTCGAGCTTCGGCTCGATGCGGAAGATCGTCACCCCGGTCTCCGCCTCTCCCTTCCAGATCGCGTACTGCACGGGGGCCGCCCCGCGATATTTCGGCAGCAGCGACGCGTGCAGATTGATCGCTCCCCATCGGGGAGTCGCCAACAGTTCGGCCGAGAGGATCTGCCCATAGGCGGCGACGACGAACACGTCGGCGCCGAGGCGGCGCAAGTCGGCGAGCGAGTCGGGCGAGTTGACGTTCTCCGGCTGAAAGACCGGCGTCGCGCGGGCGAGCGCCTCGTCCTTCAGCGGGTGCGGATGATGATGATGCCCGCGGCCGGCGCGGTCCGGCTGCGTGAACAGGGCCGCCACTTCGTGCCCG
>JBBDNT010000271.1:0-12881 GCA_040877445.1 Planctomycetaceae bacterium
ATTGCCAATCCATCCTACGGAAAACCCACAAGATCAAGCTTGAAGGCGTACTACCGACAACCCACAAGTTCGATCTGGATGAGCTTCTACTCCCGCCGTCGCTCCCGGGCCGTTCTTGCCGCTTCGATCAGTTCGTCCCTGGTGATCACGCCGTCGCCGTCGCGGTCGAGGCGGTCGAACAGGGCGGTGGCCGCCTCCGGGGTTTCGTCCCGCGTGATCTTGCCGTCGCCATTCGTGTCGAACGCCGTGAGCAGCCGCTCGGCTTGCGCTTCGTCCGCCTGGCGGGCGGCGGCGGCGGGGTCTTCCGCTTTTCGGGCGGCTTCGGCGGCGCGTTCGGCTTCCAGCGGGATCGCGATGTCGAAGTAGCCGATCATCATCTCTTCCCACGTCTGGTCGCCCCAGCGGACGCGCTGCGTCGGGTCGGGGTTGGCGAGGTTGTCGGCCGAGTTGTCGAAGTGGGCGACGCAATGCATCCGGGTGCCGGCCGGCAGCTTCAGCGGTTCCGCCAACCGATAGCTCGTCTGCCAGTTGAAGTCGTACGCGGGCACGTCGAGCAGCACCTCGCGGCGGCGATCGGGGTAGACCGCTTCGTATTGGAACGACTTCCCCCGCAGGTGCATGTGCGGCGACATGCCGAGCAACAGCGCCTCGGTCCGCGCCGCCTGCGAGGTCGCCTCGGCCTTGTAGTCCGCCTCGCCGGGGGGAATGTCGAGCCGGGGCTGCACGGCGAGCGTCGTCACGATGCGGTGCGTGAGGTCTTTCTCGTCGGCGAAGATCAGCCCGACGCGGCTGACGTCTTCCTGCGGCGAGCCGTTCGGCGTGTAGTGCACCTGGAACACCAGCTTCGATCCCGCCGGAATCCGCTTCGCCATTCCCGCGGGATACTCGCCGAACCGCAAGCCCGGCACGTAGGCCGTGAGGAACTCGCCCGGTCCGCGCGCGCGTTCCTCGCGCGACGTGCGGACTGCCACCAGCACGTGATGCACCACCCCCCGGTTTCCCGGCTGCACTTCCGCCGCTGCGATCCACTTGTCTTCGGTGAAGCCGGGATCGATCGTGAAGTATTGATAGCGGACCGTGCCCTCGGCCGGCACCTGGTGCGGCTTTTCGCTCATCGGAAGAATCAGGTCCGGCGCGCGCGACAGTTGCCAGCCGGTGACGAACTCAAGCGGCGCGGGAAGGTCGGCCGGGTCTCCCTGCGGGGCGCCGGCGGCGACCCACTCGCGAATCTGCCTCTTCTCCTCATCGGACAGCCGCCGAACGTTGGCGAAATGGCCGTACTCGGGCGATGCGTGCCACGGTGGCATGCGGCCTTCATCGACGACTTCGGCGATCATCTCCGCCCAGCCGGCGACCTCTTCGTATGCGATCAGCTCGAACGGGGCGATCTCGCCGGCGCGATGACACTCGACGCAGTTCCTTTGCAGAATGCGGGCGATCTGGTTCGAGAACGTGACCGCGCTGTTCGCGTCCGCCTCGCGCACCCGCCCGATGATGCAACCGACCCCCTCCGTCTCGGCGACTTCGATCTTCTCGCCCGCGAGCAGTTGATCGAGCGCGCGCTTCAGATCCTGCCGGGTCGGCTCGTTGCGGGCGTAGCCGATGCCGTATCGATCGTCGATCCGTCCGCGATAGACGATCTTGCGGTCCGCATCGAGGACGAACACCTCCGGCGTGCGCTCCGCTCCGCAGGCGTCGGCTAGCTTGTTGCCGAGATCCTTCAACACCGGAAACGACAGGCCGTGAACGCGGGCATGGGCGGCGATCTTGGTGATCGAGTCTTGCCGGTTCGAATTGACGCCGAGGAATGCGACCCCCTTCTCCTCGTACTCGTTCGCCAGTTGTTCGAGCCGCGGGGAATAGAGTTTCGCCAGCGGGCACTCGGTTCCCAGAAAGGCGAGGACGACGGCCTGCTTGTCCGCGAAGTCGGCCAGCGAATGCTCTTTCCCGCGGAAGTCCTTGAGGGTGAACGATTCGACCTTGCGGCCGAGCGGACTCGGCGACGCGTCCGTCTCGTCCGCGGAAGAAGCGAGCGGCGCGACGAGTACGCAAAAGAAAGCCAGGAAACCGCTCGCAATCGGACGTCCGTGCATGATGAAGCCTCTGCTCGCGAAAGTGGTCGCCGGATTCAAAGTTTCAGAATAGCATCCGCACCGAGAGAATACCTTTCCGGAACCCACGAGGTTGCACGAATTCGCGGACGCGGCCGATCGCGGAGCATCTGCGAAGGAGCGTCCACGCGAAGATAAGGGAACTCCATGAATCGCCCTCAGCGGTAAGGTGGTCTGATGAAAGCCTCAACGTGCTGGATGCCATTCCGTTGCGCCACTCACCAAGTTCGCATAGACCGACCATTCAGGCGCCGCTCAGGGAAGCGGGGGCGCTTGCGGTGCCGGGATGTGCTTCGACAGCGTCACGCGGTGGCGGATCATCGTCACGGTGGTCTTTTCGGAGCCGTCCGCCAGTGCGATCGTATGGCTTCCAATACTGCCGCCGATGACCGAGGGTGAATCGAGCTTGAGGCCAACCGTTGCGCTGGCGCCTGCGGTGCGTCCCCCGCGCTCGGTTGTCCCGGGAACCGGGCCCGCGTCGAGGCGATCGACGATCTCGCAGCGAACATTGACCATCGCGTCCTCGACGGACTCGATGCAACCGGAGAAGGTCAGCGTTCTGGGGCCGAACACGGCCCGAGCGCGAAACGGCACGTTCGGCCGGGCGACGACTTCGATGCCGCGAAGCACCGTGTCGCGCGGATCCTTCGGGAACGGGTCGGCCGCGCCATCGATGGGCTTGGCCTCGGCCGCCGGCTCGTTGGCGGCGGCGGGGCGAATTTGCGGCGCCTTCCGGTCCGCCTCCGTTTCCGGTGCGTCTTCGAAACCAATGACTTCCAGGCGGACGAGGTAATCATCCGCGAAACCGGCCGAGGCCGCGGCGAACGGGATTGCGGACGCGGCCACGAGGAGCATTGCTCTCATCATCGGACTCCCTTCCGGTAGAAGAACATCCACTGAACGCCGCGAAGTCTAACGCCGGGGCGGAAAAGCGGAAAGAGCGTCCGGCTGAAAGCTGAAAGCTGACAGCTGATCGCTGAAAGCTGAAAGCTCATCGAATAAACTCCAACAAACGCGGTTCCTTCAGCGTAAAACGAGGCGTCGACCGAGAGATCGGGACGTTTGCATGAACTCCATGACCGAGCGGGACATACGCTCCGCGGAGAGCCTTCCCGACGGGTCCGTCGCCAGCGACGCCCGTTTGGTGGAAGATGCGCGCCGCGGCGACCGCGAAGCCTTTGGAGAACTCGTGCGACGCTATGAACGCCGGGTGATTCGCGTGATTCGCCGGTTCGTCCGCGATCGCGACCTGGCGGACGATCTCGCGCAGGAGACGTTTCTGAGGGCCTACGAGAGACTCGACCAGTTCGACCCGTCGCGGCGGTTCGGGCCGTGGTTGTTCCGCATCGGCGTGAACCTCACGCTCGACCACTTGCGGAAGCGCAAACGCCGTGGCCGCTTCGCGTTGTTCAGCGAAAAGTCCAGCGGGCCGCCTCCGGATCCCGGCGTCGCCGATCCGCGGCAGCGGAAGGAGCTGAATCAGGAGATCTGGGCGGTTCTCGAACAGGTTCCCGAGAAATACCGGGCCGTTTTGGTTCTGAGGGACTTGGAGAACTTTTCCACGTCGGAAATCGCGGCTATTCTCGACCGGAAAGAAGCGACGATTCGCTGGAGGCTGGCCGAGGCGCGCGACCGATTCAAGACGTTGTGGCTGAAGCGACAGGATCAGACGCCTCCCTGGCCAACCGGGGGCGAATTCGAGACCGAGACCGAGGATCGTACGTAGTGCGGACTGCGATCGCACGTCGGCGATGACTTCAACAGCGGGACCAATGCCATGCACTGCAAGCGGGCGAAAACCGAAATCGCGTTGTGGGTCGGCAACGACCTGGATGCCGTCTCCATCGGGCGGCTGCAGCGGCACCTCGCCATCTGCCCAAGTTGCCGCGAACATTGGCAAGGCATGACGAGCAGCCTGCGGGCCTTGCACGACTCCGGCGACTCGCTGTTGTTGGACGAGTTGCATGAACCGAAACGCGCGCCGTCGCCGCCGAGCGTCTGGCCGGCGGTTGCCGTCCGGTTGGCGTCGCCCGACTTCCAAGGCCCCGCGGGACGGTTCAACGGTTGGATTCCGGCGATCGCGGTGGCGGCGATCTTCCTGGCGATGGTGTCCATCGCCAATACCGCGCGGATGTCGCCCATTCAGGTCGAGCCGCGAATGGCGCCGATCAATCATGCCGTGTTTCCCGCGGAGCAAGACGCCGCCGGCGGCGTGTGGTTCGTCGCCGACCCGGCCGATCGCGGGCGAGGCGAGTTCGAGAACGGCACGCTGTTTCGGCGGCAGTCGTTCGGCCCCGCCCTTGGCGAGGAATTTCCACCGCCGCCGTCCCCGCACGATCGCGATCTGTCGATTCCGACGCGGCTCGAGATCCCATGAACCGCACAGCGCAGCAGAGCCGCAAACCAGCGGTCGATGGAGGACAGAAAAACGAGGGGCAGAAAAATGTCGAGATTTGCCGACTGGCGTGTGGGTGATTCGGGGCGGTTGAAAAGCGTGTCGAGGACTTCGCAGGAAGGACGGCCCCGTGCGTTCCGAAGTGCCGCGGCGGCATTTTTCTGCCCCCCATTTTTCTGCCCGTCGAGTCCTGCGACGTGAAATTCGCGCAGGAAAAACGAAAGTGAAACGATTGCACTGCGGGGCGGGCCCCGCGGCGGACTGTTTTCCACTTGGTCCGTCAAGCTCCGCCCGTGGACGATCATCCGCGAACTGACGAGGTTCCGCTTTCATCATGCCCTTGTTCGAATATGCTTGTTCGCGATGCGAGTCGCGGTTCGAAGTGCTGATCCGCAACGGCGATCGCCCCGTCTGTCCCGAATGCGGCGACGACGCGCCGGAGAAACTGTTGAGCGCCGCGGCCTCGCGCATCGCGGGAACGGCGTCGCTGCCGGTCGCGGGAGGTTGTCCTCCGGCGGACGCCCCGCCTTGCAGCCCGCATTGTTGCCGCCTGTAGCCGAAGGGCCGGTTCATGGAGGTCGTCTCCGCCGCTCGCGGCCGCTGGCGGGATCAAGCGCTGAAGTTGTTCATCGCGGGGCAGCCGGAAACGCGGGCGGATTCCGTCGCTGCCGGCGATCTCGACGACCTCGAACTGGAGGGGCTGCTCGCGGCGGTCTCGGGCGATCGCGTGATCGGCGCGACGCTGTTCGTCGTTCAACCGGACCGGACCGGACACGTCTGGCCGCCCGTCCTCGCGGGCGACATCGCTTCCTCCCCGTCGGTCGAATCGGCCCCCAAGTGTTCCGGTCGAAACACGCCGGCGGACGCCCCCGCCCTCGTCGCGGACGCCTTGCTGGCGGATGTCGCGCGCCGGCTCGACGCGGCCGGCGCATGGCTGGGACAGTCGGTCGTCGACGTGGACCGTCTCGCCGATCGCGCGCATCTCGAACGCAACGGCTTCGGCCATCTCGCGAATCTCGTGTTGATGGAGCGGTCCCTCGAATTGCCGCTGCCGGACCGCCGCGAAGGGAGCGTCCCCGCGACGCGGGCCGCCGGCTATGACCCGGGGCGCGACGACGCGCGGATCGCGGCGCTGCTGGGACGGACTTACGAGGGAACGCTCGACTGCCCGGGACTCGACCGTTGGCGATCCCCGGCCGAGGCGCTCGCGAGCCACCGGCTGGCGGGAGAGTTCGATCCGGACCTGTGGGTCATCCACCGCGACTCGCGGGGGAACGACGTCGGCCTGTTGCTGGCGACCGCGCATCCGGCCGAGTCGGCGCGGGAAGTCGTTTACATGGGAGTGGTTCCCGAGGCGCGGGGCCGCGGTTTCGGCCGGGCGATGCTGCTCGACGCGCTGGGCGCGGCGCGATCCGCGCGCTGCGCCGCGCTGCGCCTGGCGGTCGACGAGCGCAACGCTCCCGCCCGAACTCTTTACGACGCTTGCGGTTTTGCACCGATCGGAACGCGCTGCGTGCATGGTCGCCCGCGCGGCGGCGGGCCGTTCCGCGCGTAATCCACAGGCAGTGCGCAGCGCCGGACGGCGAGGATTTTTTTTTTGGGGAGGCCGCCCGTGATGGATCCCGGGGAATTCCGGGGTTCCGCGTCGCGGACGATTCTTCGCGCGATGAAAAAGAAATCTTTACGTTTGACACACGGCCGCGGATGGGTAGGATCGGCCTCCGAGTGAGTGTTCGACGAGTGAGCGTCGAACGCGATGAGTGAGTCGCTTTCTGCCGATCCCGACGGGCCGGTTCCGGCCTGACGGGGCATACCGCTTTCTCTCCTACGACGAAACCAGCACGGTTCCACGCCGAACCACTCCGCGAGGACGTGGCAACGGAGGCCTGTCCGTTTCCACGCGGGGATTCCCTCGCCGGCTTTTTGGTACGGACGCGGTGCGCGCTGGGGGGTGGCACGATGCAGCCCAGCTCCACGGCGATGGTGCGGCCGATCTCGAATGACGAACCCGAACTCCAGCAAGCGATCGCCGAGCGCGTCGGACCGCGCAACTTCGAGCACTGGTTTCGCGACAAGACGACATTCGAGGTTCAGGGGGAAGAGTTGATCGTGGGGGTCGGCAGCCCGTTCCTCTCCACCTGGATGCAGCGGCACTTCCGCGAACCGGTCGGCGGCGCGGCGCAGGCGCTGTTGGGCCACGCCGCCCGCGTGGTGTTCCGCGTCGACTCGCGCGTGATGGCCGCCCGCGACGCTTCGCCTCGAACGACGACGACGACGATCGCCCAGGCCGCGCCGCTCAACGAAACGGGCGCCCCGCTTCACGCGACCGCGGTCGGTGAAACGCAGTCGCGCGGGCGACAGGCGGTTCCGCCGAGTGGAACTTCGGCGAGCGAAGGTCGCGACGCCCGCGCCGGACGGTTCGACCGGCCCGATCGTGCCGCGCCGGCATCGTCTCCGCCCCGCCCCGTCCGCACCGGACGACGGTTCGCCGATCTCGACGAGTTCGTCGTCGGAGAGTGCAATCTGCTGGCCCGCACCGCCGCCGGCAAGGTCGCGGAAGCCCCCGGCGCGAGTTACAGCCCGCTGTATCTGTACGGCGGCGTGGGAAGCGGCAAAACGCACCTGCTGGAAGGCATCCATCGCCGCATCCGCCGCGCCTTTCCGGCGCTCTCGGTCACGTTCCTCACGTCGGAGGCGTTCGCCAACTACTTCACCGAAGCGCTCCGCGATCGCACGTTGCCTTCGTTCCGACACAAGTTCCGCACCGTCGACGTGCTGCTCGTCGACGACGTCGATTTCCTCGACGGCAAGCGGGCCATGCAGGAAGAGTTCCTGCACACCATCAAGCAGTTGGAAAGCCAGGGCCGGCAGGTGGTCGTCGCGGCGGATCGGCATCCGCGGTTGTTGTCGCGATTGAGCGACGAACTGACCACGCGGTTTCAGGCGGGACTCGTCTGCCGGCTCGAACCGCCGGACGCCGAGACCCGCCGGCGGATCGTGCAGGCGAAGTCGGCGAAGAGCGAGGCCGACATCGCCCCCGAGGCGCTCGACTTCGTCGCCCAGCGGTTCCGCAACAACGTCCGCGAACTGGAAGGCGCGCTCAACTGCCTCGCCACCTGGCACGGCATGACCAGCCGCCGCGTCACGCTCTCGACCGCGCGGCAGGTGCTCGCCGACATGGAGCGCGACTGCGCCCGCGTCGTCCGGCTGACGGACATCGAGAGCGCGGTCTGCGCATTCTTCGGCGTCGACCCGCACGACCTGCGTTCGTCGAAACGGCACCGCACGATCAGCCGGCCGCGAATGCTCGCGATGTTCCTCGCCCGCAAGCACACGCAATCGGCCTACAGCGAGATCGGCAACCACTTCGGCGGCCGCAACCACAGCACGGTCATGTCGGCCGAGCGCAACGTGCGGAAGTGGATCGACGAACGCACCACGATCCACGTCGGCGGCCAACCGTGGGGCCTGGGGGAGGTGGTCGAGATGCTGGAGCAACAGTTGCAGGCGGGCTGAGGCCGTTCGTGATGGACCGTTCGTAGTGACCGGCTTCAGCCGGTCGATGCCAGGCGAGTCGGCGGGAGGGGCGCGCCGGGCTTGCAGGGCGAACGGATACACGAACGAAGCGATCCCCGGGCGAATCCGATAGTCGGCCTCGGTGGGCGCCCTATCCACCCGAAAGCCCTTTCTCGGGAGCTTCGTACGCACTACACTGTGGGGAAATCGCCGAAGTCGATCGTGCGGGAAATTCAATGCCGGTCAATCTCGACAAACCGCAACGGTGGAAGGAAGACATCGCCCGTTCGGTGGATCTGTATAACGAATGGTTTCTCGAATGCGCCCCGCGCACCTATCGCGAAGAGCGGGTGAAGGCGACACGGCATGTGGAGGATATGCTGGCCCGAACGAACCAGCTTCGCAGCCTCACGGCGACCGAACTTCGGGATCACCCGTCGATCCTCTTCGCGCTTCGGATGGCGACCGCGCCGCCCATCGCTCGCGACCGGCTGGTCGGTCTGGCGAGCGTCTCGAAATCGCTCGTCAAGAACATGGAATTGAAGCATCGCACTCCGCCGCGAATGGCGGCCCACGCACTGGCGGAAAATTTGCAGAAGATCGCGGACATGATCGTTCGTCTCGCCGACGTGGACATTTTTCCGTGGCTCGCAGATAATCAAGACCCGTCCGATGAAGTTGTGTATCGAGCGGCGACCATCGTCGCGGATCGGCTCTGCGGTGCGAATGCCGATCCCATCGTGCGGAATGCTCAGGAACGGCGGCAACTCGCCGAAATCAAGGGATGGCTCTCGGCACGCGGTTATCGTAACGTGAGCGGCAAAACGACATTCGATGCAATGGAACCCCGAACGTTCGCTTTCCGCTTGAACGTCCTTGGCCTGAAGGAGGACCATGGATCGGTGAACATTCCGATCGACGCGGCCGTGATGCCCAGCGATGCCGAGCCGGGCGAGTTGCCTTTGCTCATCGAAGCCAAGTCGGCGGGAGACTACACGAACGTCAATAAGCGGCGAAAAGAAGAGGCGACCAAGGTGGCGCAGCTTCGGCGCAAGCATGGAAGCGACGTTCGCTTCGCGCTGTTCCTGTGCGGCTATTTCGATAGCGGTTATCTGGGCTACGCGGCCGCCGACGGCATCGATTGGGTTTGGGAACACCGCATCGACGATCTCGCCGAATTCGGATTGTGAAATGACCGGAATCGAAGAACGAGAGATCGCGCGGCTCGAGCTTCAATCGAAGTTGGATGGCGCCAAATCGCAGAGCGAGCGAAATCGGCTCGGTCAGTTCGCCACCCCCCCGAAGTTCGCCGCTGAAATCGTCAAGGCGGCCGCGGCGCATCTTCCGCCCGACGCGCCGATTCGCTTCCTGGATCCCGGATTCGGCACGGGGTCGTTCTTTTCCGCGCTGTTGAACTCGATTCGCACGTCGCGGATCGACGCCGCCGAGGGTTTCGAAATCGATCCCCACTACGGCGAGGACGCGCGGAAGCTGTGGAGCGGAACCGGTCTGCGGCTTCACTTGGCCGACTTCACGGCCGCGACTCCACCGGCCGAAGCCGATCGCTTCAATCTCGTCGTCTGCAATCCGCCCTATGTCCGGCACCATCATTTGAGGCGGTCCCAGAAGCGGGACTTGCAGTCGGCGGCGCGCGACGCCGGGTCCGAGATGAACGGACTAAGCGGGCTTTATTGCTACTTCATGGTTCTCTCCCAGGCGTGGATGGCGAACGAAGGGGTCGCGGCGTGGCTGGTCCCCAGCGAATTCATGGATGTGAACTACGGGGTCCATGTCAAGCGTTTCCTGCTTGAGAAGGTGAAACTCCTACGAATCCACCGATTCGCCCCGAAGGACGTTCAATTCGACGACGCCTTCGTGTCGTCGGCCGTGGTCTTCTTCCAGAACACGCCTGCGCCGGACTTCCACGAGGTGGAGTTCACGTTCGGCGGCACCTTGGCCACTCCCGAGATGGGCGCGACGGTTTTGACGGAACGACTTCGGTTGATCTCGAAGTGGACCAGCCTTCCGCAGCGGGAGTCCCACGTTGTCGAGCCGAACGGACGCGGAACACTCGCGGATCTCTTCCAAATCAAGCGGGGAGTGGCGACCGGCTGCAACGAGTTCTTCGTTCTCTCGCCGGAGCGGATTGCGGAACACGGCATTCCGCAAGCGTTCCTCAAGCCGATTCTTCCAAGTCCCAGGAACCTCGAAGTGACCGAGATCCCCGCGGACCGGCTGGGCAATCCGAAGATCAGGCATCAACGGTTTCTGCTCGATTGCGACCTCCCGGAAAACGAGCTGCGTGAAACACACCCCGCGGTCTGGAATTACCTGATTGATGGGGTGAAAGCGGGAGTCGATCAACGTTACCTGTGCAGGCACCGCGAACCGTGGTATTCGCAAGAGCGTCGCCCACCAGCCCCATTTCTGTGTACCTACATGGGAAGACCGACGCGGAAAAGCGACGTTCCGTTTCGGTTCATCCTCAATCACTCCAAGGCCACGGCGGCAAACGTATACCTCCTGCTCTATCCGAAGCCGACACTCGCCGCCGTCTTGGAGGGCGCCCCGGAACTCGGAAAAGCCGTCTGGAACGCGCTCTCTTCGATCACCGCGGAAATGCTGATCGGAGAGGGACGGGTTTACGGCGGCGGCTTGCACAAATTGGAGCCGAAGGAACTGGCGAACGTTGCCGCTGATATGATTCTGGATGCACTTCCGAAGGAATGCGGACACATTCGGCAGAAGGAGTTGTTCGTCTAAACAACGATGCGGTCGCGGAGGGACTTCTTCTTCTTCGGGCCGCGGCGACCGGCTGAAGCCGGTCACTGCGAATGGAGCGCGCGGCGGCGACCCGGACGCTTCGAGCGTCCGGGTCGCTTGCATCTGAGAAGGTACCGTGACTCAATCGCCGTCCGGCACGCGCTCCGGGAGAAAATCCGTCGTGCGGAGCACGAAGCGGTATTGCTTTTCGACCGGCTGGCGTTCGTTCCGCTGGCCCCAGATTTCATACGCGATGGTGGCCGGGTCGCTGGTGGTGTCGATATCCAGCAGGCCGTAGCAGCGGCCCGAGAAAACGTAGATCAACCCGTCCTCGCCGACTTCGCCGGCGGGGCCGTGCGTGCGGCTGCCGATGTTGCAGTTGTTGAGGTCATGGAAAACCATGTCCCGTTTTCCCTTGGGCCACACTTCGACGACCTCGCCGCGGTGGCGGTCGCCCGAAAGCAGCACCACGTTCGGAATGCGGTTCTCGATGATCCACTCCAGCAACTGGTCGCGCTGCCACTTGTACGAGGCGAGCGTGTCGCCCGTCGTGTCGTAGTAGTTTTCCTCGGTGAGCTTGGCGCCGGTCTTCGGCTGGTTGTTCCAGGGGCTGCCGCACACCAGGAACTTGATCTTCGCCGTCGACGCCTTCAACCGCTCCTTCAACCAGCGTTCCTCTTCTTCCCCCATGAAGCGGCGTTCCTTGGGGCCGCGGTTCTCGCGGTACGTGCGGGCGTCGAGCAGGAAGAAATCGAGATCGGCCAGCGAGAAGTGGCACCACGTGCCGGGATGCTCGTCGCCGCCGCCGAAATACGGGTTGGCGAAGTTCTCGCGGAAGACGCGGAGGCTTTCCTTCCGCAGTTCCATCGGCAGGTTCGCCCCGCCGCGGCCGTCGTGGAAGGCGTCGTGGTCGTCCCACACCGCATACGACGGCACCCGCGCGACGAACCGCGCGTAGGTGGGCAGCGCCTGCTGCATGCGATAGTACGCGCGGTGGAACAGGAACCGCGTGCCGCGCGGCCCGCCGCTGTAGGCGTCCGCCTGCCGAGTGACGCGATCCGCCCCCTCGACGATCGTCTGCCGGTCGCGGATCAGCAGCTTTTCCGTCCCCCCCAGGCCGACCCGCTCGATGACGTCGTGGACGTACTCGGCGGCGATCGGGTTGTCGGGGTAGATCTGGTCCCCCATCATCAGCATCGCCGTGGGCTGCTTGTCGAGCATGTGGTCCCACAGCTTCTGCTCCGGGTCGGCCTGAAAGCGAATGCCGCCGCCGAACAGCACGCGGACCTTGGCCGGCTTCCCTTCAGCCGGAAAGGTGCGGAACGTCGGCAACGGCGCTTCGAGCGCGTCTTTCCCGTCGATCCGCACCTGGTAATGGTAGGTCGTCGCGGGTCGCAGTCCGGTCACTTCGGCGACGCCGGCCAGATCGTTTTCCGCCTCGAGCCGCACCGGCCGGGACTTCACCGCGTCGCTGAGGTCGGCCTTCGTTGCGACCGCGACGACGAGTTCCGCGGGCTTCGTCGAACGCGCCCAGATTCGCACCGATTCAGCGGTGGTGTGGCCCACCATCGGGCCGCCGATGAGCGACGCCGCCTCATCGTCCGCGGCGACCGCGGCGATCGCCCCGATCGACGAAACGCCGACGAGCAGCATCGGCAACAAGATCGACGAGATCCTCTTCTTCAGGCGGAAATCGGCATGCGGATTCATGGTGCTGTCCTATTCGAAGTTGAGGGTGAATGATCGAAGGAGTCGGCGCCAAGCGCCTCGATCGGAAACCGAAGTCAACGTATACCGACACTTGTCGGATCCGGCAAGCGGGCGGTCCGGCAATTCTTCGTGAAGGACGCACTTCCGCCCGGACGCCGGCACCCCCGCTTCCTTCAGCGGCATCGCGAATCGAACCGGCTCGGCTCTTGAACATATTGGAAATCTCCGATACAACAATGTCGGCGCGGTGTGTTTCGCCACCGGTCCCCCGGTTTAGCCAGCGGCGGCCAAATGAACCACCGGTGGGGTGGCTGGGGTCGATCTGCCGGGGGAGGGCGTCCACGCTCGTCGACCCGCATCGGCGGATCGCCCCCAGTGGATGGAGA
>JBBDNT010000272.1:0-10864 GCA_040877445.1 Planctomycetaceae bacterium
CCATCGAGTCGTTTCCGCCGATGTAGCAGAAGTACCCGATGTCGTGCGCCTTGAAGACTTCGATCAGGCGGTCGAAATCCTCGGTCTGGTTCGGCTTGAGCTTGTAGCGGCAAGTGCCGATCGAGCCAGCGGCTGGTGTCGTCCGCAAGAGCGCGATCTCCTGCGGATCCTGCGCGGTGAGGTCGAGCAGTTCCTCTTTCAGAACTCCTTCGATGCCATGCCAGCCGGCATAGATCGTGCCGATCTTCGGCAAGTCGCGGGCGATCTCGACGAGGCCGCGGAGGCTGTTGTTGATGACGGGGGACGGCCCCCCCGACTGGGCGACGACCAGATTGCGAACGGCGCGCACGGCAGACCTCGAGGAACGGAAGGGGTTGTGCGTGTACAGTGACAAGACGGGCGTGGAACCGGCCGAACCCGCGGCGGAAGAACATCAGCGGAGGGATTCTAACAGCGCGGACCGCCCGCTGTCAGTCGATCGCGGCCGCCCTCGCAGGGTCGCGGGAGCGGCTCATCGATCGCCGCGATCCGGCTGAAAATCAGCGAAAATCCGCGGAAATCGGGCCGTCGGATGCAGATTGACCGCTTCGGGAAGCGGTTCTATAATCCCGACCCGTTTCCGACGCTCCTCCTCTCCATCTCTCTCCGCTCCGACCATCCGGGAGTGCCCGTGAGGGGCTTGATGACCCTACTCCGCGGTTCGCCGCTTAAGACGGTGTGCGCCATCGTGCTGTCGGCCACCGCGGTCGCCGGCCTGCGCACGGGGTTGTCGGGCGAGGATCTGTCCGGTGCCTACTTCCAAACGCCCCGAGGCGTCGACAGTCACGAATCCGCACCGGGGATCACGGGATCGGTCGATCTGGCGCCCGGTTTTCCGGCGCCTGGGGCTCCCGCGCCCGGGTTCGAGTTGCCTGATCTCGATTCGTCGGATTCGGTCGTCATCCGGGGAGACATCGGCCAGGAGTGGGTGGAGCAGGGCGAACGAATCATGCTGTTGCGCGGCCGTTGCCGCATCCAGCAGGGCGAGACGACGATGCGCTCCCGCCAGATGGTGGTCTGGCAGCGGAAGTCGGCGGAGCGTCGCGACTTGCCGTGGCGGATCGACGTGTACCTCGAAGACGACGTGGAGATCGACCGGCCGGGCCGCTCGGACATCGCCAATCGGCGGCTGGTGACATTGCAGGCCCGCGAGCCGGCGACGTTCGAACTCGGTCAGCCGGCCGTTTCGGAAGACGGTGCGAACGACCCGGTGTTCCTGCGCGCGGCGCGGCTCCGGTCGGGGGCCGATCGCTCGGCGTTGCGGCCGACCGATCTTCCCGTCCCGGGCGACGGAACGGTCGGTCCGGAGCTGCGGGTGGTTCCCTTGCAGCGTCAGCGGTCGCAGTTCCGGCGGATTCAGTTCTTTCCGCGGAGCGCGGTGCCCTTGAACGTGGTGAGCTTCGAGGCTCCGCATACGACCCCTCCCGAGCAAGTGTACATAATCACGGGCGGCTTGGTCGTGCTGGTCGAAGGACTGGAAGGATACGACACGGTCGATCTCGCCGCGGACCGGGCCGTCGTCTGGACGCGTCCCGAGAATGAGGGAGAGTTCCGCAGCGAGCGCGTGCAAAGCAGCGACACGCCGTTCCAGGTTTATCTCGAAGGGAACATCGTCATCCGCCAGGGGCAGAACGTCCTGCGGGCATCGCACGCCTTCTACGACACCAAGTCCGAGCAGGCGCTGTTGTACAACGCCGAATTGAAGGCGTTCGTTCCTGATTTGAACGACACCATCCGCGTGCATGCGGAGCGGCTGCGGCAGATTTCCCGCGACTCGTACCACGGCCAGCGGGCCTGGGCCAGTACGAGCAAGTCCGGCCGCCCGGGATACACGATGGAATCGAGCGACATCTTCCTCGAATACCGCTGGACCGAACCGTGGTCGCGGTGGGGGGCCGCTCCGCGCGACCCGTTCGGCGGGGCCGCGCTGCCGGAGTCGGTCCCCTGGGTCACGGGAATGAACAACACCTTCCGCATCGAAGACGTCCCGCTGATGTACTTCCCGTATTTCAGCGCCCCCGCGGACGATCCCGGCATTCCGCTCAGTCGGGCGCGGGTCGGCAACGACAGCATCTTCGGCTTCCAGGTGGAGACCGGCTGGGATCTCTTCAAGGTGCTGGGGCGCGAGCAGCCGACGGGAGTCGATTCGAACCTGCTGCTCGATTACCGCTCGGAACGGGGCCCGGGCGTCGGCATCGACGGGAAGTGGGCCCGTCTCGACCCGTTCGGAATTCCCGGCCTCGGGGAAGGAGAAGGGCTGGCCTACTACCAACACGACACCGGCCTCGATCTGCTTGGCAGGGGCCGCGGAAATCTCACCTTCCCGAGCGCCGATCGCTACCGCGTCACGGGTGGGCATCGGCAGGCGTTTCCCGACGGATTGCTCGGGATCGCGGAGATCGGCGTGTTCTCCGACCTCAACTTTTACGAGCAATACTGGGAGCGCGAGTACGACACCCGCAAGGATCCGGAAACGCTGCTGTACTTCACCAAGAGCTACGACAACCTCGCCTGGTCGTTCCTCGGCCGGCCGGAACTGAACGACTTCTGGAACACCACGCAGTGGCTCCGCGGAGACGGCTACGTCCTCTCGCAGCCGTTGTTCGACGGTCTGCTCACCTGGAGCACGCACACCTACGCGGGCTACGCCGGCCTGCATCCCGCCGATCGCCCCTTCGATCCCGCGGAGACCTTCACGCCGCTGCCCTACGTGGCCGACGTGGACGGGGGCGTGCTGATGACGCGGCACATGCTCGACGCGCCGTTTCACGTCGGCCCGCTGCACTTCGTCCCGTACGTGATGGGAGAAACGGCCTACTGGGACCAGGGCATGGCGGGGGATTCCATCGACCGCCACCTGTTCAGCGCCGGAGTGCGTTCGAGCTTCATGTTGTGGCGGCCTTATCCCTGGGTTCGAAGCCGCGTCTTCGGACTGAACGGGCTGGCCCACAAGATGTGGTTCGAGTCCGGCTACGCCTTCACCGAGTCCTCGCGGGGACTGGATGAAATCGCCCAGTACAACCCCTTCGACGACGTCTCGCAGTTGCACATGCGCGAGCGGATTCCCACGACGAGTTTCGACGGAACGCTGCCCGATTTCTTCGACCCCCGTTCCTACGCCGTTCGCACCGGAGCGGGGCGCGATCTCGCCGCCCCGTATCACGAACTGGTCGACGATCAGCAGGTGCTCAATCTGGCGTGGCGGCATCGTCTGCAGACCAAGGCCGGCCCGCCGGAACGGCTGCGGATCAAGGATTGGATGATCCTCGACCTCGAAGCGTCGTACTTCCCGGACGCGGAACGCGACAACTTCGGCGACGACTGGGGACTGGTCGGCGGACGTTATCGCTGGAACGTCGGCGACCGCACCAGCCTGATCGCCGGCAGCCGCTACGACTTCTTCGACGGCGGACAGGAACTGTGGAACCTCGGCGTGCTCAGCCAGCGGAGCACCCGCGGCAGCCTGTATCTCGGGCTGCGGCAGGTGAAGGGAGACACGCTCGACAGCCAGATGGCGATCGGCAGCTACAGCTACCAGATGAGCCCCAAGTGGGTTTCGACGTTCGCCACTTCGTACGATCTCGCCACGAACCGCAACATGGCCCAATCGATGACGGTCTCCCGCATCGGGGCCGACTTTCTGTTCCACCTGGGGATGAGCTACAACGCGAACAAGGACAACTTCGGCGTGTCGGTGATGCTCATGCCGCGGATCGGTCCGTTCGCGAACGCCACCACCAATCTCAGTTCGCTCGCGAACTCCCTCGGAGCCAATCGATGACTCGCTCCGCGTTTTCCCCCCGTTCCCCGCGGACACACGATCGCGCGCGCCCCAAACGCTCCGCCTGGAGGCAACGGCTGGTCGACGCCGAACGCGGCATGACGCTCGGCGTCCGCGGGGACAGCACCTTCTTCGTGCACTTCTTCGCGGCCAGCGTGGTGATCGCGGGCGGATTCGTGCTCGCGCTCTCGTTGATCGAGTGGGTGCTCGTCGTGTTGGCCCTCACGCTGGTCCTCGCCGCCGAGATGTTCAAGCAGGTGCTGAACGCCGTCTGGCGCAGCGTGGGCCACCACTTCCAGCGCGAGACCCACCAGGCGCTGCGGATCGCCACCGCCGCCGTGTTCGTGACGATCGGCGGCACGTCGCTCGTCGTCGCGCTGATCTTCGCCAACGCGATCCGCAGAATGCTGGCGTGAGCGGCTAATGGCTTTCGAGCACCCACCGCACCGCGTGCTGTGTCAGTTCCGCACCGTTCTTCAAGTTGAGCTTCGTCTTGATGTTCTCGCGGTACGACTCGATCGTCTTGGGGCTCAGGTCGAGCTTTTCGGCGATCTGCCGGGTCGTCATCCCGTGCCCGATGAACTCGAACACCTCGATCTCCCGGTCCGACAGGCTCGCCACCGCGGACTCGCCGGCGTGATCGTCGGAGCCGACCGCGCGGCAGAGCATCCGTTCGGTCATCTCGTCGCTGAGGTAGATCTTTCCGGAAAGCACCAGCCGGATCGCCTCGATGAGCTGGTCGATCGCCTCTTCCTTGTTGACGTAGCCGGTGGCCCCCGCGCGGAGCACCCGCTCGGCGTACAGCGCCTCGTCGTGGGCCGAGGCGACGAGCATCTTCACCTGGGGATACTGGAAGCGAATATCCTTGCACAACTCGATGCCGTTCCCCTCTTTCAGGGAAATGTCGATCACGATCAGGTCCGGCTTGGTCGTTTCGACGAGCCGCAGCGCTTCACCGGCGTCGGCGGCGTCCCCGCAGACTTCGAGGTCCGGTTGACTCCCGATGAGTTTGGCGTATCCCTCGCGGACGATGGGATGATCGTCGACGATCAGCACGCGGGCGACTTTGCGGCCGGTGCGCGGGTTCGGTTCCATCAAGCGCGTCATGGGTTGGCCCTTCGGAAAATGGCGTCTGTCGTGGCGAAACTCACGGTCGTTGCCTATCGACGCTACCGGAGCGGACGCGGAGACGCAATATGGGTTCGGCCCCATGCCCCGCTAGGGAGTTTCCCGATAAGCCGCTCGTCCTCCGCCGACTCGGCCGACATCCCCCTCGGCAGCCAGTCCCGGGTCGCGAAGTCGCTGTACGTCAATCCGAGCAGCAGCGCCAGCCACAAGAAGCCGGCGACGGCGGCGATCCGCGTCAGTGGTTCGGCGTATCGCACGTGCATGAAATACAGCACGATCAGCGCCGCTTTCGCCCCCGCGATCGCCAAGGCGACGATGGGGTTCCACACTCCCCAATCCACCCGCGTCACCGCCACCGTGACGACCAGCAACACGAGCAGCACGCCGAAGACGGTGAAGTATACGGTGCGGGAAACGATGTGCTGGGACATAGTGGATAGTGGATAGTGGTTAGTGGACGATTCGACTCTCAACCCTCGACTCTCAACCCTCGACTCTCAACCCTCGACTCTCAACCCTCGACCCTCGACTCTCGACTCTCGACCCTCAACCAATCAAATACAGCAGCGGAAACAGAAACACCCACACGATATCCACGAAGTGCCAGTACAGGCCGGTCATTTCCACCGGCGTGTGATACTCGGACGAGAAGCGGCCGCGGCGGGCGTGCAGCCACAGCCAACTCAGCAATCCCAGGCCGATCAGCATATGCACTGCGTGCATCCCGGTCATCGCGAAGTAGAACGAGAAGAACAACTCCACCTGTCCCGACGGAACGCGCGCGGCGAGTTCTCCCGCGTCGAACGCCGGCCCCGGCAGCAGGTGTTCGTGGAATTTGTGGACGTACTCGTAGGCCTTCACGCCGAGGAACGCCGCGCCGAGGAGCATCGTGGCGACGAGGAAACGGCCGCAACCCCGGCGGTCGTTCGACTGCGCGGCGTGAACGGCGAGCGCCATCGTGAGGCTGCTGACGAGGAGCACCGCCGTGTTGACCGTCCCCCACACCACGTCGAGCCGCGTGCTCGCGAGATGAAACGCGGCTGGATACATCGCCCGGTAGATCGCGTAGCCGGTGAACAGGCCGCCGAAAAACAGCACTTCGGTCGCGAGAAACAGCCACATCCCCAGCCGCGCCGCGTCGAACTGCTGCTCGGCGTCGTCGAACTGGTGGGCGACATGCCGCGTGGTGCGGGCGGCGGAAACGGGAATCTGATGAGTCATCGGAAGCTGGACGTGCCAGTGGATCGAACGAGACGCCTGGGACGATCGACGGAATCCAATGTAACAGGGCGCCCCCGGATCGGGGAGTCGAATATTCCGATTCTCATCCGTGTCGATCCGTGCGATCCGCGGTCGGCAGCGACCGCGCCGCTACAGCAACGACAGCAGAAACATCGGCTTCGCGTCGCGCTGTTCGATCGGCGACGGAGCGGGCATGCGGCCGATTTGATCGCATCGCGGCAGGGGTTCGTAGGACGGGCTTAAGCCGTCCTACGAACCCCTGCCGTACTCGTCATTCAGCGCGCCGCAGAGCGAAAGGCGACTCGCAAGATCTTTGGGCGCCTCCGAGCATCGGAAGTCTTGCGACTTCCGCTACGGGTTCAGGACCGCGGCATTGACCGTCGTCCCTGCCGCCACCGTCAACCCGAACAGAAACCGCGCGATCCGTTCCTGCACCTTCCGCTGTTGCCGGACGACAAGCACGTTGCCGGCGATCTCGATGACGCTCTCGTCCCCGTCCTTCCACGATTCCGGATCGACGAACTTCTTGATGGTCGCGGCAAGTTCTCGCGGATCGGCGTTCGCCGGCGCCTGATGAAAGCGGACGACGACTTCCGCCGGATCGGGCTTGGCGGGTTTCGATTGAGCGGCCTCGACGCGCCGCAGTTCGGAAAGAAGTTCGGCAATTTCCCGATGCATCGATTCCGTTTGGCGAATAACGAGCAATCCCGGCGGCAACAACATCGGATTCCCTCCGATTCCGTCCGACGCGAACCAGGGACCGCTCGTTTCGTTTTCGATCACGTCGATCAGCGAAGTGAACTCGCCGTCGATCAGCAGATCGCGAACGTCGTATACCGTCACGCTGAAATGTTCGCCGGCAGCGATGTGAGTCGTGACCACGACGTGGCCGCTCTTCACGACGTGGGTCAATCCGAGTTGATCGAGAAGCAGTTTCAGTCCCGTTCGCAGGGGCACGTCCTCGAGGACGACGTTCACCGGCGTGTCGAGCGGCATATTCTCGCTGTCGAGCCCGGCCCGGTCGAGCAGAATGGGAACGTCG
Organism: Planctomycetaceae bacterium; assembly: GCA_040877445.1. Classification (GTDB taxonomy): domain Bacteria; phylum Planctomycetota; class Planctomycetia; order Planctomycetales; family Planctomycetaceae; genus JBBDNT01. Next base: position 7,233 of record JBBDNT010000272.1, read on the forward strand.
ACGACATCGGCGAGCACCTGCATCGCGACCTCCAGCGGCGTGTCGGCGAACTTGATCGGGACGCGGCGATCCAGTGCTTTCTCGACGCGATCGTCGTCCGCGAACGGGTAACCGGTCGGTCGCACCGGATAGGCCCGCGGCCGAGGTTCGGTCGCGGATCGAGTCAGCGCTTCGAGGAACGCCGCGATCTCGTCGTGCGCGCGGTGCGACTGGCGGATGACGAGTGCGTGGCCATGTGGCGTGATACTGCCGCCGACGCCATCGGAGCCAACCCAAGCGCCGCCCGTCGTGTTCTCGATCACATCGAGCAGTTCTGCTTCCGCTCGTCCGTGGCTGCTCTGCGGCGTCAACCAAGGCCTGTACGACCAGAAAATGCCCGCGCCGGAAAACGATGCCTCGAAATCCCCGTATTCGCTCGACGCAGCCCCGTCCTTTTCCAGTGCCTCGCGAATTGCCTCGATCAACCGCCGCACGTCGTAAACGCGGGTGACGAGTCTTGCCGCCGCGGCGATGTCGGTCGTGATGTGCAGCAGTTCGTTCTCGACGAACCACGTCAACTCACGCTCTGCGAGGACGAAATCCAGCACCGTGTCTGCCTGAGCATGCAGCACGCGGTTGATCGGCGTGTCGAGCGCGATCGCCTCGGCTTCGAGCGCCGCGCGGTCGATCCACCACGCCACCCCCGCCTTGCCCGCGATGTCCACGATCGCGTTTTCGAGCGGCATGTCGGTGTATTCGGCCTTGATCTTCGTCCGCAACTTCTCGCGGACCGCCCGGTCGCGGGCCGCGGCTTTCTCCACCGGCCAATGCCGCGTCGCGTCGATCGCCTGCGCGTCGACCGCATCGCCGGCGTCTTCGGCCCTGGGTTCGACCGCCGGGGACGACGGCGGGTCCGAAATCCCCAGCCGGGCCAGCCCCGCGACCGCCATCACCCCGACCAGCAAGCAGCCCGCCGCTTTCCACGAAACGCAGCGCATGGTGCTCTCCTTCGTGCCGGCCCGAGGATTCGTACAGCAGTCCAGCCTACCGCGCCGGGAGTGAAAATGCACCCGCTCAGCGTCGCGATTTCTTCGGAAGAGGCGTTGCATCCCGCTCCGCGTCGCGCCTGAGTAGCAAGGCAAGCAACGTCCATTCCAAACACGGACAGCGGGAGATCGAAACATGCTCAAGCTCGAAACGCGCTCGTATCGTGCGGTGGTCGCCGCGGCGGCGCTCGTCGGATTCATCGGCATGACGGCCGCGGGAGACGCCCGGGCGGCGGGATTGCTGATCGCCGACGGCGGGCTGGGAGGCGTGCTCGAAATCGAAGAGCACGCCGCGCAAGTCGTCATCAACAACGGCGTGGCGGTCACGGAGGTCACGCAGGTGTTCCGCAACATGGAGGATCGGCAGGTCGAGGCGCTGTACCTGTTCCCGGTCCCCAAGGGGGCCTCGGTGGCGAACTTCAGCATGTGGATCGCGGGCAAGGAGATCGTGGGCGAGGTCGTCGAAAAGAAGCGGGCCCGCGAAATCTACGACAGCTACAAACGCGTCAACCGCGATCCGGGCCTGCTCGAACAGGTCGATTTCAAGAACTTCGAGATGCGCATCTTCCCGATCGCCGCGCGGGCCGAGCAGAAGATCCAGATCGCCTACTACCAGGAACTGGACTTCGACCACGACTGTGCGACCTACGTCTATCCGCTGGCGACCGCGCCCCGGCCGGGAATCGACGCGCGGACCAGGGGGAAGTTCGGATTGACGATGCACGTGAAGTCCGAGGTTCCGATCGTGAAGCTCGAAAGCCCCAGCCACGGCGACGAGTTCGTCGTCGTCCGCCACGCCGACACGTACTACGAGGCGAGCCTCGAAACCGACGGCGGCGACCTGAACCGCGACCTCGTGCTGGCCTATCACGTCGCGCGGCCGCGCACCGGGTTCGACCTCGTCACCTCGAAGGAGAAGGGGCGGGACGGCTACTTCCAACTCACGCTGACCGCCGGGGATGAACTCGCCGAGGAGGAGCTGGGCATGGATTACGTCTTCCTGCTCGACATCTCGGGCAGCATGGCCCAGGACGGCAAGCTGGCGCTGTCGCGCTCGTCGATCGACGCCTTCGTGAAGGAACTCGGCCCGCGGGACCGGTTCGAGCTGATCACCTTCAACGTCGCTCCGATCACGCTCTTCAACGGGTTGCAGCCGGTCGATGCGTCATCGCAGGCGCAAGCGGTCGAGTTCCTCCGCGCGCAACAGGCCCGCGGCGGGACGGTGCTGCGGCCGGCGATGGCGACCGCGTACAAGTACGGCGATCCCGATCGGCCGCTCAACGTCGTCGTCCTCAGCGACGGCATGACCGAGCAATCGGAGCGGCGCGAACTGCTCGCCTCGATTCAATCCCGGCCGGCGAACGCCCGGGTGTTCTGCATCGGCGTGGGGAACGACGTCAACCGCCCGCTGCTGAGCCAGTTGGCCGAGGACGCCGGCGGTCTCGCTGCCTTCCTCTCGCGCGGCGACGACTTCGAGCGGCAGGCGCAGTCGTTCCGCCGCAAGTTGCTGCGTCCGGCCGCGGCGAACGTGCGGATCGCCATCGAGGGGGGCGGCGTGTACGACGCCGAGCCGAAGGAACTGCCGAACCTGTATCACGGCATGCCGCTGCGAATCTACGGCCGGTATCGCCAGGCCGGCCCCGCGACGATTCGGTTCGCGGCGGAGATCAACGGGGTGCCGCTCGAGCAGTCGGTGACGATCGACCTCCCCGCCGCCGATTCCGCGAATCCGGAGATCGAGCGGATGTGGGCCTCGAAGAAGGTCGAGCGGCTGCTGAAGGAAGCGGACCGGGCCGGCTCGCGCGAGTCGGTGATCGATGAGATCGTCAGGCTCGGCGAGGAGTATTCGATCGTCAGCGAGTACGCGTCGTTCATCGTGCTGGAGAACGACGCCGAGTATCAGCGGTGGAAGATCGAACGCAAGAACCTCGCCCGCACCGGACGCGACCGGACGCAACAGTTGCGGGTGCGCACGGAACTGGAACGGCTCCGCGACAAGTCGCTGGCGGACGTCGGGCCGGGGGCGGAAGCCGAGCGGTCAGCCGCGCAGCCGGTCGCGGATCGGCAACCATTCACGACCGGCGCTCCGCCGCAACCGGGTCCATCGCCGTCGCGCGGCCTCGATCTGGACTTTCGCCCGAGCCGCGTCGGCGGAGGCGGAGCGTTCGACCCGCTGACTGGAGGGATCGCGTTGGCGCTGGCGGGACTCGGCTTCGCCGCCCGGCGGCGACGGAAGTCGATGGAGTAGGGTCGAACGACAAGTTCGCGCGGGACGCACCGAGTGAGGCGAAAGCCGAAACCGGTACGTCCCGCCTGCCGGGCGGGACGTGGAGCGCAGGGTCGACGTCACTGTGAATTACGAACGCCAAACGTGGAAACACGGCGGACGTTCCCATTCCGCAATCCGCCTTCCCGCTCACCACGTCCATTCCGGCAGAATGGACGTACGAGTACGTCCCGCTTGCCGGGCGGGACGTGGAGCGCAGAGTCGACGTCACCTCCAGAGAACAGTCGAACCGTGAATTACTGCCGCCAACCGTGGAATCACGGCAGACGTTCCCATTCCGCAATCCGCCTTCCCGCTCACCACGTCCATTCCGGCAGAAT
>JBBDNT010000272.1:10964-12745 GCA_040877445.1 Planctomycetaceae bacterium
GGACGTACGAGTACGTCCATTCTGCCAGGCGGGACGTGGAGCGCAAGTGGAAGTCTCTCGGGAAACTCGATCAGCTCGGCTGGCGCGAGCATCACGTCGAATCGGCCAACGAAAGAGGAAGCGCACTCCCATGCCGACCGATCGCTCCGACGTTTCATCCGCCATGCGACGCCTTCCCATTCTCTCGCTGCTGCTGGCGGCGATCGCGGTGGGAGTGCAGTTCAGTCCGGCGGCGATCGCGGGGCTGCAGTACGATCGTGCGGCGATCGCGGCCGGAGAGATCTGGCGGGTCGTCGGCTGCCATCTCACGCATTGGTCGTTCGACCATTTGCTGTGGGACGCGGCGGCCCTCGTCGTCCTCGGAGCGCTGTGCGAGGTCGATCATCGGCGGGCGTTTCGATGGTGCGTCGCCAGCTCGGCGATCGTGATTCCGCTGGCGATGTGGATCCTCCGCCCGGATGTCGATCCCTATCGCGGACTGTCGGGCATCGACTCGGCCTTGTTCACGCTGCTGGCCGTGACGATCCTGCGCGAGAGCTTCGCGGACCGGCGGTTCGGCTGGACGATCGCGGCGGTGCTCGTATTGTGCGGCTTCGCCGGCAAGGTGGGCTACGAGGTCGCGACGAGCCAGACGCTCTTCGTGGACAGCGCCGCGGCCGGCATGACGCCGATCCCGCTGGCGCACGTCGCCGGCGGGCTGATCGGAGCGATCGGCGGAATGGTCAATCGTCTTGATCGCGGCCTTCGTGCGCCTGCTCGAAGTAGTCGAGCACCTTCTTCAGCGAGATGCCCCACAGGTCGGCCATCAGCAACGGGCCGCCGAGGCCGATGCGGCGGAACTCGCGCGCCGGGAAGTCGAGCGCGACCGCCAGTTGCCGCTGCCAGTCGGCGGGCCAGCCGGCGAACTGCCGGCGGGCGGTGTCGGTGTCGTAGCGGCGGCGATCGCGGCGGCCGACCGCTTCGAACGCCTCGATCCGCGACGAATCGGTGATCTCCCCGTCCTCCAGATCGACCTTCAGGAAGAACGTGACGACGGGCCGCAGGTCGTCGTCGGCGATGACGGTGATCATCCGCAAGTCGTCGCCGAGGTCGAACCGGAACTCTTCGGCCCGGCGGCGTTTCTTCCACAACTCCTCGACGGCCCGCCGCGGCGCCTTATGCAGGCGATCGTCGCGATCGAAGAGGAAGTAGAGGAGGCGCATGGGGGTTGAGGGTTGAGGGTTGAGGTCGAGGGGTTAGTCGTGGTAGTTGGATTCAGTCGCACGGGGTTCATCGTGCGGTGCGGCGAGTTTCAGCAGGAGGCGCCTTTCCGCGGTGATGATCTTTATTACAAGCACATTGCCGGCGTGCGACATCGCGGTGAAAACCAACATCGTGATCCCTGCGACCGAGAGAAAGACGAGCGAGAGTTGCACGCCGCTCGGATGCTGAGATTCGGAAATCAGGGCGAAGAGTTCCGACAGCGCGACATGATGCTCTCGGAGGTGGTCCGCCATCACCTTGGTCAACAACGCCGCCGCCGTCAGCATCGCCGCCGCGCTCAAGCCCAAAACCCACGCGTTCACTCTGCTCCAGCGCACCGAGCGCCGGGCCTTCTCGATGATCCGACGCTCGGCGGGCGAAAGCCCCATCGGATGTCCTCCCGGAATCGGCCATCGGCGCACCACGATCCATGCCGCATGGCGCGGTACGAGCCACGCCGCTCCTCAACTCTCAACCCTCACGCCAGCGCCGCGCGCGTGCGTTGGACGGTCGGGGGGGGGGGGGGGGGGGGGGGGGGG
>JBBDNT010000273.1:0-12723 GCA_040877445.1 Planctomycetaceae bacterium
GTCGCCGATGCGGAACCCGAAGTGCACCGCCTGCGCCAGGAACTGGCTGTCGAAGACGAAGTCGTCCGAGTTGCGATCGAAGGGGATCGTCTCGAGCACGCGGCGGCTGTACGCCCGGAAGCCGCTGTGGAAGTCCCCCAGGTTCTGCCCCAAAGCCATGTTCTCGACCGTCGTCAGGATGCGATTCGCCGCGTACTTGTAGACCGGCATCCCGCCGTCGAGCGTCTCCCGCCGCGTGCGAATCCGCGAGCCGATCACCACGTCGCAGATGCCCAGTTGCAGGAAGCGGATCGCCGGTTCGATCACGCGGCTGTCGTACTGGTAATCGGGATGCACCATCACGACGAAGTCCGCGCCGCGATCGAGCGCGTGTCGGTAGCACGTCTTCTGGTTGCCGCCGTAACCCATGTTGCGGCGATGCCGGACCACCGTGAGTCCCAGACGGCCGGCCACTTCGACGGTGGCGTCGCGGCTGGCGTCGTCGACGAGGATGATCTCGTCGGCCACACCCTGGGGGATGTCGCGGACGGTGCGCTCGAGCGTCTCGGCGGCGTTGTAGGCGGGCATGACGACCACCGTGCGCGCCGCGTGCGCTTCGGGCCGGCCGATCTCGGCGAGCAATCGCCCCAACCGATCGAGCTGGCGAGTCGCCGGCGAGACGAGCGGTCCCCGCTCCAGATGGGTGGCGACGTTCGATTCCCAACACGGTGCGGCGAGCGTTCTCCCGGTCATGCGCAGTCTCTCTCGAAAGCAAATTTCAGCGGTCGGCCGGCGCAAGCCGACCGGTGGTGTTCTTCGGAACGAAGGCGACTCCGCCCCCTCGAACTTTAGCTCGCGGATGGGGAAGGCGCGTGAATTCCGCTCGGCATTTTCCCGAGCGCGGTGGCATCGATCGCCGCGGTCGTGCCGGTTGGCCGGGATGGCGCGGACTGAAGGGCGCGAAACCGCAAGCGTCCCGCCGACCTCCGACCTCCGACCTCCGACCTCCGACCTCCGACCTCTGATCCATGTGCTACGTTTTCCGATGATGACGACGGGGACTCCGACCATTGCGGCCGACGCGCCGCCCGCTTCGCGATCCGACGAGCGGGAGCGCTCGCGCCGCGCGCGCGACGCCGCCCCTGAAGCGCCGTCCGACCGTTCTTCGCAGACCCGCCGCGCGGCGTTCGCGCTCGTCGCGCTGGTCGTGGCGCTCTATTGGCCGACCGTGAACTTCGGTTTCGTCAACTGGGACGATCGGTGGTACGTCGTCGAGAACCCGGTGGTTCGAAGCTGGCAGCCGGCCAGCCTGTGGTCGCTCGCGACCGAAGTCCACGTGAAGAATTACGCGCCGCTCACGCTGGCGAGCCACTTGATCGAGCACACGCTGTGGGGATTGTGGCCGGGCGGTTATCACCTCACGAACCTGCTGCTGCATGCGCTCAACGCCGTTCTTGTGTGGGTGCTGGTGCGGCAGGTTACGGGCAGCCGGTTCATCGCCTGGACGACCGCGGCGCTGTTCGCCGTCCATCCGGTGCAGGTCGAGACGGTGGCGTGGATTTCGTCGCGGAAGGGGCTGCTTTCGGCGACGTTCATCCTCGCCTGCCTGATCCGCCAGTTGCGGCCCGAACGCAGTTCCCGCGACGAAGGAATCGCGCTGATGTTCCTCGCGGCGGCCCTGTTGACCAAGGCGATCGCGATCGTCGTTCCCGCGGTCGTGCTGGCGTACGACCTGATCGTGCGGAAGCGGCCGTTCGCCGAGGCGCTTCCGCGACAGATCGTCCCCGGCGTGCTGTGCCTGTGCCTGCTCGCGATCACCGCCGGGGCGCAAACATCGGAACTGGGAGGACTGCGCGATCACCTCGAACTGAGCCGCGGTCGCATCCTCGCCGTCGATGCGATCGTTCTGTGGAAGTACGTGGGGATGCTCGCCTGGCCGGCGAACCTCGCCGTGTTGTACGACGTGCCGACCGCGGGGATCGCCGGATGGGCGGCGCTGGCGATCACCGGTTGGGCGACGGTCGCCTGGGGCATGTACCGGCTGCGGACTCGTTCGCCGCTGATTCCCTTCGCGGGAACGGCGGCGCTGTTGTTCCTGCTGCCGGTGCTGAACTTGATTCCGATCACGACGCTGATGAACGACCGCTATCTCTACTTGCCGTCGATCGCGGTGTTCGGCCTGTTCGCCGCGCTCGGGAGGCACATGTCGAGGCTTTGCGAAGGGCGCGGGGATGAAGTGCGGAGTGCGGAGTGCGAAATGCGGAATATCGAATGGCGCTCCCGACGCGTCGAAACTCAAGGCGCGTCACTCCCCCGTGGGACGCGACTCGCCCGGTTGACGACCCATGTCGCCATCGGGACGGCGATCGTCGCGTGCGCCGTCGCGACGCACCGTCATCTGCCGGTATGGCGCGATAGCGTGAGTTTGTGGCGGCATACGGCGCGCGTCTCGCCGGGGCTGGCGGTCGTGCAGTATCAACTGGCCGACGCGCTGTTCGCGCGAGGCGAGACGGACGAGGCGGTCGCGGCGCTCGAACGGGCGCTCGCCGACTGCGATCCGGACGACCTGGACCGCGAGCGGATCGAGCGGCGGCTCGCGGCGCGGAAGTAGTGCGTCGTCCAATTCGAGTTCTTGGTTTGCGGCACCGGCATTCGACGTGGCCGGCTTCGTAGGACGGAATTGCATTCCGTCCGCCAGAGGCGGTTTCAAGTCGCGCTTTTGGATCTGATCGGGTCCGGCAACGCTTTCCGCAAGGCGCGAGTCTTACTGGCCGGCGGGCCCGACGGATTACGAATCCGTCCTACTACCGCTTCAGGCTTGAACTTGGCGGTTGAAGCCGTGGTAAGACGGATTGGCGGCACCCATGCGATCAAGCCTCACTGGCGTGTCGGCCTCCGCGCACCTGGCGACCTCACCGTGTCATGGCCAATCCATCCTACGGTCGACCCACAAGATCAAGGTTGAAGGCGTACTACCCGCCCGTCGTGCGAAGCCCGGCGGACGGTTCGGGCGATCCATCCGATGGTCGCCCCTTGACTTCGATGAGGTAGTGAGGGCCGCATGGGGGAAAACCCGAAATGCCGGTGATCGGGCGATCTGGGCTGGAAATCGATTCGGCGAGCGGTTTCAATGCGGCTTGGGGTCCAAGCGTCGAGAGCCTTTCCGAAGCGATCCGAAACGCGCGGGGATTCATTCTCCATTCGGCGAAACAGGCTCTCTCCCGGGAGTCAACAGCACCGAGGCCCGCCCATCGATCCGCGAGGCCCCAGGCAGAAACTCGCAGGAGAGAGCCTTGTTCTCAGTGCACGTGCACGAACTCGCTGGAGTTCAACAGCGCCCAGAACAGGTCCTCGTAATTCTTCGCCGGCGCGGGGGCGCGGCGATCTCCCTCGCGCGCGTCGTGACGCAACAGCCGGCGGATCGCGGCGAGTTCCCCCGGCGCGGGGTGTCGCGAGAGCGCCGCGAGCGACAGCTTGCGGATTTTCTCGGTCTCGGAGATCGGCTCGGCGAGCACCTCGGATAGGAACGTGCCGCGTTCGGCCGAAACGGCCCCGGCGGTGAGCGCGCCGTTCATCAGCATCAGGGCTTGCGGAACGGTGCCGGCGAAACTGGTGGCTTCGTCGTTCTCTTCGGTGCCGTGGGGGTGAATGAACTGGGCCAGCCACTCGCGTCGGCGGAGATGCGCCTCCCGCCAATCGGGACCGCCGGCCACGCGGGGCTGCGTGGCGATCAGCAGCGAATCGTACAGTTGCTCGGGCGACATCGGCCGGACGTACATCCGGCTGAACAGCGGCGGCTCGCCCCGCGCGGGATCGTCCGCGGAGTTCGATTCGTTCATGCGGCTCGTCGCCTGGTAGGCCCGCGAGGCCGTGATCCAGCGGATCAGCCGCTTCACGTCGAACCCGCTGGCGACGAATTCCCGCGACAGCCGATCCAGCACGGCCGGATGCGTGGGCGGGTTGTGCGGACCCATGTCGTCCACCGGGTTGGTGAAGCCGTATCCGAAGAACTGGGCCCACACCCGGTTGACGAACGCCTCGGCGATTTGCGGCTTGTCTCCCGCGACGATCAGCCGCGCGAGTTCCGCCCGGCGATTCGTTTCCGGACCGGAATCGACCCGTTCTCCATCGAACCGGGGGTAAGCGACGCGCATCAACCCCTGGCGGTTCTCGTAGTACAACGGCCCTTCGATCGGCTTCGTGACGAGCCGGTGGGTTCCGGGAACGTCGATCGCCGCGGTCTGCTGGAAGAAGCTGTTGAGATCCCAGAAGTGGTTCTGCTGCCAGTCGTTGAAGGGATGATCGTGACACTGCGTGCATTGCACCTGCGTGCCGAGGAACACGCGGGCGGTGACCGCCGTGGCCGGGACCGCCTCGTTGTTGAGATGCGCCAGCAGGAAGCCGGCCGCTCCGTTTTCTTCCGGGCCGCCTTCGGCGGACACCATCTCGGCGACGAGTTCGCTCCACGGCCGGTTCCGGGCGAAGCCCTGCCGCAGGAACCGCTCCAGCCCTTCGCGATCGGCGGTCCGCCCCTGCGTGCGGCCCACCAGCAGGTTCGTCCAGACGGTGCTCGAGTGGCGGGCGTAGGCCGGCTGATCCAGCAGTCGCTCGACCAGGCGGGTCCGCTTGTCCGAACTCGCGTCCGCGAGGAACCGCTCCACTTCCTCGGCGGGCGGAATGTGCCCCGCGACGTCCAGATACACGCGGCGGATCCATTCCGCGTCGTCGGCGAGCGGCGATGGACCGATTTCCGCCGCCTCCCAGCCGGACCGCATCTGCGCGTCGAGGAACGCGACGATCGTCTCCGCCGATGAACCGCCGGGGGGAATTTCGCCCTGACCAGGGACGGGGGCCGCGGCAACCGCGGCGGGAGACGTCGGCGGCAGCGGAATCGTTTCCGGCCGCGATTCGACCGCGTTCGCGACCGGCAACGGCGGCGGAGAGGGCGCCCCGCCTCGCGCCGGCGGCCGGTCGGCCGCGATATGGCCCGCGACGATGCGATCGCGCCGCGCGCCGCGCGAATGCGCCGGCGAGGATCCATCGCGGTCGGCCACGACCGGCGAACCGGCGGTTTCGGCCGGAAGTCCCGGCGTCTCGGCGATCCGCGGCGCATCGTTCGCCGGCGAGTCGAACAGCCGGTACGCCGCGACGCCGATCAGCACGAGCGCGCAGGCGGCGAGCGCGACGGCCGCCGCGGCGATCTTGCCCACCATTCTCCCCGGCCGCGTCGCGACGATCGCGGCGAGTTCCACGCCATCGCGGCGGGCGGCGCCGCGGGCCGGCGGCGCCTGCTCCGCCACGGGGAGGGATTCTTCGTCGGCGGTCGCCGCGTCCCAGTACAGGCTGCCGTGCAACTCGATGTAGTCGAGATACAGCTTGCGGGCGCCGGCGTCGGCGAGCACCATCCGCTCCAGGCGTGCGGCCCCGGCGCGGTCCAGCCGCTGCTCGCAGAGCGCTTCGAGCAACGCGCGCAATTCGTCGGCTTGCGCGTCGCGCGGTTGTTCGCCGGAAGATCGTCGTTCGTGAAGATTCATCGGCCCGCCTCCGCCGCCGCCAATCGCCGCGTGATGCATTCCAACAGGGTGCGGCGAATTCTTCCGAGCGACTGGTACACCGAATTCGCGGGGCGTCCCAGTCGTTCGGCGATGCCCTTGCCGGTCTCTCCGGGAGCGTACCGCTGCCGGATCAGCTCGCGATCCCGCTCGCGGAGTTTCTTGAGACACTCGACGAGGGCCACGCGGCGGAGATCGGACTGATCGGAATCGAACCGCCCTTCCGCCGCGATCGTCTGAATGAAATCATCGCTGAAGTACAGCTTGTCGCGCTGCCGCCGCTCGCGGTGCTTGAGCACCTGATAGGTCGCGATGCGGCAGGCCCAGGCGTGGAAGTTGGTTCCTTTTTCGAACTGGTCGAACTTGCTCCAGATGACGACGTTGGTTTCCTGAAGGACTTCCTCGGCCTCGACCGGATCCCCGATCAGTGAGAGCACGTAGAGATACAGCCTCCGCTGATGGCGGGTGAAAAGTTGGACGAACTCTTCCCCGCGACCGGCGGCGGACCCGTCGCGATCGTGTGGAGTCGGCTGGTCGCTCATGTCCCTTCCAATGACGAACCCCGGCTCCCGGACGGGGCAGCCGGGGTTCGACGATTCGACTTCAGCCGATCAATTCCTGGATCGGCATGCCGCCGTTGGCCAGACGCATCGGCCGACCCCGCTTCGAGGTGTGCACGGTGTCGAGCGGAATCCCCAAGGCATGGGAGACCGTCGCCCAAATATCGCCCGGGAGATAGCTCTTGCCGACGACGCTGGTTCCATCCGGATCGGTCGCCCCGACGGCCTGGCCGTTCTTCAGGCCGCCGCCGCCGAGGGCCACGGTCCAACTCGCGGCCCAGTGGTCGCGGCCGGCGCCCTGGTTGATCCGCGGCGTGCGGCCGAACTCGCCCATCCAGACGAGGACGACGTTGTCCTGCATGCCGCGATCCTTCAGGTCGCCGACCAAGGCGGCGATCGCCTGGTCCATCGGCGGCAGCATGGTCCGCTGGGCGGTGAACACGCCGTTGTGCAAGTCCCAGCCGCCGAGATCGACCTCGACGAACGGCACGCCGGTTTCGACGAGGCGGCGGGCCATCAACAGTCCGCGGCCGAAGCCGCCGGGACCGTACTTGGCGATGGTCTCCGGGCTTTCCTGATCGACGCGGAAGGCCTCCATCTGCTTCGAGGTCATCAGGTTGACCGCGCTCTGGTAGACTTCCTTGTGGGCCTGCGGCGCTTCGCCGCGCTTCGTGCCGATGAAGTTGTCCTCGACCACGCCCAACAGCGCCAGCCGCTGGTCGAGCCGGTCGCGGCTTTCGCCCATGTCCGCGTTGCGGATGCGGCCGTCGGTGCCGACGGAGAACGGGGCGTGCGACATGCCCAGGAAGCCGGGGCTTCCCGCGCCGCCGCCGATCGACACGAACGCCGGGATTTCCAGTTCCTTCCGCTTCAGGCCCAACTCGTAGCTCACGACGGAGCCGAACGTGGGGTGCACGACCGTGGGGTTCGGCACGAAGGAGGTGTGCATGTAGTAGCGGCCGCGGCCGTGATCGGCCTCGCGCGTGCTCATCCCGCGGACGAGCGACAGGCCGTCCATCACCTTGGCGGTCTCGGTCATCAACTCCCCGATCTGGACGCCGGGGACCGACGTGTCGATCGGTTTGAACTCGCCGCCGTTCCGCGAGCCCGGCTTGAGATCCCAGATGTCGATGGTCGGCGGGCCGCCGTTCATCCACATCAGAATGCAGGACTTCTGGTTCTTCTGCACCTCGGCGGCGTTCGCCTGGAAGTGCGAGAGGAACTGCAGGGTGGGAACCGTCGCCGCGCTCGTGGCGAGATGACGCATGAAGTGACGCCGGTTCATGCCGCTGGGAACTTCCGAATTCATCGCGATCTCCAAGGGAAAAAAGGTCAGCCGCGGTTGGCTCGGGTCGATGTCGCGTAGCGGAATTCGCAAGATTTCCGATGCGTGCGGCGGAATTCTTGCGAATTCCGCTACGAAAATGGTCAATGGACGAAGATGAACTCGTTCGAGTTGAGCAGCGCCCAGAACAGATCCTGGTAGAGAGCCAGCTTCTCGCCCGGTTCGCGAAGCGGACGCAGCAGCCGGTTGGCGGCCCCTTCTTCGGCGCGGGTCGGCTCGCGGCTCAGGGCGGAAAGGTACAGCTTGCGCACCTTGGCGGAGTCGGGGGTCGGCTCGCTGAGCGTGCGGTGCAGGAAGCCGCCGGGCTTGAGGCTGATCGCGTCCTTCACCAGATCCCCGTTCATCATCATCAGGGCTTGGGGAATCGTGCCGTTGAAGGTGGTCGCCTCGTCCGCCTCGTCGGTGTCGAAAGCGACGACGAATTGCTGCATCCACTGGCGGCGCTGGCGTTCGGCGTCTTCCCAACTGGTGCGGCCGGACTTGTGGGCCTCGGTGGCGATCACCAGCGAATCGAACAGTTGCTCCGCCTGCATCTGCTTGGCGTACATGTGGCTGAACTGCGGAATCTCGCCCGCAGCCGGGTTGTCGATCTCGTTGCCGGGACCGGTGCGGCTGGTGAGATTGTACGCCTCGCTGTTGGCGATCCAGCGGACGAGCTGCTTCACGTCGTACCGGCTGTTGACGAATTCCTCGCTGAGCATCTCGAGCAGTTGCGGATGCGACGCGGGATTGTGCGGACCGATGTCGTCCACGGGCTTGGTGAACCCGTAGCCGAAGAAGTGCCCCCACATCCGGTTGGTCATCGCCTGGGCCAACAGGGGCCTGTCTCCCTGCACGATCAGCTTGGCGAACTCGGCCCGGCGATCGGTGTCGAGCCCCGGGTCGACCTTCCGGCCTTCGTATTCGGGATAGGCGACCTGCATCAGGCCGTTTCGCTTCTCGAAGTACACCGGTCCCGAGAAGTCCCGGTCGACCAGCTCCGAATAGTCGTCGACCATCCGGCCGGTGCGCTCATCGTAGCGGCGATGGTCGATCTTCGCCATCTGCCGGAAGAAGCTGTTGAACTGCCAGAACTGGTCCTGCTTCCAATCGTTGAATGGATGGTCGTGGCACTGCGTGCATTGCACTTGAATGCCCAGGAACAGCCGGGTCGTCTTGGCGGTCGCCTGCACGGCCTCGTCGTTCATCTGCATCTGAGCGAGCATGAAGTTGACCGCGCCGTTCCGCTCGTAGTGCCCCTCGGCCGAAACCAAGTCGTACACCACATCGTTCCAGGGGCGATTGCGGGCGAACGCCTCGCGATAGAATTTCTCCATCCCGTCCCGGCTGACGCGGGCCGGCGTGCCGCGGCCGATCGACAGGTTCGTCCACACCGCGGTGAAGTTCCGCACGTAGGCGGGATCGTCCAGCAGCTTCTCGATCAGCTTCGACCGTTTGGCCGGATCCTTGTCGGCGATGAACTTCTCGATTTCGTCCGTCGGCGGAATGTGGCCGGCGATGTCGAGGTACACCCGCCGCATCCACTCGCCGTCGCCGGCGACGGGGGACGGCTCGATCTCGTTGTCGCTCCAGCCCTGCCGCAACTGGGCATTGATCCGCTGAATGATCACGTCGGACGAGCCGGTCGTGAAAGAACCGGCGGAACCACTTTCTGCCGCGGCGCCGTCTTCGGCGGCGGTCGCCGCGGAGACGCCCAAGCCCACGACGCCCAGGCCCACGACGCTCGTCGCCATCAAGGTCGCCGCGAGATACCGACGAGCGGTCGCCCAGTGGATCGCGAAATGCATCCCGATTTCTCCCTCGGTTGTCTGGACCGGCTTGCCGAACACCATACTTATCCCCTCCGCGGCTCGAATATTCGTGGAAAACCGGCGGAATTCGCCGCGCGGGAACTCTGTCGCACCGCTAAGCCATGATACCGCACCGACTTGGGGTGAATCCAGAGACGTCGCTCTTTTTCCCCGATCCGATCGCTGTTCCGATTTTCGACGACCCGATATGCTGAATGCATGAACGCGGCGAAGCAGAACCGCGACAACGACGGCGGCGGCGATCAGGTCGCCTACCTCGTCGTTCGCGAAGGACGGAAGTGGCGCGACGTCTTCCGGCTCACGCCGGGACAGGTCACGACCATCGGCCGCGCCCCCACCAACCGCGTCGTCCTCCGCGACGAAGTTTGCAGCCGCAATCACTGCGAGGTCTTTCGCAGCGGCTCGTCGTGGATCCTTCGCGACCTCGGCAGCCGCAACGGCACCCTCGTCGCCGGGCAGCGGATCAGCGGCGACTGGACGCTCGACGACGGGCAGTTGATCCGCATCGGGACGTCGGACCTGGGCTTCACGCGCGATCTGTCGCGGCGATTTCCCGAACTCCCCCCGGAAGAAGAGCCGGAGGTTCCCGAAGGCGACACCGCCTACGAGTTGATCTTCGACGAGCCTCCCTCCGCGGAAGCCGAACCGGCGATCATCCACCGCACGCGGCAGAACCGCTATCACGCGCCTCCCGCGGGAGAGAGCCTGAACCGCGACCGCGCCAGCCGGGAATTGGCCCGGCTGTATCAACTGGCGCTCGAAATGGGGGCGGCGCGGAACGCGCAGGTTCTTTCGGAGGTCGTGCTCGAGGGACTGTTCGCCGGAACCAACGCCGACATCGGCGCCGTGCTGATGCTTCCCGAGGAACAATCGGCCCCCGCGCGGTCGGATGATCTGTTCGTGACGGCGTACAAGACGCAGGCGGACCTGCCGTACCAGCGGGTGTCCGATCATCTTTCGCGGGTGGTGCTGGAAGGATCGGAAGCGGTGCTGGCCCGCGACGTGGCGGACGACAGCCGTCTCGCCAGCCGCGACAGCCTCGGCGAAATCCACGCGCAAAGCGTGATTTGCGCGCCGATCCGCACGGAAGCCGCCGTGCTGGGGCTGATCCACCTGTACTCGACGAACCCCGATTCGCCTCTCGATCCCGACGACCTCGAATTCACGCTCGCCGTCGCCGACCAGTTCGCCGTCGCGCTCGAGAACCTCAAGGAGAAGGAAACGCTCGCGGACGGCCTGGCCCGGGCGGAAACCGAGAACCAATCGCTCCGGCGGCGGCTGGAACTCGAGAACAAGCTGGTCGGCGATCATCCTTCGATGCATGAGTTGCGCGAGTCGATCGCCCGCATCGCCCCCACCGACGCCACCGTGCTGATTCGCGGGGAAAGCGGCGTGGGGAAGGAACTGGTGGCCCGGGGGATTCACGTCGGCAGCGATCGCCGCGGCGGCGCGTTCGTCACCATGAACTGCGCCGCCCTGAGCGAAAGCCTGCTCGAAAGCGAACTGTTCGGGCACGAGAAAGGCTCGTTCACCGGCGCGGTGGACCGCAAGCCGGGCAAATTCGAGCAGGCCGACGGCGGAACGCTGTTCCTCGACGAAGTCGGCGAGATGAGCCAGGCCGTGCAGGCGAAGTTCCTCCGCGTGCTGGAGGGGCACCCGTTCGAGCGCGTCGGCGGGCGGGCGAACGTCGAGGTCGACGTGCGCGTCGTCGCGGCGACCAACCGCGACCTGGAAGTGGCGGTGCGCGAAGGAAATTTCCGCAAGGATCTGTACTTCCGGCTGCACGTGGTCGAGATGGTCGTTCCGGCGTTGCGCGAGCGGATGAGCGACGTGCCCTTGCTCGCGAACTTCTTCCGCGAGCGGTTCGCCCGCAAGACGCGGCGGCCGATCAAGGGATTCGCGCGCGAGGCGCTCGACGCGCTGATGGCCCACGACTGGCCGGGAAACATCCGCCAGCTTCAGAACACCGTCGAGCGGGCGGTGATCCTGTGCGCGGGCGAACTGGTGCAGGCGGACGACATTCGTCTTTCGACTCTGGGGGTCGAATCGAGCGGCGCGGTCGAACCGCCGGCCGGCGAAGAGGAATACCGGCAAGTGCCGCTGGCGGTGCTCGAACAGCGGCACATTCTCGCCACGCTCGAGCAAACGAACTGGAACAAGTCGCGGGCGGCTCAGATCCTGGGCATCGAGCGCTCCACGCTGGACCGCAAGCTGAAACGCTACGAGGTCTCGCGCCCCCGCGAGTTGCCGTGACCGGCCGAGCGCCGCAAGACTGCGCCCGCCGGCCGTCCTGTAGGACGGAATTCCATTCCGTCCGCCATCTGTCGAATCTCGACCAGATCGAAATCGCGCGTTGTTGGTTGCCAGCGATCCGGACGCGCGGAGCGTCCGGATCGCTTCCCGGCGCCGCATCTTCGCCATTCCGCGGCGGACGGAATACGATTCCGTCCTACGAAGCCAGCCAGGCCGATCCCGAAGCGCCGAATCCACGAGATCGATTGGGACGCGGAATTCCTGAATCCTTTCCACAGGCTCTCATTCCGCCGGGTCGCCGGTTTCCCCCAGCGCCGCGCGGAGATCGCGGACGTCTCGCCGCGACGCATCGAGGTCCGCACGCAGCGCGGCGCACGCGGCGCGCAGCTCGCTCACCGCGCGCTCGAGCGCCGCGGTGCGGTCGTCGCCGGCCGACATGCCGGATGAGGAAGCGATCGGCGGGAAGGGCTCTTCGCGCGGCATGGGGCGCGGCTCGACGGCGGCATCGTCCTCGTCGAAGGTTCCCGCGGGAAGCGTTTTTCCCTCCCGCGCCTTGTACAACAGGTGGTCGACTTCCACGCCGCGCCGTTCGAGCGGCCCGTTCGCCTGCACGAGCCGCGCGTCGATGAGTCCCCGCAGTTCGTCGCGGAGCGCGTCCAGGCCGTCGATCGGGACCATCCGCGCGGCGCGGCTCCGCAACTCGCCCAGCGTCTGCCGGCCGCGGAGCAGCAGTTCGGTGAGAATCGCCACCTGCGGCTCGGTGACGGTGAACCGCTGCCGCAGGAAGTGGCGGTAACGGGCCGTGCGGCCCGAGGACGTGTGGACCTCGGTCGCCAGACCCAGCTTGCGGAGCGACTCGACCGCTTCGAGGACGGCGTCCTCTTCGTAGTTCGCGACGGGATCGCGATTGCTCTTCTGATTGCAGCCGGCGACGAGCGCCTTGGCGGTCAGCGGATAGTACTCGGGCGTGGTGAGCGCCTTTTCGACCAGCACGCCCAGCACCCGCCGCTCGACGGGCGACAGTTCGGTGACGGGCGGCAGCGAGGGTTCGGCACGGTCGGGCATGGGCGGAAAGGCAGTCGGCGGTCGACAGTAGGCAGTAGGCAGTAGGCAGTAGGCAGTAGGCAGTAGGCAGTAGGTGACTTTCTCGTCACTCGTCACTCGTCACTCGTCACTCGTCACTCGTCACTCGTCACTCGTCACTCGTCACTCGTCACTCGTCA
>JBBDNT010000274.1:0-12711 GCA_040877445.1 Planctomycetaceae bacterium
GGCCTTGGAAACGTCATCAGTAGCGTTCCCGTCGGCGGGGTGGCTGGGGTCGTAGCGCAGCGAAGCCCCCAGCGAATCGCCGACGCGGCCGCACATCGCTGGGGGCGACCCGCCGAGTTTTCGTCGCTTGAAGTGGGATGCCGTTTTGCGGCGGATCGACCCCAGCCACCCCGCCTCGCCGACTCCACCCCCGCCGGGAATTCGGCCGATCGAGCCGCGCTCCGCTGTCGCGTCGCGGCTGACCGGTCGTCATGCTTCGCCGATATCGCGAAACGCGGCGAGGGCCGCGTCGATCTCATCCGTCGTCGTGAATGGGCCGGGACTCAAGCGCACGGTGCCTCCTGAATCGAACGTGCCGATCGCCCGGTGCGCTCCCGGCGCGCAGTGCAGCCCGGCGCGCGTTTCGATGCCGAAGTTGCCGTCGAGCACCGCCGCCAGAACCTGCGGCTCGAATCCGGGCACGCTCACGCTCACGACGCCAACGCGCTCTTCGCCCGAAGCCGGGCCGGGCACTTCGATTCCTTTCAACGCGCGCAATCCGTCGAGCAGCCGGGCGGTCAATTCCTGTTCGTGGGCGCGCAGCGCGGCGATCGTTTTCTCCTGCAGGAACGCGAGAGCCGCCTCCAGTCCAAACAGGCCCGGCGCGTTGTGATTGCCCGATTCGTACTTGTCCGGCAGCAGGTCCGGCTGGCGGTCGTCCTCGCTCTTCGATCCCGTCCCTCCCTGGCGGAAACTGTGCAACCGCTCTTCGACGCCGGGGCGGATGTAAAGAATCCCCGTCCCCAGCGGGCCGAGCAGTCCCTTATGCCCCGGACAGGCGAGCAGATCGATCGGCAGGTTCTTCAAGTCGATCGGCAGATGCCCCGCCGATTGGGCCGCGTCGACGAGAAACAGCGCGCCCGCCGCGTGCGCGATCTCGCCCGCTTCCGCGATCGGCTGGATCGTGCCGGTGACGTTCGAGGCATGGATCAGCGCGACGAGCTTCGTGTTCGGCCGCAATGCAGCGCGGATGTCGGCGGGATCGACGCGCCCCGCGCGATCGGCGGAGACGTGCGCGACTTCGACGCCGCGGCGGCGGCTCAGCTCGCGCAACGGTCGCAGCACCGAGTTGTGCTCGATGACGCTGGTGACGACATGGTCGCCGGCGTCGAGCAAGCCGTGCAGGGCGATGTTGAGCGCATCGGTCCCATTGAAGGCGAACACGATCCGCTCGGGACTCTCCGCGTTGAACAGTTCCGCGACGCGGCGACGACAGGCATCTACCGTCCGCTGCACGTCGAGCGCGGCCCGATACGCGCTCCGCCCCACGGCCGCGCCGAGTTCGCGGTTGTAACGATCCACCGCCGCGGCGACGCTCTCCGGCTTGGGAAAACTCGTGGCGGCGTTGTCGAGATAAATGCGATTCATGTGATCTCAAGCCACGGGGCGGCGGCCCCGTGGGTATTTCTTCATTCGCAGAACGATGGACAGAAAGATCGAAGACAGAGAAATGTCGGCGAGAAAGGGGACCGGCATCGCGAATCGGCGAGAGCTTTCATGCTGTGACATTCGTCGCCCCGCCGCATTTCCCTCCGGAAACCGGCGGCCCTCGCCGCGCGTGGATGGAATCGATCAGGTATGCATCATCCGTGACTCCTTCGCGCTCTTTGCGATCTTCTGTTCGATGGAATCCCGAACAGAAGCTCGCGAAGGCCCCAGCGCGGCGGAGCCGCAACCGAAGGCAAACAGGATTCTCACCACGGATGGCACGGATGAGCACGGATCTTCCTTCTCATCAGTGCCCATCCGTGGAATCCGTGGTCGAAAATTCGCGCAGAAAACACGGAAGTGAAACGATTGCACTGCGAAGGACGCAGTTCTATTCCGGTTCTCCTTTGGGCGACCCACCGGGGGGCTTACGCCCCCCGCTCGCCAATCACCCCCCGATCGAGTACATCGGCCGGTCCGGTTGGATGAACCGGGCCGTGTTGATTTCGTGGCCTTCCTTCTTCGCGGCGATCGAGGCGCGGATCGCTTCGGCGATCGTCGCGTCGCTTCCCCCTTCCCGCAGCAGCGTCTTGATGTCCGTCTCCTCCAGGCTGAACAGGCAATTGCGGAGCTTGCCGTCCGCGGTCAGGCGGAAGCGGTTGCAGCTCATGCAGAACGGCTGGCTGACCGAGGCGATCATCCCGATCCGGCCGATGCCGTCCTCGAACTCGAACTCCGTCGCCGGCGCTCCCGCGTAAAGATGCCCGCGCGGCACCAGCGGCATGATCTCCCGCGACAGCGTCTCCAGAATCTCGTGCGCGAAGAGCACCTTCTCGCGCTGCCAGGCGTTGTCGGCGTCGAGCGGCATGAACTCGATGAACCGCACTTCGACCCCCGTTTTGCGCGCGAAATGGCCGAACGGGACGATCTCCTCTTCGGTCAGCCCGCGGACGGAGACGGCGTTCACCTTCACCGGATCGAATCCCGCCGCCTGCGCCGCCTGAATGCCGGCGATGACTTTCTCGAACCCTTCGCGGCGGGTGATTCGCTGGAACTTCTCGGGGGTGAGCGCGTCGAGGCTGACGTTGATCCGCCGCAGGCCCGCGTCGTACAGACCTTGCGCCTGATCGCCGAGGAGGATGCCGTTGGTCGTCAGGCCGATGTCGTGAATTTCCGGAATCGCGGCGAGCTTCTTCACGAGGACGTCGAGTTCGCGGCGGACGAGCGGCTCGCCGCCGGTGAGGCGGATTTTCGTGACGCCGAGATCGACGGCGACGCGCACGAACCTTTCGATCTCCTCGAAGGTGAGGAGTTCGGCCTTGTTCACGAATTCGACGTTGTCGGCGGGCATGCAGTAGAAGCAGCGGATGTTGCAGCGATCGGTGACGCTGATCCGCAGGTTGTCGTGCGTGCGGCCGAAGGTGTCGATGAGGGGCATTAGTGGATAGTGGGTAGTGGGTAGTGGACAGTGGATAGCGAGCCTCCCGCGTGAGCGGGGGGAGGGACGGAGGTCAAAGATTTCGAGCGGACCTCTTCTCATTCAATGGTCGTTCGGGAATTCGTCGTTTCGACATTCATTCGTCATTTCACTTTCCGGATGCACCCATTCGGTCGTGCCGTCGGCCCAGTTTTCCTTTTTCCAGATCGGCACGCGGACCTTCAGTTCGTCGATGAGGAACTTTCCCGCTTCGAAGGCGGCCTGGCGATGCGGCGAGGCGACCGCGACCGCGACGCTGATGTCGCCCAATTCGAGCCGGCCGAGGCGGTGGACGATCGCGATCTCGCCGAGCGTCCACTTCGCGCGGGCCTCCGCCTCGAGCTTTGCCAGCTCGGTTTCGGCCATCGCGGGATAGGCCTCGTAATCGAGTGCGACGGTGCGGCGGCCGTCCGTCATCTCGCGGACCGTTCCCAGGAACAGCACGACCGCCCCGCAATCGGTCGCGCGGACCGACTCGGTAAGGGCGGCGTGGTCGATGGGATCGCGGGTCAGGCGGTGCATGGCAGAGATCAGAGGTCAGGTGGTTAGCCGCGAGCCGGTAGGCGAGCGCCGCAGAGGTCAGAGGCTGTGAATCTTTCGTCATTCGATCGTGGTCCGCAGCGCGTCATTCCCGCGAAGGCGGGAATCCAGTCGGTGCGCGGACGGCTTTCGCATTGGTGGACGCCTTGGCGATTGCTGGATTCCCGTCCCCGCCTCCGCTGGGGACAGGCACTGCGCGGGAATGACGATTTCCGGGCGTAATCCGCTGAGACCGAAAGATTCACAAGCTCTCAGAGGTCAGCGGTCCTCTCACTCAGCCTCCGCTCACGGGAGGAAAACAGGCGATCTCCGTGGCGTCTTGGGGAACCGGTTCCGAATCTCCCGCGTATTCGTGGTCGATCGCGAACAGCAGGCTCGGCAGGACCGGCCGCAGTGCGGGGTGTCTTTCACCCAGCATGGCCCGAACGTCGCCGACGCGCGCGCCTTCCGGCAGTTCGAGTTCCACCCGCTCCGCCTCCGCGAGGTCGCGGGCGCGGGCGAACAGCCGCACGGCGAACTTCATGTGACGACCAGTTTCTTCGTCGATGATTTCAACTTGAGCGCGATTTCCGGCATCAGTCCGTAGGAGAGGGCCAGCAGCTTCAGGGGATGGAGCGTGGGGACCGCGGTCCCCTGCTCCATCTGGAACTTGCAACTGCTGCACTCGGTGGCGCCCGCGTGCAGGCCGTCGCCGCGCATGTGTTCGATCAATTCCCACCCCAGACGGACCGAGGTGGCGAAGTTCTGCTTCGTCAATCCGAAGGCTCCGGCCATGCCCGAGCAGCCCTTTTCGATTCTATGCAGCCGCAGCTCGGGAATCAAAGAGAGCAACCGCGCCAGCGGCGTCCCCGCTTCCAGCGCCTTGAGATGACAGGGCGTGTGATAGGCGACATCGAGGTCGAGCGGCTGGAAGTCGGTCCGCAACCGGCCTTCCTCGTGCAGGCCGAGCAGAAACGCCCCCGCCTCGATCGTCCGCTCGGCGACCACGTCCACGTCGGAATGGTCGAGGAGCATCGGGTATTCGTGCTTCAGGCAGAGCGCGGCGGCCGGCTCGGTGCAGACGATGGCGTGCCCCTCGCGGGCGAAATCGGCCAGCACGCGGAGGTTTTCCAGCGCGAGCTCGCGGGCCGCGTCGAGATCCCCGGCGGAGATCATCGCCATTCCGGACGCCGTCTGCTCCGGCGGGACGTGGACCGGCACGCGGTTGTGCTTGAGGATCGCCACGAAGGCCCGCGCGAGTTCCGGATCGTGGAAGTTCGCGTAGTGATCGACGAAGTAGATCGCCGCTTTGGGTCGCGACTCGGGACGCGGCGTGCGCAGCAGATTGCGGCCGGCCGAGCGGAGGAACGAGCGCCGCGCGAACAACGGCAGCTTCCGCAGCCGGTGGATTCCGAACAGTTCCTGCAACAGCCACCGCCCGACGGGACTGCCGACGACCCAGTTCGCGGCGAACGCGGCCGAGCAGCCCAGCGCCCCGAACGAGTGCGCGCGAGAGAGAATCCAGTCGGCGCGGCGTTGTCCGTGCGCGGCGACATGGGCCGCCTTGGCCTCGATCATCATCTGCGGAATGTCCACGTTCGACGGGCATTCCAGCCGGCACTGCTTGCAGTTGAAGCACAGGTTGGCGATCCGCTTCATCTCCGGCGAGGCGAACTCCTCGGGCGAAAGCGTGCCCGAAAGCCGGTGCCGCGTGACGTTCGCCTTCGCCCGCGGACTCGCCTCTTCCGACGGTTCGAGATGAAAGAACGGGCACATCCGCAGGTCGGGCGACTGCGTGCGGCACACGCCGCACCCGTTGCAGCGGGCCGCTTCCGCCGCGAGCTCCGCCGGCGTCCAGCGCAATTGGAGTTCGACCAGCGGCGGCTCGACGGAGGAGAATTCGACGTCCCCGGCCTCGACGCCCTTCGGCTCCGCGAGCGGCGGGGGACGCAGCGCGTGTTCGGTCAGGTCCGGCACGTCGCTGATGATCTTGCCGGGGTTCAGCAGGTTGTGCGGATCGAACAGATCCTTCACCTCGCGGAAGACGTCGTACAGCGGTCCGTACTGGTCCTTGAGGAACGACGTCCGCGCCAATCCGTCGCCGTGCTCGCCGCTGATCGTCCCGCCGATCGCGAACACGACACGATACAGGTCCGCGGCGATCTCGCGGAGCATGTGGCCCTCTCGCGCCTGGGCCGGCGTGAGAAACGGCCGCAGATGGACCTGCCCCGCCGCCGCGTGCGAATACAGAGTGGCCGTCACGCGATGGCGTTGGAACACCTTCTGCGCCTCGACCAGAAACTCGTGCAGCGCCTCGGGGGGGACGGCGACGTCCTCGACGAACGGCATCGGCCGCGTCGACCCCTTCAGCCGCGTCAACAGCGGAACCACCGTTCCCGGCAGCGACCACAGGAACTCGGCCTCCGCGGCGGACGTCGCCTCGGCGGGAACGGCGACGTCGGGATGCGAGCGCCGCACGTCGGAAACGACCTGCCGCAGCGCGCCCGCCGCTTGTGCGTCGTCGTAGCCGGTGACTTCGACGATCAGCGCGGCCTCGGCGGCGGGGGAGATGAGCTGCGCGAACCGCGGTTCGGCCTCGCGGGCGAGAGTCAACAGCCGGCGGTCGAGCAGGTCGCAGGCGCTCGGCTGGCGGCGGGCGATCAACCGCACCGCGTGAACCGCCGACTCCAATTCGCCGAACAGGAACAACCCCACGGCCCGATGTTGCGGCAAGGGAGACGTATGCAGCGTCGCCGCGGTGAACAGCCCGAGCGTGCCTTCCGAACCGACGAGCAGCCGCGGAAAGTCGACGTGCCCGTCCGCGAGCACACCGCGGAGGAAGTAGCCCGCGCAGTTCCGCACGAGCGGGGGCTGCCTGTCGGCGATGAGTTGCTCGTTTTCAGAGAGAATCGCCGCGAGGCGGCTGACGAGGTTCCGCCGAACCGCGGCCGGTCCGCCCCCATCGCCGTTCCCCTCGAGCGCGGGCGGCGGCGTGCGCAGCAGGTCGAGGGGCTCGTTTCCAAGTTCGACGATTTCACCCCCGGGGAGGACGACCTCGATCGACTGCACGTGATCGCGAACCGAGCCGACGCGAACGGAGTGCGAGCCGGCCGCATCGACGCCGAGCATTCCCCCCACGGTGGTCAGCGCCGAGTTCGACGGGTCGGGCGCGAAGTGCCGGCCGTACGGGCGGAGGAATTCGTTGAGCCGATCGCGGACGACTCCCGGCTGGACGCGGACGGAATCCGGGCCGACCCACTCGACCTCCCGCATGTGCCGGGAGAAATCGACGACGATCCCCGCGCCGATCGCCTGCCCGGCGATGCCCGTGCCGGCGCCGCGGGGTACGAGGGGGACGTCTTCGTCGGCGGCGAAGCGGGCGAGCAGCGAAACGTCGCGAACGTTTTTGGGGAAGGCGACGGCGAGCGGGCGGATCTGGTACAGGCTGGCGTCGCTGGCGTAGATCGCCAGGGTCGGCGCGTCTCCGCGGACCTCGCCTGCGAGAAGACCGCTGAGGTCTTCCAGAATGTCCCGCTGCCTGTCGTCCACGGATGGGTCGAAAGTTGAGGGTCGAGGGTTGAGAGTTGAGGGGAGAGATCGGCTCCGATCGACTTTCGATTGTCCGGCATCGGTCGTCGGCCATCAACCATCAATCGTGTTTGGATGCCACCCGGCGTTCGGCTACCGGAATTTCCCGGCGTGCGGACCGGCGAATTCGGCGACGAAGCGGCGGAGATTTCCCCGTCCGTCGAACCGATCCGCTCGGCGTAGGATGCGGATCTCTCCCGCCGCACGGAGTCGCGGCAAGCGTCGACCGGCCCCGCACACTGGAGAACCGCCGTGACCGAATCGCACACCGAAGCGCACGCCGAACCGCGGCGGGCCGCGAAGAAGAACTCACTGTGGGCGGCGACGAAGCGGATGCCGCGGTGTCCGAAGCTCGACGAGGACCGGCATGCCGACGTGTGCGTCGTCGGGGCGGGGATCGCCGGGCTGACTGTCGCGTACATGCTCACGCAAGAGGGGAAGTCGGTGGTGGTGCTCGATGACGGCCGGCTCGCCGGCGGCATGACCGAGGTCACCACGGCCCATCTCGCGAGCGCCATCGACGACCGCTTCTTCGAGATCGAGCGGATTCACGGCGAAGAAGGGGCTCGCCGCGCCGCCGAAAGCCATGCCGCCGCCATCGATCGCATCGAAGCCATCGCCGCGCGGGAGAGAATCGCGTGCGACTTCGCGCGGCTCGACGGACATCTGTTCCTCGGCCGCGATCAATCGGAGGAACTGCTCGACCGCGAACTCGAGGCCGCGCACATGGCGGGACTCGATGGCGTCGAGAAACTGCCGCGCGTTCCGTGGGACTTCTTCGACGCCGGACCGTGTCTGCGATTTCCGCGGCAGGGGCAGTTCCATCCGCTGAAGTATCTCGCGGGGCTGGCGAAGGCGATCGAGCGCGACGGCGGGAAGCTGTTCACGAACACGCATGCGGAGCGCATCGACGGCGGACGCCCGGCCCGCGTGCGGGTGAACGAGAAGCACACCGTCACTGCCGACGCCGTCGTCGTCGCGACCAACACGCCCATCAACGACCGCTACGCGATCCACACCAAGCAGGCGGCGTATCTCACGTACGCGATCGCCGCCCGCGTGCCCCGCGGCTCGGTTCCGAAAGGACTGTACTGGGACACGGAGGATCCCTATCACTACGTGCGGCTGCAAAGCCCGCGGAAGAAGCCGGGTGAAGAACCATACGATCTCTTGATTGTCGGCGGCGAAGACCACAAGACCGGGCAGGCGGACGACCAGACGGAGCGCCACGGCCGGCTCGAAGACTGGGCCCGCGCGCGATTCCCGATGATCGGACTCGTCGAGTTCGTCTGGGCCGGGCAATGCCTGGAGCCGATCGACGGCCTGGCGTTCATCGGCCGCAATCCGCTCGATGACGAGAACGTGTTCATCGTCACCGGCGACTCGGGCATGGGCATGACGCACGGGACGATCGCCGGCATCCTGCTGACCGACCTGATCCTCGGCCGCGAAAATCCCTGGGCCACGCTGTACGATCCCTCGCGGAAGCCGTTGCGCGCCTTGGGCGAATACGTGAAGGACGCGACGAACATGGCGGCTCAGTACACCGACTGGCTGATGGGGGGCGATGTCGGCTCGGCCGATGAAATCCCGCACGACAGCGGGGCCATCCTCCGCCGCGGACTGAGCAAGGTCGCCGCCTATCGCGACGAGAACGGCACGCTCCACGAGCGATCGGCGGTCTGTCCGCACCTGGGCTGCGTCGTGCGTTGGAATCCCGCGGAAAAGAGTTGGGACTGCCCCTGCCACGGCTCGCGGTTCGACAAGCTCGGGAAGGTCTTCAACGGCCCGGCCAATCGCGACCTCGCGCCGCTCGAAGACGAATGACGATGGTTCCGGATTCCGAGTTCCGCTTCGCCACGACGGGGTGGCGGGGGCGCTTCGCGCAGCGAAAGCCCCCGTCGCGCGCCACGGGGGCTTCCGCGTTGCGGAGCGCCCCCGCCACCCATCCCCACGGAGATTGGCGTCGCCAAGAACCCTTGCCGGGCCCGCGGCGCGACGTGCCAGCGGCGGATTGGACGCCGGAACCCCTGCGACGTTATCTTTCGGGATGGTTCGATGATGGGAATGTCCATCGGCCGCGGGCTGTCGTCGAGTGGCGTCGAGCACCGGCGGTCGCTTTCGAACGGGAACCTTCGAGGCCCGCGCCGTGTTCGCGTTGACGCACCTGCCGTCGCCCCGGATGGCGGACTGTCTGCGGATGCACGCGGACGGGCCGCCGATCGACGCGGCACGCGCCGTGCGTCAACACGCGGAATATCGGCGAATGCTCGCGCGGGCGGGGGCCGCGGTCGAGTCGCTCGACGCGAACCTCGAATGGCCCGACGCGGTCTTCATCGAAGACACGGCGATCGTCCTCGACGAAGCGGCGGTGCTGTGCTCGATGGGACATCCCGCGCGCCGCGGCGAACCGGCCGGCGTCGAACCGGCGCTCCGCCGCATCCGCGAGATCGAACGGATCGAACTCCCCGCGACGATCGACGGCGGCGACGTGCTCCGCATCGGCCGACGGTTGCTGGTCGGCCTGTCAGGGCGAACGAACGCCGCCGGCGTCGAGGCGCTCGCCGCCATCGTCCGCCGCCACGGCTACGCGGTCGAGGCGGTCCACGTGCCCGGCGCGCTGCACCTCAAGTCCGCCTGCACGGCGCTGCCGGATGGCCGACTGCTGGCGAACCCCGCTTGGCTGGGGGACGGCGTGCCGCGGGAGTTCGAGATCGTGCCGGTTCCCGCGGACGAGCCGCACGCCGCCAACGTCGCGCTGGTGGGCGACACGGTTTGCGCCGCCGCCGGCCATCCGCGGACGGCCGAGGCGATCCGCGCCCTCGGGTTTCGTCTCGAAACGACGGACCTCTCCGAATTCGCGAATGCGGACGGCTGCACGACCTGCCTCAGCCTGCTGTTCGCATAGCGCGCTCCGGTCTGCGCGACGAGACCGGTTAGCCGCGACCCGACAGGGGAGCGCGCCGCGCCCTTGCGGTTGCGACGCGTTCCGAAAAAACGCCGGAGTCCGCGTCCGACTTTGCCGATAATGACGATTGAAGAGACTCTTCCGCCGTGCCGAGGCAGGGAAGCCGTGCGCCGCATCGTCCGGGGACCATCGATCCCGACCCTGTGCATTCTGCTGCTGACCCTGTCGGCCCTGCCGGGCTGCCTGGTCGTGCAGGTGGGGGTGACCAATCCGATTCCGGACCTGGCGACGGTCGCGGTCGTGCCGTTCTTCAACCAGAGCAGCGAGCCGGCCCAGGTCGTGGATGGCCGCCGGTTCGCCATCGCCTACGCGACGGAACTGCAGAAAGTACCCGGCTTCCAGGTGCTGCCGGTGGGGGTGACGGAAACCGCGATCGTCCGCGGGCGGCTCGATCTGAACCGCCCCGGCGACGTGCTCCGCCTGGCGGAACTGCTCGACGTGGACGCCGTCGTCGTGGGGTCGGTCACGCATTACGACCCGTACTATCCGCCGCGAATCGGGATGCACGTCGATTGGTACTCGCGCGACCAATGGACCTTCCGCCCGGGCGTTCCGGTCATCCCCGTCGAGAAGCCGGGGCTGATCGCCCGCGTGCGGTGCTGGTTCGCGAAGGACCGTTGCGACGAGCCGGTGGCGGTTCGCGGACAGTCGCCCGAGCCGGTGGGACGGATCGCGAATGCATCGTACCAGTCTGGGGGCGGACGGTTCACGAAATCATCCCACATGGCGGAGCGGCTCGGCGGCTCGTCCACTTACGATCCGATCGTCGCGCCGCCGGTCGAGCCGCGGCCGTTGATGTCCTACACGCGGATGTTCGACGGGGCGGACAGCGATCTGCAAGCGACGCTGCGGGACCACGTCGAGTTCCTGGGGGACGAGCGGAGCGGAGGCTGGCAGGCCTACCTCCACCGCAGCGACGACTTCATCCGCTTCACCTCGCACCTGATGATCGTCGAGATGCTCATGCTCCACGGCGGCGAGGCGCAGCGGAAATACGTGGTGAAGCGCCGCAAGGCGTTCCCCCATGGCCGGCATTGACGCGCGGGGCCCGGTTCTCGCCACCGCAGGCCCTCCGAACTCACCACGGGTCGGCCGCTTCGTCGCCGCCCCCGTCGCGCGTCCCCAACGCGCGCCAGGAGGCCGGCGCGAGGCCGTCGGCGACTCCGTGCACCGAACCGTCGAGCATCAGCACATTGACCATTCGCGAATGATGGCTCCTGGCGGTGATCGCGGCGTAGGTCGGCTGCGTCGCGTTTTTCCCTTCCTGCATCGAGTTGTAATCGACGTCGTACTCGCGGCCGTCCTTGACGAACGGCACGAAGGTGTTCGGCGGGAACGTCGTGGTGAAGCCGCTGTGGTGGACGCGGCCGTCGGGCCATTCGGTGTGGCCGGTGTTGTCGTTGGTGCTCGCCCCGAGCTTGAAGTCCGCGCCGGCGGCGAAACCCGCGATCTGCGACGGATCGGATGGGGGCGTCGACCCGGGATCGGCCGTGTTGCGGAAGTAGGGCGTGAACGCCTTCACTTCGGCGGCCGCCAACGTCTGCGAGGTGCCGTCCCCCACCGCCTCGAACCCGATCCGGCTGTTGGGATAAAACACGCCGTCTCCCCCGCGATTCGCGGCCGGATCGTACACCAGCCACGTCCCGAAATTGAAGCCGTAGGTTTGAGGCTGCACGTAGGGCGCGCCGTTCTTCGTGCGGACCTGGCTGTTGGTCTCGCTGGGGCACATGTACGTGGGAATCTTCAGCGTGGGAACCTGGGTGTCGAGTTGAGCGTCCCACGCCACGGTGAGATCCACTGCCTGGTAGGCCGCCGCGTTCTCGATGAACGGCAGCAACCGGCCATGGATCGACCACGAACCGTTATTGCCCGAAAGAGTCGTGCCCCGCGCGATCTCGAAACTCGGAGGGAAGACCTTCCGCGCCGACTCGTAATTGTGCAACGCCAGACCGATCTGCCGCAGGTTGTTGCGGCAACCGGTGCGGCGGGCCGCCTCGCGCGCCGCCTGCACGGCGGGCAGCAACAGCGCCAGCAGAATTCCCACGATGGCGATCACCACGAGCAACTCGATGATCGTGAAGCCGGGCCGGGTGCGGGCCGGCGTCGAACGGAAAGCGATCCCGGAAATGCAACGGGCGGCGCCATTGCGGGCGCCCCGCGAATTCGAAGGATCCATGGGTACGACGGCCTGTCGAGCGGCGTGCGGGAAGGACGGAGGAAGCAGGAGGGACAGCAGGGGGATGGAAGGGGAGAAGTGGAGGGTGGTCTGGAAGAGCGCCGATGCCGGTCGCTCCGGAGGCGCTCACGGAGAAGACGCACCAGCGGACCGAATCTCACGCGTGAGGTCCGGCCGTCATCCCCGCAGCCCCGCCTGCCGCATCAGCTTGTCGGTCTCGCGGTACGCCTCGGCGACCCACTCCACGATTTCATCCGACTTCGGCGCGTACTCCAGTTCCAGTGAAATCGCCCCGTCGATCTCGAGCCGCTTGATCTCTTCGAGATACGGCACGAAGTCGACCACGCCGCGGCCCGGAGGCAAATCGCCGTGCACCTTGCCGTCGCAGTCGGAGATGTGAACGTGGATCGCCTTCCCTTTCAGCTTCGCCAGTTCCGCCGGCGCGACCTGCGCCAATGTCAGGTGCGACACGTCGATGTTCGCCCGCAGGCAGGGATGATCCACCTCGTCGATGAA
>JBBDNT010000275.1:0-12611 GCA_040877445.1 Planctomycetaceae bacterium
GCTGCGGTTCATTCCCCCCGATTTCCACGCCATCGCCGCGGTCGATGCCCAGCGCTTCGTCCGCCAGCCGGCGGTGCTCCGCGCTTCGCAGTCGATCGCCCGGAAGGACCCGGCGCTGCTCGACAAGTGGCGCGAAGTCATCGGCGAGTTGGCTACGGCGACGACACTCGCCCGGCCGATCGACGAGTTGGATTACGTGGCAGCCGCAATCCACGTGGACTTCACCCGGGTCGGGACGCCCGGCTCCATGCCGCGCATGTTGCTGGTGGCCACGTTCCGCGCGCCTCTCGACCGGAGAAGATGGTTGGCAATCTCGACCCGAAGTTCGTTCCCGTGCGGCGCGACGGCAAGACGTATTACGTCTGGGCCGACTTGAACCAGGTTCTGTACCTTCCCGACGACCGCACGATCATCATTGCGACGGCGGATTTCACCGACGCGCAAATGGGACGAGTGCTGCGCGACGGCGCTCCGTTGACCTGGCTGTCCCCGGCGGAGACCGCCTCGATCGCCGAAGTTCCCGCCGGCGACGCCCGCCTGCTCCTGCGCCGCACCCTGATGCAGCCCCTGGCCGCCCTGGCGGCCGCGGCGGCCGGTCCGCAGGCGGACGAGCGGCGGCAGCGCGAAGAGACGGAGTACGTCACGCTTTCCGAACTCACCGACGTTGCCTTCGCGCTCCGCGGCGACCGCGCGCACTTCGCGATGCGTTTCCTGTGCCGGGACGAAGCGGGCGCCCGCCGGATCGCCGAACTCCAGAGCCGGAACGACCCCGACGACGCGAAGCAGGTTGAAGCGTCGCTGGCCGCCGTGCCCGAGCACTTGCGAAGGCTGATTCTGGCGGTCCATGTGGAAACGATCGCCAGGCGATCCGTCCGCCGCGAGGGGAACGTTTCCGTCTCTTCGTCGCAGGTGGGAACGGAACAATTGGTCGCGCTCATCGACCAGGGCGTCGCCGCGGTCCGCGCGGCGCAAAGCGCCGAACCGCAGAACGTGCCTGAGGCGGTCGTGCGGGCGCAGCTCGGTCTCCTGCAAACAGGGGACCTGGTCGATGTCGTCGGCGATGAACGCGCCCTCAGGGACGGCAACAACGTGCTCGGCATCGTGCCGAAGGGAACCCGCCTCCGCGTCGAGGCGATCAACGGCGAATGGCTGCTGGTCGAAGCGTCGATCGCCGGCGTCGGCCGCAAGGGTTGGATCGCCCGCAGCCAGGTGACCCAAGTCGTCCCGGCCGTGCCGAAATAATGCATTCACCGGAGGCCACGATCATGCGTGCCGAGGTTCTTCCGCACCGCCAGCTGCCCGTTGCGCAGCGCGGTCATCGTGCCGCCGTCTCGCTGTGCGCGGCCGCGGTCCTCTTTGGCTTCCTGTCCTCCGCCGCGCAGGTCCGCGCCCAGGCGCCGGCGAAGAAGACCTACAAGCTGGCGGCGATCCTCACCGGCTTCGAGGAGCCCCATCGAGGTCCGCGGCGCCCAGGGGACCGGACTCGCCCGCAAGCAGATGGCAAGCGTGTTCGAGGAGCTGAGCGCCCTGATCGAACAGAGCCTCGGGAAGAAGGGGCCGGGGTGTTGGGCTGTGCCCACAGTCTGCATCACGCGAGGAGGTCGGTGACGACGCGGCAGGGTTCGACGCCGGTGAGCCGCTGGTCGAGTCCCTGTTGGTTCACGCTGAAGCGTTCGTGGTCGAGTCCCAGCAGATGCAGGATGGTCGCCTGCAGGTCGTGGATGCCGACTTCGTTCTCGGTGATGTAGTAGCCGATGTCGTCGGTCGCCCCGTAAGCGAGTCCCGGCTTGATGCCTCCGCCGGCCATCCACATCGTGAAGGCGTAGGGATGATGGTCGCGGCCGATGAATCCCTTGACGAGTTCCGTCCGGGTGTTGTTCTGCATCATCGGGGTGCGGCCGAATTCGCCTCCCCACACGACGAGCGTCGAATCGAGCAGCCCGCGCTGCTTCAAGTCCTTGACGAGCGCCGCGACGGCCCGGTCGGTCTGCCGGCATTTGATCGGGAGCGTCTCGTCGATCGACTCGCCCGGCGAGGTGCCGTGATGGTCCCAGCCCCAGTCGTAAAGCTGGACGAAGCGGACCCCCTGTTCGACGAGCCGCCGCGCGAGCAGGCAGTTGTTCGCGAAGGTGGGGTCGTCCCCCTTGTAAAGCGTGCGCGGATCGTCGGCCGACTCCGCATTCGAGACGTACCCCGGCTGCGCGCCGTACATCTCGAGGATGTGCCGCGGCTCGCGGGAGATGTCCATCGCCTCGGGCACGGCCGCCTGCATGCGGTAGGCGAGTTCGTACTGGGCGATGCGGGTCAGCGTCTCCGCGTCGCCGACGTGCTTCAGTTGGTGTTCGTTGAGATCGCGGAGGGCATCGAGCGTGTGGCGGCGGAGTTCGCGATCGATGCCCGGCGGGTTCGACAGGTACAGCACCGGGTCGCCCGTGTTGCGGCATTGCACTCCCTGATAGACCGTGGGCAGGAAGCCGGAGCCCCACAGCGACGTGCCGCCATCGGGGGTCTTTCCGCCCGAAACGAGCACCACGAAGCCGGGCAGGTTCTCGTTCTCGCTGCCAAGACCATACGTCACCCACGAACCCATCGACGGATATCCCAGCCGCGGCTGACCCGTCTGCAGGTAGAGTTGCGCGGGGGCGTGGTTGAATTCATCCGTGTGGACCGAGCGGATGACGGCGACGTCGTCGACGATCGACGCGAGGTGCGGCAGCAGCTCGCTGATCCACTGCCCCGATTCGCCGTGCTGCGCATAGGCGAACTGCGGGCCGAGCATCTTCGGCACCCCCTTGATGAACGCGAACCGCTTCCCTTCGAGATATTCCTTCGGGCACGGCTCGCCGTGGAACTTGGCGAGCGCCGGCTTGTGCTCGAACAGGTCGATCTGCGACGGGGATCCCGCCATGTGCAGATAGATGACCGACTTCGCCTTCGCGGCGTGCATCGGTTGCTTCGGCCGCATCGCGTTCGTGGCGGATGCGGCGTCGCTTGCATCATCGCCCGCCGCCCGCGCTCGGCCGTCGCGCTCGAGCAGCGAACCGAGCGCGATCGTCCCGATTCCGAGTCCCGCGCGGCCGAAGAAGCAGCGCCGCGTCATCGCGCGCAAGCGTTCGATGTGGAGCAGGCGAGTGGCATCGTGCTGGCTTCTCATGGCGATTCGATTTCAATTCCGCATCAAGGCTTCGTCGAGGTTCAACAACACGTTCGCCACCGCGGTCCAGGTGGCGAGTTCTTCGATGGAGACGCCCTTCGGCAATGGCCCTTCCGAATGCGAAACGATTTCCTTCGCCGCGGCCGGATCGTCGCGATACTTCGCGAGCGCCGTTTCATACAGGTCCACGAGCCGCGCGGCTTCGACTTCGTCGGGAGGACGAACGACCGTCAGCCGAAAGCCGCGGACGGCGCGCGACTCGGCGTCGTCCGCTTCGCTCACCATGCGGCGCGCGAGCGTGGCGGCCGCCTCGATATACACCGGATCGTTCAGCGTCACGAGCGCCTGCAACGGCGTGTTGGTGCGCACGCGGCGAAGGAGGCACACCTCGCGGCTACCGGCATCGAACGCGATCATCGACGGATACGGACTCGTCCGCCGCCAGTACGTGTACAGCCCGCGGCGATGCCGGTCTTCGCCCGGACTCGTCCGCCATTTCTCGCCGGAATAGACGGCCCGCCAGATCCCCTCCGGCTGCGGCGGCATCACCGATGGACCGTGTGTCTTCTCCGACAGCAGCCCCGCCGATGCGAGCGCCTGGTCTCGGATCGCCTCGGCCGACAAACGGAAACGCGGGGCGTACGCCAGAAGCCGGTTGCGGACGTCGATCTTCTTCGCCCGCGGATCGACGCGCGACGACTGCCGATACGTGGCCGACGTTACGATCGTCTTCAGCAGCTTCTTGTGCGACCAGGCGTGCGCATCGCGGAACTCGGCCGCCAGCCAGTCGAGCAGTTCGGGATGCGACGGGGGCGTGCCCTGCGATCCGAAATCCTCCTCCGTCTCGACGAGGCCGATCCCGAACAGCCGCCCCCACACGCGATTGACCGCGACGCGCGGCGTGAGATGATTGTCCGCCGAGACGAGCCAGCGAGCGACGGCCAGACGATCCGCGGGCACGTCGTCGGGGAGCGATCCGAACGCGGCCGGTACCGCCGGCTCGACCGGCTCGCCTGGATCGAGGAAGTTGCCCCGGTTGTGGATGCGCGTCGTGCGGCGCTTGTCGCGCGGCAATTCGACCATCACGAGGGTCTGCGGGGTCGCCGCGCGGAGCGCCTTTTCCTCTTTCTCGAGCGTCGCGATGCGATCCTCCGCGTTGGCTCCCGGCGGAGGATCCTCTCCGATACCGTCGGCTGCGTCCGCCTCCGCTTCCGCACGCAGTTCGCGGAGTTCACGCGTCAGTTCGTCGAGGCGTTCGCGTTGCGTCGCCGTCGGCGTCGCGAGTTTCGGGCGATCGTCGGAGCGGTCGGCGTCTTCCGACTGGTCGAAGAGGGCGTAGAACGCGTAGTACTCTTCGTGCGAGATCGGGTCGTACTTGTGGCTGTGACACTTGGCGCACCCCATCGTCAGCCCCATCCACACCTGCATCGTCGTGTCGACGCGATCCTTCACGGCGAGCACGCGGAATTCCTCGTCGTCGGTCCCGCCTTCGTCGTTGCTCATCGTCTGACGATGAAACGCGGTCGCCAACTGCTGCTCGACCGTCGCTTCCGGCAGCAGATCGCCGGCGAGTTGCTCGATCGTGAACCGGTCGAAGGGCATGTCGGCGTTGAAGGCGTCGATCACCCAGTCGCGATATCGCCACATCGTCCGCGGGCGGTCCTTTTCGTAGCCCTTCGAGTCGGCGTAGCGGGCCAGGTCGAGCCACGACCTCGCCCAGTGTTCGCCGAACCTCGGCGACGCCAGCAATTCGTCGACGAACTTCTCGTAGGCGTCCAAGGAGGAATCGTTCGCGAACGCGTCGGCCTGCTCGGGAGTCGGCGGCAACCCGATCAGGTCGAGCGACAAGCGCCGGGCGAGCGCATGGCGATCCGCCTCCGGGGAAAGCGAAAGCCCCCTGGCTTCGAGACGAGCGAGCACGAACCGATCGATTTCGTTCCGCAGGCGCGCGTCGTTCTCGACCGCGGGGAGGGCAGCGCGTCGCAGCGGGGCGAACGACCAGTGCGTCTCGTATTCCGCGCCCGCCGCGATCCATCGCCGCAACGTTTCCTTCTGTGCTGCGGTAAGTGACTTGCCGGAATCGGCGGGCGGCATGACGGTGAATTCGTCGTCGCTCAGCACCCGGCGCAGCAGTTCGCTTTCGTCCGGCTTTCCGGGCACGATGGCCTGCTTCTCGATCGCGGAGTCGCGCCCGTCGAGCCGCAGGCCGCCTTGCCGATCCCCCTCGTCGGGACCGTGACAGGCGAAGCAGTTCGCCGCGAGGATCGGCCGCACGTCGTGATTGAACGATAGCGGCTCTTCCGCGAAAGCAGTCGGGGCGAAAAGCGCCGCAACCACCGCCGTCGCGATGGCGTGACGGAACAGGCTTTTCGAGGCAATGAAGGAGCCGTTCGTGCCCGACTTCGTCGCGCGACTCGGACAAATCCGCTTCGCCGGGAGTCTCGGCGACCGTCCCTTTTGTCCCGTCGCGGGCGGTGTAGACCGAACTGCGGCTGTTCTCGACCACGACCGCTTGCGGCAGGTGTTCCACAACCTGATCGACAACGCGATCAAGTGCACGCCCGAGTCGCGATCGGTCGCCCACAAGATCAAGGTTGACGATGTACGACGCCATTTTTCCGTCTTCAATGTGTCTGTCTCTCCTTCGACAAAGCGTGGTTGCTGCTTCGCCGCGCTGGGCCGCGCGCGGTGGAGCGTTCAACCGCGGCTCACCGACTTTTTCTTCGCGGGCGCCTTCTTCTTCGCGGGCGCCTTCGCCTTCTTCCGGGCCGGCGCGGCCGGGGCGGCCTTCGCGCTCTTCTTCGCCGCCTTCTTCCGGCCGGATTTCCCTTGCCCGCCGTTCTTCGCGGCGCTGGACGACTGCCGCGCCATTTGGGCCATGTACTCGTCGTGCCGGCGCGGCATCTCCTCCGGAGGAACGTCTTCGACGTGCGTCGCCAACGCCCAGCAGTGGCCGAACGGGTCGATCACCTGGCCGAAACGGTCTCCCCAGAACATGTCCTCGACCGGCTGGGCGACGGTGCAGCCGGACTTCACGGCCTTGGCGAAGGCGGCGTCCACGTCGTTCACGTACACGAACAGGCTCGCCGTCGCCACCCCCGCCGAGCGGGGGGACTTGTGATCCGGAAAGCCGGGCCTCGGCGGCGGCTCGTCGGCGAGCATCAGGATCGAATTCCCGATGCGGATCTCGGCGTGGACGATCTTGCCGTCCGGTCCCGGCATCCGCCCCCGCTCCTCCGCTCCGAACGCGCGGCGATAGAACTCGATCCCCCTGGCGCAATCGTCGAGCACCAGGTGCGGCGTGACGGTGTGGTAACCCTCCGGAATCGACTGGACCCGTGCCTGCTCCATGTGCGTGCTCCCGAACGATTGGTGAAGTGAATTGGTCGGAGATGAGCGTCGCGGGATTCGAAACCATTCCCGGCGACCGGCCATTCCACCTTCGTCCGGGAGGGAAGTCAAGCGGATGTCGGTTCCAAGCTTCGAGTTGCAGGTTCCAAAATGGGGAGGACTCCAACATTGCCGCCGTGGCGAATTGGAACTTGAAACCTGGAATTTCGAACGACTATGCGTTCATGTTCGAACTCGTGTGTCGAGGATCGGGGCGGGTAGGACGAACTTCAGTTCGTCGTGCCCGCCGGTCGAGCGCAACGATCGCGATGTCGAAGCACCATCGGCGAAGATCCTCGAGACATGCCGCGTTTCCGACGAGGGCTTCGCACGGCGAACTGAAGTTCGCCCTACGAAGCCCACCGCGTCGAACCCACAAGATCAAAGTGGAAGACGTACGACCGTCACTCCACCGGCACGCGGAGGAATCGCACCTCGTCGTCCCCTTCGCACGTCCATGCCAGCGGGACGAAGCTCGCCGGCGCGTAGGGTTGCACCACGTAGCCGGGACGGGCCGCGTACTGGTTCTCGTGCTTGAACGACAGCGGCTTCTCCTCGCGCGCCAGTTCGCGGGCCGACCACGTGCCGTCCGCCTTCCGCTGCCAGGCGGTGAACACCACCGGGGCCTCGTCGTTGAGTTGCTTTTCCGTCACCGGGCCGATCGCGAGCACGGTCTCGGCCTCGTCGCCGGCGACCGCGAGCCGCGCCCGCGGGGCGACTTCGAGCGCCTCGCTGCTCCACTTGCCGTCGGCGTAACGCAGCACGCCGGGGAACATCGAACTGACGGCGAACAATTCCTTTCCGCCGCGGCGCGAGACCGCCTTCACCGGGGGGCGCGTGGGATTGTAGATCGTCCGCTCGGGATGCGGGATGAGTTCCGGCTTCGTCCAGTCCACGCCGTCGAACCGCGACCACTTCAACTCGCGGTACAGATAGTTCGGGCCGCGCTCGACCCACAATACGGCGACCCCGTCTTCGAACGGAACGATGCACGGCTCCTCGAACGTGTAGCCGAACCCGATTCCCTCTTCCTCCGAGTGCAGCGTGCCGGGAACGAGCGCGGTGCGGCCGGGATTCCAGCTTCGCCACGACTCGCCGCGGTCGTCGGAATAACTCGCGTTGATGCAGATCGTCCCCAGCCGCCCGACCATTCCATACGCCGACCACAGCCAGCCGTTCGGACCCGCGACGATCGACTGGTTCGAGTTGCAATGCCGCAGGTCGCAATCGACGAGCGCCGCCGTCTCGTCGAGCTTCCAGCCTTCCTTGCCGGTGAACAGCAGCCGCTGAGCGTACAGCCGCTGAGAGGCGTTCGCCGGCCCGCGGCAGCCAATATTGGTGAACACGATGACGTCGCCGCGGCGATTCACCACGTCGCCGTTGCCGCACTGGTGCGTGTTCTCCGGAATGGGGACGACGGTCGGCTCTTTCGTTCCGTCGAGTCCGGCCCAGGTCTTCCCGCCATCGAGCGATTGCAGCGCCGCTCCGTTCTTACCGACGGGACTGAAGCCGACCAGCAGCCGGTCGTTGTCGAACGCCGCCGCCCAGCCCACCGGCGTGACCGAATGCCCCGCGGGAATCGGAATGCGGAACGGCTTCGCGAGTTCGAGCGGCGCGCGGTTCGGCTCGAGGTCGAGCTTCGGAAGCGGCCGTGGCTTCGATTCGGCGCGATACGGCTCGGGCAACTCGTGCGGGCTTTCGTCCTTCGCGACCGGGAGCTTCGCCGGCGCATCGCGGCGGGCGAGCCGCAGGTTGTCGATCAGCGTGTCGGCGACGCGCTGCCCCGGCTTGTGGTCGGGGGCGCCGACGATCGACAGCGAGAGCGTCGCCATCTTCGTCAGGTCGAGGTTCCGCTCCTTCGCCGCCTTCCGCAGATCGACCTCGACGGTGTGCCACCGGTCCGGGTCGAGCGTCACCTTGCGGACGACCGGCGGCGCGACGAGTTCGTCCTCGAAGGCGATCAGCAGTTCCTGCTTCAGGTCGGCGCAGCGCACGTCGACGCGGAACACGTCCCAGTCCGACCAGTCGATCGGGAACAACCGGCGGAAGACGCCCGTCGTGCGGAAGTCGGCATGGTAGAAGTTCTGCACGCCGTAGAACTCGCGGGCGATCGGGTCGTGCCGGCGATCGATCAGCGGGGTGCGGCCGAAATCGTTGAAGCCGATTCGCAGCGCGCGATTGCCCTGCGTCGCCTCCCCCTCTTCGATCCGCCAGGCCGGCTGCCCGGGATAGGCGGCCAGGTCGACGGAGATCAGCTTCCTGCCCTCCGGCGGCTGGGCTTCCTTCGTCGTCAGCTTGAAGGTCTTGGAAATCGCGTCGATTTCGGCGGACTCGAAGCCGATCAGCAGCCGTTCGGCGGCGGGAGCGGCGGCCTCATCGGCGGCGGCGAGCAGAGCGGCGCAAAGCAGGATCGCGTGCATGACGGAAGCCCTTCGTGGGTGACTGCGAGTGCGCCTCATCATTCCATGCGTCGCGGGCGAATTCAAGGCGGCGGACGGGACGCGTCGCTGCCCGAGGCGCGGTCGGACGGATCGGCGATCCGTCTACGGACTGCTTCAGTTCGGAGTTCCTTTCCGAACTGGAGCGCTCGACGGCGCAGCCTTCGTCAACGGATGCCGGGGGAGATCGCGCCGGTTTCGGGGCTGGAGGCGGTTGCGTAGAGCTTCCTGGGAATCCGCCCGGATTCGAACGCGAGGCGGCCGGCGTGGCAGGCGTGCTTCATCGCGTGGGCCATCCGCAACGGATCGTCCGCGCCGGCGATGCCCGTGTTGAGCAGCACGCCGTCGCAGCCGAGTTCCATCGCGAAGCAGACGTCGCTCGCCGTCCCCACGCCGGCGTCGACGATCACCGGGTAGTCGGGATCGTGCTCCTTGAGGTACTCCAGGCAGATGCGGATGTTGTTGGGGTTGAGGACGCCCTGCCCGCTGCCGATCGGACTGCCGGCGGGCATGACCGAGGTGGCCCCCGCCTCCTTCAAGCGCTTCGCGGTGATGGGGTCGTCTGTGGTGTAGCACAGCACCTGGAACCCCTCGGCGACCAGTTTCGCGGTCGCTTCGAGGGTCGCAACCGGGTCGGGAAGCAGCGTCTTCTTGTCGCCCAGCACCTCGAGCTTCACCCAGTCGGCCCCCGGGTTCTCGAGTCCTTCGAGGATCTCGCGGCCGAGGCGGGCGACACGGATGGCGTCTTCGGCGGTGAAGCAGCCAGCGGTGTTCGGGAGGATCGTATAGCGGTCGAGGTCGATGAAGTCGAGGATGTTGCGGCCCTCGGCGTCGATCAGCCGCTCGCGGCGGACGGCCACGGTGATGGCGTCGGCCTCGCTGGCGGCGAGGCAGTCGCGCATCAGGTCGAATGTGGCGTACTTGCCGGTCCCCACGATCAACCGCGAGCGGAGTTCGTGCGTGCCGAGTTTCAGCGGAGAATCGTGCGAAGTCATGGAAAATCCGTGTGAGCAAGCGGTCGCTCGATCGCCCGGCCGCGCCGCTTGCGGTTTCGCGGCCTCACTCTCGATCGGTCATCCCCCTCCGACGAGCGTCACGATTTCAACGCGGTCTCCCGGTTCGAGAACGCACTCGGCGTGCCGCGCGCGGGGGACGACGGTCTCGTTCCGTTCGACCGCCACCGCCCGCGAGGTTTTGCCGAGTTCCGCGAGCAGCGCCGCGACCGTCGTGCCGGAAGAAACGGTCCGTGGTTCGCCGTTGAGTCGAATCGCGATGGCGGCCAACTGCGGTGATTCCTGCGCGGGCGCAGACTTTGATCGACGCCCTCGGCGCCGTGGCGGCGCAATGCCCTCGACGAGCGTTCGCCGCCAAGGGAGATCGTCCCTTGGAGTTTAGGAGCGGCGCGCGGGCGATTCAAGGGGGGCGGACCGGCGAAGACGACCGGATCGTCCGTGAAGGCCGCCGCGACTCGCTCACCGGAGAGCGGACCGAAGTCCGCCCTCCGGTGGGAGTCGACTCCTTCGAACGACGATCGAAGGAATGATCGCTCGAACCATCACTCGGCCGACGGATTCAGATAATCCGAACGGCGCTTGCTGCACCCGTGCGGACGAATCGTCTCCGCGGGACTCGGGTCGGCGATCAGTCCGAACGCGATGCCGAACGGACGCGTGCCGTCCGGGATGCCCGCCATCGGCCGGCCGCTGAGGTTCGGCAAGGCCCCGTCGAGATCTCCGAGGGCGATCATGTCGAACCGGCTGATGGTCCGCTTCGATGGATCGTATTCGACGTACCCCAGGAAGGCGGGCTCGTAGACGAGATCGTCCGCGTCGACGATCGGGTGCGACAATCGGGCGGAACCTTCCAGCCGCAGCCGCACGCGCTCGGGCGACACCTCCTCGACCACGAC
Organism: Planctomycetaceae bacterium; assembly: GCA_040877445.1. Taxonomy (GTDB): domain Bacteria; phylum Planctomycetota; class Planctomycetia; order Planctomycetales; family Planctomycetaceae; genus JBBDNT01. Next base: position 10,892 of record JBBDNT010000275.1, read on the forward strand.
TTCCAGCTTCCCGTCGCCCGGCGACGAGCCGGTGAAGCACATCGCTCCGCGGACCGACAGCAGCGGATTGAGGTGATACCGCAGCAGCCGCGCGAGGATGGGCGCCGGCACGGGGGCGCGGTCGCCCACTTTCGGCGACTCGGGGAGCAACTCTTGCCACTCGTCCTTCATGATCCACATGAAGTCGTTGCTCGGCTCGCGGTAGCGCGGGGCGCTGCGCTGCGCGCGTTCCGAGGAAAAGTCGTCGACGAGCAGATAACGGATGTCGCCTTCGACCGTCTGCCCCATGTGCCGATTGGTCGCCCGCAGGATCAGGCAGCCTTCGGGGGGCGACATTTCGAGCAGCCGCGGGTCGCGTTCGCCGCGCTCGCCGATCTTCACCGCCCCGGGCTGGCGCTCATTCTCGGGGAGGGCCTCCCACGCTTCGAGGGCCTTCTGCGCGCGGGCGAGGCCCAGACCGCGGCCGATGGTCTTGCCCTCGGCGGTGATGACGTGCACCGCGCCGGTCGAAGTGCGGACCATCGCGTTGTGGTTGCGGAGGAATTCGCCCTCGGCGTCCTTCTGCGACTTGGCGAACATCGCGTCGACCGCCACGGGGACGAATCGCTCCTTGAGCAGTTCGATCTTCTCGGCGGGCCAGTTGGCAGGCGCACGGCCTGCGGAAGCGGCCGCTCAACAGCCGGTGATCGGCGCGCCCTGCGAGCCGCTCCAGATGTAGATCGGCTTGCCTTCCTTCGCCGCCAGTTCCCGCGCCTCCCAGATGCTCAATAGCCACGGGATATCCCAGAAGGAATTCTCGCCCGGCTGCGGCTCGATCTGCGCCTTGAGCGCCTCGAACTGGTCCGGCGGAATCGGCTTCGCGTCCGCCAGCGCCACGCCGGCGTGCATCGCCGACAGCAAGGCCGCCACGACGGCGACCGACAGGAAAACGCGCTTCATGGCTCGCTCCTTTGGGTTCGCAAGAGTCATCGAACGATCGCCGCGCACCGCCAATCGCGCGGCCCACCCATCATCGACGATGGCCAAGCGGCCTGCAAGACCCGCGTGCAGAGCCGCTCGTTCGCCCCTCCAGGGGCGCACCCAGTGGGGCAGACATTCCTGTCTGCCCAATGATCTCTTCGTGGGGCAGACATTCCTGACTGCCCGATGATCACTTCCCGTAGGGTGGGCTGCGCCCACGACGAACACCAAACCGTCGCCTCATCCTTCAATCGCTCGGCACCCCGGCACGTCCTACCCGACGGCTTCGCAAAAGTTCCGCGACCGTCTCCGCACACGTGGCGGGCACAGCCCACTCGACGATCCCCGTTCCATCGAACGCAACGCCGCTCACGCGATCCACAGCACCACCAGCGGCAGCAACATCAGCAGCCACCCGCCGAAGGCGACGAAGCAGCCGGGGGTCGGCTGCGTGATCGGCCGGCGAAACAGCGCCCAGCCGCCCCCGGTGAACCCGCCCATCGCCTCGCTGCACCAGATGCACGCCAGCTGATCGCTCGGAAGCGGTCGTCGTCGAGCATGGCGATTCCTCATCCAACGCGCGCCGCGACGCCACCAGTTTCCGCGCAGCGGCCCCACCGCCTTGAGGTGCCGAAATGGCGCCTGAAGTCATCGAACGCCTCGGCGTCGGGTGCCACTCTACGCCGTTAACCCTTTTCCGACAGGTGCGAAAGAAGTCTTGATGCGACTGAGCGTTATGGTGGATCCTTCGGTTGGCACA
>JBBDNT010000276.1:0-12589 GCA_040877445.1 Planctomycetaceae bacterium
GTACCGATCGCCGATCGACTCGACGAGAGGATGCAATCCGTCGAGGTCCACCAGAGTTCGCGAACTCGGCGAGCAACTCGACGCCCATCGCACGCGGCAGCAGGCCGCGCATCCGACGCTCAGCATGACCGGGATGTACAACGTCCTCGACAAGCTGCGCTCCGGCGAGCCGCTTACCACTCAGGAAAGGACCATCCACGAGCAGGGACTCGTCATCGTCCTCGAGCAGATTCACGACGACCTCGACCGGGCCGTTTTCGACGCCTACCGCTGGCCGCACGACCTTTCCGACGAGGAGATTCTCGAAAGGCTGGTCGACCTCAACCACGAGCGGGCCGAGGAGGAAAGCCGCGGCCTCATCCGCTGGCTACGCCCCGAATTCCAGAACCCGCAGGACGCCCGCCGCCTCGACCTGCAGGCCGACGAAGCCGAGGAGGTCAAGGCGGCGACGAAGAAGAAGCCGGCGAAGATCGAAAAACGCCTCTGGCCGAAAACGCTGCCGGAACGCTTCCAATCGCTCCGCGCCGTCCTCGACCAAACCCCCGCCCCCCTGACCGCAGCCGACTTGGCGAAACACTTCACCCGCGCCCGCAAGGAGGACGTGGAAGAACTCCTCGCCGTCCTCGCCACCCTCGGCCACGTCCGCGTCACCGACCAAGGCCGCTACGTCGCGTGATTGACTTTGCGGTCAGCCCTTCCGAAATCCGCGACTGTCGCAATACAAATAGGTGCCGCCGTTCTGTTCGGCGAGACGCTCGATGTAGCCTCCGCCGGCCAGTTCCGAGCCGATGCCGAACCGCACGCAGTGAATCCGCGCGTCGGAGCGGTTCGACTGCCTGATGCGGCCCAGGTCGGCGGCGGTGAGTCCTTCGCCGTCGGTCAGCAGGAAGATCACTTCCGGTTGAAACGAGAGCGCCTTGAGGATCGCCGGGAGGTCGTTGGTGCCGGCGTCGGCGACGATGCCGTTGACGTACTGCCGCGTCTTGGTGCGGTTCACGTCGCTGGCCGAGTAGAGCGCGTCGTTTTCGCCGTCGAGGCGCATCGCGGTTGCCTCGGTGTTGTAGAAGATCACCTGGTACTGCTGATTGCTCTGAAGCGATTCGAGGCTGGCGATCAATTCGGCCTTGGCGAGTTGCAGCGGCTCTCCCGCCATGCTGCCGGACCGGTCGAGCACGTAGACCACGCGGGTCGCCTTGTCGGGGATGCCGAGAAAACGAACGGGGCCGGCAATACCCTCTTCGTCCAGTGCCTGTCCTCGCGTGGGAACGTCAGCGACCCGCACGAAGAATGCGGCTCCGGTGCCCAACGCCACGATGGCCAGTAGCAATGCAAGGCACACCCACGGTCCCGCCTTCCGCCATCTCTCTGCACTTCGTTCCGACGCAGCTTCCTTCAGCCGAAGCTGTTCCTTTTCGAGTTCCGCGCGATGCTCCCGCTCCTCGCGCTGAAGGCGGGCGGCATGCTCCCGCTCGCGATACCGCCGGGCTTCATCGTCCGCCTCAAATTGTGCTCGTTTCGCGGAACGATACTCCTCGTAGAGGATTCGATCTTCGGCCCGTGTGAAAATAGTCTCGGGCTCGTCCATCGTTCGCTGCCTCCGCAACCGAGAGCGGTCTGTTCCGATCTATTCCACCATGCCTCTCCGCCGAAATCAAGAATTATTTCCCGGCGGGGACATCATCGCCCCCGGATTCACCGATTCCGGCCGAGTGGTCATTTCCGCCCGTCCGGTCGCACTCCGGCCACAGCCACGACCGCACCGTCTCGACCACCGCCCGCAAGCGATCGTCGGAAATTCGCTCTCGGTAGACGGCCCCCATGCTGCTGTCGACGTGCCCCATGATGGCCGCGACCGCATCGGGATCGCGAGCTTCGCCGCCGATCGTTTGCGTGACGTGCCGGAGCGTGTAGAAGCCACGCCGGCCATTGATGCCGATCCGATTCAGCACCTTCGAGAACATCGGAGCCAGGCCGTCGATCGGCACCGAGGCCGGGGCACCGTCCTTCTCTTTCCTGCGGTCCTGCACTCGGACCAGTCGGCGGCCGGTCGACGTCAGGAACACCAATCCCGCATCCGTCGCCTTCCGCGGCTTCGGACGCACGACCAGTGCGTCGCGGATCGCCTGCACTGTTTCCGGCCACAACGGGATGCGGCGCTGAATCTCCGTCTTCACCCTCGGGTATTCGAGCCACCCGTTTTCGAGATCGAATGCCCGCTGAGGCAGATTGCCGATGTCGCTGTTCCCCAGGCCACCGTTCACCCCCAACAGGACGGCAGCCTTCAACGCCGGGTCACGTGACAATGAGACCGGTTCGTCCTCACCCTCCACCGGAACCGGCTTCCCGTCGAGCGCCGCGAGGATCGTCCGCAGTTCTACCGCATCGAACATTCGCGGGCCGCGCTCATTCCGCACCTTGCGGAGCGCCTTCGTCGACGGGCGATTGAATCCCTGCCCGTAATGCACCGGCCGGTCGATCAGCCGATTGTCCGCCGCATACTTGAAGACGACGCGGACGTGATTGACTTCGTGGAGGAGCCCCACCGGCGAACGATCTTCCGCCAGTACGGCACGAAATCGCTCGAAGTCTTCCGGACGCATCGCATCGACTCGCAGCTCGCCGCCGAAGTGCGACATCAGCAACGAGCAGGTCCGGTAGTAATTCTCGAGCGTGCGGGGGGACAGTTCCCCAGCCTCGACCGCCGCCCGCTTGCTGCCGATGAAGGCGTTGCAGAGAGCCTTAAGCGTCAGGTAGTCGGCGCTCCCCGCTTCATCCGGCGGTCCGGAAGGACGCGGCCGCCCCTCGACAATAAAAGGCCAGTCGCGATCCATCCACGCCTGGGCCTTCACCCCGTCCGGATCGTTCTCGACCCGGCCGAAATAGTACGGCTTCTGCCGATGCTTCCGGCACCAGTAACCGCTCGTATGTTTCCAGACCGAATGCTTCGGTTTCGACCGCGAGGCTTTCCGGGAGTGCCCCGCCCTGCTAGAATTGCCCGCCATGCGTCACCCCCAGAACAACCCGGTTCCGATGATACCGACGCCCGTCGCCGACACAGCCGCGGACGCCTCGACTCATCGGCACATTGTAATGGGTGTACGCCAGGGTGTAAAGAGAAATCGGCAATTCGACGTAAGTCCTTGCAGGCCCCTGTAGCTCAACTGGCAGAGCAACTGACTCTTAATCAGTAGGTTCTTGGTTCGAGTCCAAGCGGGGGCACTTGACAATCCGGCAAGCAATGCGAATCGCCGCCAACCCCTGCCAAGGCGGGGGGTTTCGTCTTGCGCGGCCATCTCCGTCTGCTCGTCGTTCGCACCCGTTGGCGACGGTTGCTGCACCGGATTCTGCACCGCCTGCGCAAAGTGTTGGTCCGTGACTTGCAGGTAATGCTTCATCGCCACCGGCTGCGAATTCCCCATCCAGGCCGTGACCACGTGCAACGGGAACGTCTCGGCCAGTTCCGTCTCGCGGGCCGACCGAAGATTTTGGAATAGCTTGGGCCACGGCTTCAAGCCGGCCTTGGCGACGATCCGCAGCATGTGAATCCGCAGATTCGCGTTCGCATCGGTAGCGGGTAATGACGTACTCCGTCCCCGGCTCGGCGTGGTCGAACACGGCCTCCAAGTGCGGCCGCAACTCCGGAAACAAGGGAATCCACCGCGACTGTCCGGCGAGCGGGTTTTCCGCGACCAGCTTCCGCTTGCGGGCCGAGGTGAAGAATTGCTTGGCCCGTCCGGCGATCCGCCGGGCCGTGTTCTCCCCGAACTTCCGCGTCCCGACCAGGTGCAACCACCAGGCTTCGGCGTCTCCCTCGTGGAGTTCTCGCAACGGCCGCGTCTCGCCGAAGTAGCGGCGCAGTTCGCGGGCCGCCCGCGTCAGGTGCTGGCGAGTGAGCGGCTTCACGTCCTGCTGACGTCCCGTTTCCGAGACGGTCTTTGGTCTTGTCTCTTCCTTCTTCCCTCTTCTTTCTTCTCAGCTCACCCCGCGGCGCGCATCTGCAACTCGTCGGCGTTGAGCGCCACGATCGCGATGCCCAGCCGGTCCGCGAGTTTCACCACTTCCTCCCGGTCGAGGAGGATCGTCTTGTCGCTTTCGACCGCGAGCACGCGGCCTCCCGCTTCCTGCATCGACTTCAGCGTATCGACGCCGATGGTTGGCACGTCGAACCGCATGTCCTGCTGCGGTTTCGCGACCTTCACCACGGTGAACCCGCCCCGCTTGCACAACAGGCCCGCCCGGCGGATGCACTGGTCGGTCCCCTCGATCGCCTCGACGGCGATCACCGCCGTGTCGTTCACGACGACGGTCTGCCCCACGTCGAGGCGGCCCATCTCCTTCGCGAGATCCCAGCCGAAGCGGATGTCCCGCCATTGCGCGGGGGTCGGTCGTCTGCGGGTGAGGAATCCATGATTCACGAGCAGCTCCGGGCAATAGTTCAGTGCGGACTCGAATTGGATGCCGTCGCGTCCGAACTCGCGGATGACGGCCATCAAGAGCGTGTCGTCCTTCTTGTCCCGGCGGGCATAGGTGAACCACATGTGCAGAGTTCGCCAATCGGGCAGCAGCCGCAGAATGCGGAAGGGGTGGAACAGCACCGTTTTTTCGATCTTGCCGGCCATCACCGCGGTGGAGACGCCCGCCTTCTTGAACAGCCGGATCGCCCGCCCCACGCGCGCCAACGGGGTGTGCGCGAAGTCGTCGCAGATTTCCGCCAGTTCATCGGGCGCCATGCCCAGCACGCCCACGCAATACACCGAATGCCCGACGGACTGCGCGGCCCGCGCGAAGGCGATCGGAAACCGCCCGCTCCCGGCGAGCAGTCCGATGCGCTGGCCCCGCGGATGATCGCTCGCGGGGGAGTTGTCGGCGGAAACGGTCATCAGGCGAATCATGCGGCGGCGGACGATGCGGTCTCGGACGATGCGGATTCGGACGATGCGGATTCGGACCGCGCGGCGGACAGCGACTCGACCGTCCGCACCAGCTTCTCGACCTGGTGCTCGAGTTCGCGGAGTTGCTTCCGCATTTCGGGAAGTTTCTTCTGGGCCATCACGGCCTTCATTTCTTCGGCGACGGGACCGGCGGGAAGGCCGATGTACGTCTCGCCCGGCGGCACGTCCTTGTGGACCCCCGACTTCGAGCCGACCGTGCAGCCCGTGCCCAGATGCACGTGGTCCGCCACGCCGACGTGCCCCGCGCACACGACGTAATCGCCGGTGGTGACCGAGCCGGCGAGTCCCACCTGCGAGACGAGCAGGTTGTGTTTCCCCAGTTCGCAGTTGTGGGCGATCATCACGAGATTGTCGAGCTTGGTTCCCTCGCCGACGACGGTCGTCCCGATCATCGCCCGATCGACCGTGGTGCAGGCGCCGATCTCGACATCGTCTTCGATTCGCACGGTGCCGAAGTGCGGGATCTTTCGATGCCGGCCGTCCACCAACCGGTAGCCGAAGCCGTCCGCCCCGATCACCGCGTGAGCGTGCAGAGTCACGCGGTTCCCGAGCGTCACGTCGGGATAGAGCACGACGTGCGGATGCAGCGTGACTTCGTCGCCGATCCGACAGCCGGCGCCGATCACCACGCCGGGATGGATTTCGCAGTTCGCGCCGATGACCGCGTCGTCGCCGACGTGCGCCCGCGGATGGATGTTGGTTCCCTCGCCGATGCGGGCCGAGGGGCTGACGAGCGCCTCGACGGAGATGCCGAACGTCGATCGCGGCCGCGGCGGGCGGAGCTGCGCCAGGGCGGCGACGATCGCGGCGAGCGGATCGTCGACCAGCAGCACCGCCTGGGGCAGATCGGACGGGAGCGCGGCGAGCAGCGTCCGGGCGACGAGGACCGTTCCCGCCCGCGATTTGGCGAGCCGCCGCAGGTTCTTCGCGTCGGCGACGAACGTCACGTCCCGCGGACCGGCGTTTTCGAGCGAGCCGCCGTCGGCGACGACGCGCTCGGGGTCGCCGAGCAATTCCGCGTTCAACAGGCGTGCGAGCGCTCCGGCCGAGAGCGGCATGGGCGGGATCCTTCCCTGGAATGATGCCTGAGGAGATTGGGCGACGGGTTGTAACCCAAAGCGGCGAAAGGCCGCAAGACGGGATCGCCGCCGTCTCTCACGCGGCGGCCGGTCGCGCCGTCGGCGCGGCGGTCGGCGCGACGGTGCTCGACCTGGCTTCATCCGCCAGCACTTCTTCCGCCATGCCTGCGTAGTCGTGCGCGCCGGCGCAGTTGGGGGCGTAGTCGAAGATCGACTGGCCGAAGCTGGGGGCCTCCGCCAGCTTGATGTTCCTTCGCACGCGGCTGCCGAACACGCGGGCCTTGGCCCACGGCGCCTCGGGATCGCTCCGCTTCAGGAACGCGGCGAGATCGTCGGTCACGTCGGCCGCGAGCCTGGTTCCCGTTTCATACAGGCACATCAGAATTCCGGTGACCTTCAACTCGCGATTGAGCCGTCGCCGCACGAGGGCCGTCGTTTCCAGCAGTTTCGACAACCCCTGCAGCGCGAAGAAATGCGGCTGCAAGGGAATGAACACTTCGCGGACCGCGGTCAGCGCGTTGACCGTCAGAACGCCCAGCGATGGCGGGCAGTCGATGACGACGTAATCGAACTGTTCGCATTCCGCCCAGCGGGAGAACGCCCCGCGGAGCACGCTCTCGCGGCCGGGCGCGTCGGCAAGTTCGACTTCCGTGGCGGCCAGGTCGATGTTCGAGGGGATCAGCCACAGATTGGGCGACACCAGCCGCCGCACGTCGGCGAGCGACCGCGTGCCGGCGAAGACGTCGTAGATCGTGGGATCCTGCCCATGGGCCTCGACGCCCAGATGAAGCGAGGCGTGCCCCTGCGGATCGAGGTCGATCAGACAGACCCGCCGCCCCTTCCGGGCGAGCGCCGCCGACACGTTCACGCTGGAGGTCGTCTTGCCGACGCCCCCTTTCTGATTCATCACGGCGATGGTCCGCATGAGGACTCCTTTCCCTTCGGCTGCACGATTCCGGTGGCGCTCGGTCGGCACGATCCAGTGGGCGGGGAGTATACGAGAAGACCGGGACCGGCGGAAAGACGAATTGGGAATGGCGGGAAACATCGCAAATCGACCATTCGCAGTGCGAAGAGAAATAGCGAGCCTCCCGCGTCAGCGGGGGGAGACGAAGTAGTGGGTAGCCGCCTTGGAGATTGCTGGATTCCCGCCTGCGCGGAAATGACGGGAAGGTGCGCCTTTGTGTCGAGTTCTTCTATGGTGGCCGCACCGCCGTCCGGGGCGCTCTCGATCCTTCCCTCGTTCCACGATATGGTGGAGTCGTCCGGTTCGAGTTCGATCCGTTCTCTCGATTCGATGGTCGATTGTTCGAGGACGAAGCCATGAAAGCCGCATTCATCACGCAGACCGGTCCTCCCGAAGTGATTCGGTACGACGACCTCCCCGATCCCGCGCCCGGGCCGGGGCAGGTGCTCGTGCGAGTGCGGGCGGCCGCCGTCAATCCCATCGACACCTACATTCGCGCCGGCATCGTGCCGATGCCGCTCGAATTCCCCTACATCGTCGGCTGCGATCTCGCCGGCGTCGTCGAGGCGTGCGGCCCGCGAACGACGAAGTTCCAACCGGGCGATCGCGTGTGGGGCAGCAACCAGGGATTGTTCGGCCGGCGGGGAACGTTCGCGGAACTCGCCGCCATCGACGAACAGTGGCTGTATTCCACGCCGGACGAGATTTCCGACGCCGACGCCGCGGCCGGGGCGTTGGTCGGCATCACCGCGCACCTCGGGTTGTTCCTGCACGCGCAGTTGCGGCCGGGCGAGTTGCTGTTCGTCAACGGCGGGACCGGCGGCGTGGGAAGCTGCGTGGTGCAGCTTGCCAAGGCGCACGGGGCGAAGGTCATCGCCACGGTCGGCAGCGACGAGAAGAAGAAGCAGTGCGAAGCCTACGGGGCCGATCTCGTCCTCGATTATCATTCGTCCTTCCTCGACGACGACATCCGCGAATTCGCCGAGCCGTTGGGAGGCATCGACGTCTGGTGGGAGACGCAGCGCGAGCCGACGTTCGACCGCACCGTCGGCATGATGAAGAAGCGCGGCCGAATCGTGCTGATGGCGGGCCGCGACGCCCGGCCGGAATTTCCGGTCGGCCCGTTCTACGTGAAGGACTTGAAGCTCGCCGGCTTCGCGATGTTCAACGCCAGCCCGCACGAGCAGCAGGCGAGCGCGGACATGCTCGACCGGCTGTACGCGGAGGGAACCTTGCGGCCGAACATCGGCCGCACGTTCCCGCTGTCGGAAGCCGCCGCCGCCCATCGCCTGCAGGAGGAAGCGACCGTCGCGCGGAAGGCGGAGTTGAATGGGAAGATCGTGGTCGAACCGTGAGGATTTCACCGCATATTCGGAATCCGCCGATCGCTCGCGGTTTCGCGTCGCCCCGGTAGCGGCGCCCCGAACTGGGCGTCCGGTCACATATCGGCCGCCTCTTGGATTGACCCGCCGCCGCTTGTGCACTATCCTTGATGCATCAGGCACAATCGAATCGAAGAACAGCCCCGGACCAGGGAGGGACGCCGGAGCGTGACCGTCCACTCATTCAGAGGAACCACGGAAGCCTTGGCGACAGTACAAGAGGAATCGAAAACGGAGGTCCGTTTCGCGGATCTCGGCATGAGTTCGGAATCGTTGGAAGCAGTTCGAAACGTCGGATACGAAACGCCCAGCCCCATTCAGGCGGCGTTCATTCCGGTCGCCGTCAAAGGGGGCGACGTCATCGGCCAGGCGCGAACCGGTACCGGCAAGACCGCCGCGTTCACGCTGCCATTGCTCGAGCAAATCGACTTTTCGACCGCTTATCCGCAGGCGATCGTGCTCGTTCCCACGCGGGAACTGTGCGAACAGGTGGCCCAGGAGTGCCGCCGCCTGTCGAGCAATCGCCCCTGCCGCACCGCGGTGATCGTCGGCGGCCGCCCCTTGCGCGACCAGATTCACGATTTGGAGCGCGGGGTGCACGTGGTGATCGGCACGCCGGGACGGGTGATCGATCTCATCAGCCGCCGGGTGTTGCACCTCGACCGCGTGAAGGTCGTCGTGCTCGACGAGGCGGACCGCATGTTGGACATCGGCTTCCGGCCGGACATCGAGAAGATTCTCCGCCGCTGCCCGGCCGAGCGGCAGACGATGCTGCTTTCCGCGACGGTCCCCCCGCCGGTCGAACGGCTCGCGCAGCGCTACATGCGGAACCCGGACAACATCGACCTGTCGAGCGACGGCGTGGCGGTCGACACGATCGACCAGTATTACGTCACCGTCGACGACGATCGCAAGTTCGGCGCGCTGGTGCGGATCCTGCAACTGGAACGCCCCAATCAGGTGCTCGTCTTCACCCGCACCAAGCGCGGCAGCGACAAGCTTTATCACCGCTTCGCCCGCAAACTCGGCAACGTGGCGATGATGCACGGCGACCTGCAGCAGAGCGTGCGCGAGCGGACCTTGCAGAAGTTCCGCGACGGCAAGCTGCGAATGCTCATCGCGACCGACGTGGTGGGCCGCGGGATCGACGTCAGCACCGTCTCGCACATCATCAATTACGATATTCCCGAATATCACGACGACTACGTTCACCGCGTGGGCCGCACCGGGCGGCTTTCGTCGAGCGAGAAGGGCGTGGCGATCACCCTGGTCACGAAGGAGCAGGGCGAACTGTTGACCGCGATCGAGATGCGGATCAACAAGATGCTCCCCGAGTACGACCTCCGCGGCTTCGAGGCCTTCCGCGCCGGCCCGGCCCGGAAGCACGTCGAGCCGCAACGCCAGGTGACGCACGAGATCGACTTCCCCGAGTTCAGCGATCTGAGCGTGGCGTGAATCGCCATAGCCCGCGGGGATTCTCCCGCCGGCGAATCGCCAACGCGCCCGCTATCGAATGCCGACCGCGTCGCGCTCCATCTCGACGCGGGCCACGCGAAACCCGGCGCGTTCGACGTCGGCAATCGCCGAAGCGATCGCGGCCTGAAGCGAGTCCGCCCCCCGCTCGAACAACAGTTCCATCCCCTCGGAATGGCCGCGAAGGGAAGCGTCGAGGCAATCGGCGTCTCCGAGGGCATCGGTAGCGTCGAGAATCTCGTCGGTCGTCATCGCCCCGGCGGGAACGATCAGGGAAAAGCGATAGTCGTTCATGCCATGTCTCCTAGTCCACCCGTGCAACGGTCGATGGTCCGCCGAATTTCCCGCGCGTGTTTCTCGGGGTTCCGGGGCGTCGAGTAGATCGACATCCAGCATTCCCGATGCCCGAACTGGCAATGGATCACGCCCCACGCATGGGCGCGGGGCCCCGACTTCGTGACGGTCCAACCCCGCTTTTCCGCGTGCTTGAGCGCATCGCGGATGTGCTTGTTCGGGTGAGCGGGCACCGGACGCCTCTTGCCTGGGATTCAGCACCATCATAGCATCGTTCGGGTCTCGCCCGAAACCCGACTCCCACGAAGCGATTCAAGCACTGGCAGCAACTATGAACTGCTAGTGCGGCTGCGCTCTGCTCGACCCTGCGTTTCCAAGCCGCTATAATGCGGTTGTTCGGGTGACGAATCGTGGAACGCTTATCGGACGAAACCGCCATGGACGATTCCGATCGTAAGGCTGTCGCGTCGCTCCGCGAGCGTCTTCAGGTCGCGGAAGGCAAACTGCGGCGACAGCAACGGTTCATCGCAGGCTGTGTCGCAGGGCTGGTGATCGTCGTATCGGCGCTGTTCATTCCAGCCGTCGGCGCAGTGGTCGGGGGGATCCTGCTCGTTGCAGCCATCCTCTTCGGCGTCCTGCTGTTCATCTCGCTCGTCATGGCGCTTCTGGAATGGCTCAGTCCGACCGACAGGATCCCGCGGTGACCCGCGTTCCACGGAATTCCGTGCGGGTGTACTGCGACCGCGCAGTGCATCACCTTCAGTCGCAACTCGAATTGCCCATCAGTCCCTCGGAGATCCGACGATTCGAGTGATACTTCCCGGAACCGTGCCGGGGAATCGATCAAGCGGAACGCGACCATGCCAGCCGAATCGAGCAGCAGAAGGCAAAACGCGACGATCGATGATGACGCTTCCGCGCGCGTCGAGCGAGGAAGCGACAATGTATTCGCCGACCTCGGGCTTCCCAATCCCGAAGTCGCTCTCGCCAAGGCGGAACTCGTCCGCCGGATTCGAGCCTCGATCACCGAGCGAAAGCTCACGCAGGCCGGCGCCGGCAAACTGCTCGGGCTGGACCAGCCGAAGGTCTCCGCGCTGATGCGCGGCCGCGTCGCGATACAGCATCGATCGGCTGTTCCGATTTCTGAATGCGCTCGGCCAGGAAGTCGAAATCGTCGTGCGGCCCGGGGAAGCGGCCGAGGCCGGGCGACGGGGAATCCGCGTGGCGCCCTGAGCGGCAGTCGTGTCGCCCGCTCGGCCGCGGCTTGCCTCCGCGTGTCGCTTACGGCGACCGGCTCGATACGTGCTCGTCCATCCGAGCCGAGCGCATGGAAGAGGCAATCGGCCGGAAGCAGGTTCGAACCCATGTCCAAGACTCAACGCAACGCCCCGCGTAAGCCGGCGACGAAGCTCCCGAACCTGCGAAAGAAGCTCGAGCGCGGGAAGCCGCGCGCGAAGCCGCCGAAGAAGCAGTGAGAGCTTGTGAAGAGACCGCGGGAGGAGACGCCGTCTTCGATTCGTAGCGGAAGTCGCAAGACTTCCGATCGCGCGCCCGCTGGCAATGGCCGGAATTCTTGCGAATTCCGCTACCGGCGAAGTGACGCCGCGTGGCTTGTGATGCTCCCGTCGCCCGGTATGATGCAACTGGGTGGGCGGTTCCCGCCAGCGCGGGCGTGCGGCATGCACTCTCCGCTCCGCATTCCGCATTCCGCACTGCTCGATGAGTTCCCTCGAACCGACCAATCTCGCCGGCTACGGGCCGCGGGCGCAGCCCTTTCAAGCGCCGCAGGGGGATCTCGCGGTCCTCGCCGGCAGCGCGAATCCGCAGCTGGCGGCGGCGATCGCGGCGCAGCTCGGCATCGCGCTCACGCCGTGCAACGCCCGGGTGTTCAGCGAGGGGAACGTCTTCGTCCGCGTCGAGCAGAACGTCCGCGGGAAGGACGCGTTCATCATTCAAGGGGTCCATTATCCGGTCAACGACAACTTCGTCGAGTTGCTGTTCTGGATCGACGCGCTCAAGCGGGCGAGCGCCCAGCAGGTGACGGCGGTCATCCCCTTCTTCAGCTATGCGAAGGGGGACAAGAAGGACGAGCCGCGCGTCTCGATCCGCGCCCGCGTGTGCGCCGACGCGATTCAGGCGGCGGGGGCCGACCGCGTCCTCACGATGGACCTGCACAGCCCGCAGATTCAAGGGTTCTTCGGCATTCCGGTCGATCATCTCTACGCCCGCAACGTGCTCTGCCAGCACGTGAAGACGCTCGGCATCCGCGACTTGGTGGTGTGCAGCCCCGACACCGGCTTCGCCAAGGACGCGGCCGCCTTCGCCAACCTCCTCGGCGTGCCGGTGGTCATCGGGAACAAGCAGCGGGTCGATCACACCGAAACGGCGAAGGTGCTGGAAGTCATCGGCGACGTGCGGGACAAGAACGTGCTGATCGTGGAC
>JBBDNT010000277.1:0-12560 GCA_040877445.1 Planctomycetaceae bacterium
TACAGCAAAGGGAACAAGAACACCCAGACGATATCGACAAAGTGCCAATATAACCCGGTCAGGTGCACCGCAGCGTACCGCTCGGCCAAGAGACCGCCCCGCCAGGCCAGCACCATCAACGTGCCCAACACGCCGATGCCGATCACCATGTGCAGCGCGTGTACGCCGGTCATGATGAAGTACAAGGTAAAAAACATCATCGCCTCCGAGCGCGCCGGGCCTTCGTAGTAAAACGGCAGGCCGAACAACGGCACGAGCTGCTCCTCGTACTTGTGGTGGTACTCGTAGAGCTTGACGCCCAAAAACACGGCCCCCAGCAGCAGCGTGGCCAGCAACAAACCCACCAGCAGCCCTCGCCGGCCGGTCTGGGCCGCGTGGACCGCCAGGGCCATCGTCAGGCTGCTGGTCAACAGCACAAGCGTGTTGGCGGCCCCCAGCCAGGAGTCGAGATGGTGGCTGGCGGCGGCAAAGGCTTCGCCGTACTGGCCGCGGTAAACGGCATAGGCCAGGAACAGCCCTCCAAAGAACAGGACCTCGGTGGCCAGGAACACCCACATGCCCAGCTCGGCGGCATCGCGCTGCTGGTCCAGGTCGTCGAAATGATGGGCCAGCGGACTAGCGCGGTCAGTCACCGCCGACCTCCTCAGGCGGGCGCCCTTCGGCATCCCCCAGCTCGTAGGAATAAGCTTCCTGGGTAACGACCGGCGTCTGGTCGAAGTTGTATGTGGGTGGAGGGGAGGTGGTCTGCCACTCCAGCCCGGTAGCTCCCCAGGGATTTGCCGGCGCGATCGGCCCATACCGCAAGGACCAGATCAGGTACGTCAGCGGGAACAAGTATCCGACCGCCAGGATCGAGGCTCCGGCCGACGACATCACGTTGAGCACCTGGAACTCGTCCGGGTACACGTGGTAGCGGCGGGGCATGCCCAGGTAGCCCAGCACGAACTGCGGAAAGAACGTCAGGTTGAAGCCCACGAAAATCAGGATCGCCGAGAAACGCGCCCAGCCTTCCGGGTACAAGCGGCCGGTTATCTTGGGCCACCAGAAGTGGATGCCGCCCAGGTAGGCCATCACCATCCCGCCCACCATGATGTAATGGAAATGTGCCACCACGAAGTACGTGTCGTGCACATGAACGTCGACCGCTAGGGCGGCCAGGAACATTCCCGTCATGCCCCCCACGGTGAACAGCCCGATAAAGCCAAGCGCATAGAGCATCGGCGTGTAGAACGAGACCGAACCCTTGTAGAGCGTGGCCGTCCAATTGAACACCTTGACCGCCGAGGGGATGGCCACGAGATAGCTGAGGATCGAGAAGACCATCCCCGCGTACACCGACTGCCCGGACACGAACATATGGTGTCCCCAGACCAGGAACCCGAACACGGCGATGGCAAAGCTCGAAAAACCGATGAAGGCGTAGCCGAAGGGCCGCTGCCGCGTGAAACAGGCCACCAGCTCGCTGACCACCCCCATCCCCGGCAGGATCATGATGTACACGGCCGGGTGCGAGTAGAACCAGAACAGGTGCTGCCACAGCAGCGGTTGTCCGCCGCCGTGAATCACTTCCTGCCCGTTGATGTACAGCCCGGAGGGGAAGAAGAAGCAGGTGTGCAGGCCCGCGATCCGGATGCGGTCGGTGAATTGCATGAAGCCCGCCGCCGTCAGCACCGGCAGCGCGAACGCCTGCAGAATGGCGGTGATGAACATCGCCCAGATGGTGAGCGGCATGCGGAACAGCGTCATCCCGGGGGCCCGCATGTTGATGATGGTGGTCATGTAGTTGATCGACCCCATCATCGACGAGAAGCCGACGAACGTCAGTCCCAGCAGCCAGAACGTCTGCGCCGTCCCCGAGCCGGGGGCCGCCCACGGAATGACCGACAACACGGGGTAGCTCGTCCATCCCGACGCCGGACCGCCGCCGAACAGGAAGCTCAGCATGAACAGCGCGATGGCCGGCCACATGAACCAGTAGCTGAGCATGTTCAACGTGGGAAAGGCCATGTCGTCCGCGCCGATCATCAGCGGAATCAGGAAGTTCCCGAACGCGCCCGCGAGGATCGGGATGATCACGAGGAAGATCATCACGGTGGCGTGCATCGTGAACAGCATTGTGTAGAACTCGGGCGAAATCTGCCCTCCTTCCTGGGCGAACAATTGCCCGAGGATCGGCATGCTCTGCCACGGCCAGGCGAGCTGCCAGCGCACGCCGAGTGCCAGGAACCCGCCCACCATCAGCATCAGCAGCGTGGTGATCAGGAACTGGATGCCGATGATCTTGTGATCGGTCGAGAAGACGTACTTCCGGACGAAACCCGGCTCGTGATGGCCGCGGCCTTCGTCGCCGTGACCATGGCCCCCATGACCATGCCCCGCGACCGACTCGATGGGTTTCAATGTGCTCACGATGACCTCGCGGTGATTACGAGTGACGAGTGACGAGTGACGAGTTACGAGAAAAGCTCGCAACCGCCGTCGATCCGTGTCACTCGGAAGCCAACTCCTCATCCGCCCTCGACTCTCAACCCTCGACTCTCAACTCGTCACTCGTCACTCGTCACTTCTTCCCGATACCCGTCGTCGCTCTGCTCGGCGGCGAGGCGTTGCAGGTACGCGTCGAAATCCTGCTGATTCCCGGCCACCAGCCGGGCGCCCATCTTGTAATGCCCCCAGCCGCACAATTCCGCGCACACCCACTCGTAAGCCACGCCCCCCAGCTCGCGGTCATAGGTGCGGTTCACCACGTTGAACCACACTGGAATCACCTGGCCCGGGACGGCGTCCTGCTTGACCCGCAATTCCGGCACGAAGAACGAATGCTGCACGTCCTGCGTGCGGAGGTAGATCAGCACGTTCCGCCCGGCGGGAACGCGCAGGTCGTTCACCGCGTGCAGATCGCCCGGCTCTGGTTCGCGCAGCCAGCGTTGCACGTCGGCCCGGTCGGCGAACTTCCGCCCCGGCGCCGGGTAGCGAATACGCCATTCGAACTGCCGCGCGGTCACCTCCGCGATCGGCTCGTTGAGGATCGGCTCTCCCTGGGCCGTCGTCGGAAAACTCGATTGAATACGGTACTCGGCCCAGACGTCCATCTGGTAGAGCGCGATGAACAGCAGGATCCCCGAAGGGACGATGGTCCAGATGACTTCCAGATTGTGGCTGCCGTGCGTGTACAGCGCCCGCTCGTCGGTCTCCCGCGCGCCGCGGAACAATACGTACCCCAGCGCGATGTGCACGGCGACGAACGTGATCGAAGTGATCCACAGGATCATGTGGAACAGATCGTCGATCCGCGACCCCAACGGCGTCGCCGCGCCACGGCCATAGGGAAACCACCAGCCCATCTGCGGCGCGATCCAGCACGCGGCGACGGCGACCGCCGGCCAGAAGAGGAAGAAGAAGCACCAGAATCGTTTCACGTCGGTTGTCCCCGGGGAGGGAGTCGGCAGTCAGCAGTCGGCAGTCAGCAGTCAGCAGTCGGCAGTCGGCAGTCGGCAGTCGGCGGTTGGCGCGATCTTGTTGTGGATGGGGCAGCGTGTTCTCCACCTCGAACGACATCGACTCGATCTTTTCCTGCCTACTGCCGACTGCCTACTGCCGACTGCCTACTCGCATCAATGTTTCGTCGCCGCCACGTCTTCCGTCTGCGGTCGCGGCGGCGCGGTGCGACCTTCGTACGGAACGCTCAGTACGTAATTCACTACGTCCCAGATTTCGTCGTCGTTGAGCACCGTGCCGCCGAAGGATGGCATTTTAGATGCGCTGATCCCGGCGTGAATCCGGCGGTAGATGTCGATCGGCCGGCGCCCGCCACGGTACATGCCCCGCGTGAGGTTCCGCGGCAGCACGACATGCCCCCATTCGTCGTGCAAGCCCGGTTCGCTCCGCTTTTGGCCGGGATTCGCCGGGTCGTCCTCGAAGTCCTCGGTCTGCGGACCGTTCCCCAATCCTTCCACGCCGTGGCAGTTCGCGCACTGCGCCTTCGCCGAGAGGTACAGCGCCCTCCCCCGCTGGCGGGATTCGAGCGTATCCGGCGTGCGCGGCTTGCCCGGCACGAGAACCGCGACTTCCTCCGCGGCCCGCGTCCATTCCTCCGCGGTGATGTCCGCGTTCCCTTCGATCTCCTCCGGAACTTCGTCTCGCAAATACTCGGCTAACTTCTCGAGCTGGCCCGAGTCGGAGGCGGAGAACTCGTCGATGTTGAACCCCCGGCCGGCGATCTCGTCGATCTGCCGCTTTTCGACCTCCCCCCGCATCGCGAGAAACAGGACGTACTCGATGATCGCGTCCAGTTCATCGTCCTCCAGCAGCAGGAACGAGGGCATGTTCGTGCCGGGAATGCCCTCGATCACCGTCCGCCGCAGATCCTCGCGGCGAGCCCGCATGCCGGACCGCGTCGACGTGAACTTGAAAATCCCGTGGCGATAATCGCGAGGCAATGGATCGAGATACTTCGCCGTCGGACCATTGCCGTCGCCGGTCACGCCGTGGCAGTGCATACAATGCACCGCGTACAGCTTCTTCCCCTGTTGAAGGTTCTGGCCGACGACGGCGAATTCGACCCCCGCGGGAGGGGCGGGCAGGCCCGGATATTCTCCCGCGTCGTCCTGAGGAATGCTCGCCAGCACTTCTTGCCTCGCGGGATCGAAGCCGTCGAGCCGCAGCCGCAGAAGATGATTGTCGCGGTCGTAACCGGCGACGACGAACCGCGCCGGAATGATCGCCCCATCCCGCTTCGATTCCAGTTGCGCCCCGGCGTAGATTCCGTCGAGCCAGTTCACCGCCAGTCCGGACGGATCGCCGGGCAGTTCGTTCGCCCCCTCGTCCGCGCGGCGCACCGCGATCTCGAATGTGTCGCCGCCGATCGCCCGCGGATCGAACACCAGCACGAACTCCGACGCGGGAAGCGGCGCCGGGAACGAATCGGTCGCCTCGACCGCCCCGGACGACAGCACGAGATGGTCCGCCGCCGGGTCGAAGTTCTCCAGTCCCACATGCAGCCAACCGTCGTCCACCGAGTCGACGCGAAACACGGCGGGGCGCGCATCGCCGCCGGTCTTCGCCTGGACGAGCGCGTCGGCGAACGAGCCGGTGCGCCACTCGATCCGCATTCCGCGCGGATCGGCGGGGAACTCGCCGCCCGCGATCGTCCGCATCTCGAACGCGGTCTTGTTCCCTTCCAGGCGGCGCGATTCGTCGACCGTCGCCGGCCAACCCGGCGAGACTTCGAACGTCCCGCCGCCGAAATCGAGCGGCAGCTTGTCCCACACGACGATGTCGTTCGGCGTGCCGAACGTCTCGGTCAGCAACTGCTCCAGTCCCTTGATGCGGACCCGCTCGCCGTCCACCATGCCGCGGCGCGCGGCGTCGGGCAGCCGGTCCATCCGCTGGCTGAAGGCGAACTGCGCTTCGGGACGCCCGCAACCGGCAAGGATCCCCGGCAGCAGCAGCCCCAAAGCGATGACTGTCGAACCTCGGACGTTCACGAAAACGGTCTCCACGGTCTCACGTTGCGCGGCGATGGATGCCGCCAGCACGCTGCGAGCGGATGTTACTTGCGGATCAGCGAGGACAGCACGATGGTCCGCGCGCCGTTTTCGGCGTTCGCGGCGAACTTGTCCGCGGGGTAGTCGATGTTCTGCTCGACGGACTGGTCTGCCTGAACGGTGACCTTGAAGGCGCGGGTGAGGAATCCGCCGCGGACCCCTTCGTGCCAGACCATGAATTCATGCGTGCCGGCCGGCAGATCCGGGAATTCGAAGCTGCCGTCCGCCGCGCTGACCGCCGCGAACGGATGATCGAGCGGCAAGTGGTAGGCCTGCATCCAGGCGTGGAAGTCGCACTTGACGCTCACCGGCTCGGACTCGGCGCGGCTGTACTGGAACGTGACGCCCGTGCGATCGCTGGCGCCGATGACCTGGTTGAACGAGCTGTTTCGCTTCGGGAACGTGTGCGTGTTGTGGGCGATCGGATCGTCGCTGAGCACGCGGATGGGCTGGTCGGTGCGGACGAACATCGCGTGCGGCAGGAACACGCACCCCTTCTGGTCGAACACCGCCTCTTCCGAGGGCGCCTCGGCGGCGGCCGCGCCGGACGGGGCCGACCGCAGGTAGATGAACACGTTCGCCACGCCGCCGTCCTGACCGACGAGCCGTTGGTTGGGGACCGGCTGAGCGGCGCAGACGGCGGGATCCTTGGCGGTGGCGTCACCCTGAGCGATCAGCGGCGGCAGTTGCGGGAGCGTTCCGCCGAACACGACCTTGCCCTTCCAACCGCCGAAACCGCCGGCGGGAGCGGGGCCGCCATTGGCGGGCGTCGGAGTCGGCGGAGGGCCGTCAATATGGCCCCCTCCCGAGCCGCCCTCGCGGGCCTTGAGGACGACCGTCGGCTGTTCCGACGCGCCGCCGCCGCAACCCGCGAAAGAAATCGTACTCGCGACGAATGCCGCCGACGCCACCAGATGAATGGTCCGCATGGTCTTCGTGCTCATTTCGCTATGGCTCCCGGCGCGCGGCCGCAGGGGCCGGCGCGTTGGTGGAATCGTCGTTATCCGCCGGCGCCGGCGCGGGCGCCGGTTCCGCCCCGTTCGTTTCCGGTGCGCCGAGTTCGGCGGCCGGCGATTGCTCTTCGTATCGTCCGCGGGCCTCGAGGATGCGGTGATAGTTCATCAATGCGTCGCGGAGGGCGATGGTCTGCGGTCCGGGCTGGCCGTCGAACAGGTGCAAATAGTCGCGACTGTTCGCCGCCCGGGGCGCGGGCATCGACGTGTAGGGAGTGATCCACGACGGCTTGTACAGCCAGAGTTGCAACCAATCGGGCCGCAGACGATCGGCCGTGTGTCGCAAATCCGGCCCGCGGATGTCGGTCGCCGGATCCTGAATCTGCACCTGCCGCCCGCCGACCGAGTGGCACTTGATGCACAACGGGGCGTTGAGCATCTCCCACGATTCGTTCAGGTAGGGTGAGATCATCTCACCGTTGCCGCCGGTCGAATCCTGATTGCCAGCGCCCGCGACGGAAGCTCCGAGGATCGGCCCCAGGGCCTGCTCCATCGCGTGCAGATACGGCGGCTCGCGCTGCGGAATCGCCTGGTACGGGTACGACGCCCCGTCGACCGCCGCGAAGTAATCGGCGAGCGCTTGGGCCTCGTCCGGCGCGAGATTGAACTTCGGCATCCGCAACACGGTGGTGAATCGCAACCGGTCCGGCTCGCGGAGGAACCGGTATAGCCACGCGTTCTGCACCTTGATCCCCTCCTTGTAGAGTGGCGGCGGGGACATCTGCCACGCCAGCGACGTGTTGTCGCGCACCGCCGGCGTCGCCTTCAGCCGGTCGACCAGCCACAGGGCGAAGTCGCCGCCCCTGGCCGGTTCGATCTCTTGCAGCGTCGTTTTCGGAACGATCATTCGCGAGCCCGGGAACACGCGCTTCTCGCCGACCTGCAACGTCTCCCACAGGTCGAAGTAGAACTCCTGGAGTTCCTCCTCCTCCTCGGGATCCGGCTCGCTGACCAACAGGCCGTGGAAGCCGATCACCGCTTCGCCACTGTCGAGCGTCTCACCCGTGCGCCCGTCGCGCGGGGGCTTCAACCGCAGCAACAGGTCGAGCGCCTCGGGGTGGTCCGCGTCGGTCATCCGGCCCTCGGGCAACATCGCCGGATCGGCGACGTACTTCACGAACGGCAATTCGACCATGTGGCAGGCGGTGCAATTGTATTTCCGCAACAGCCCCTCGCCCGCGATGCGATCCGCGGCGGGACCGGTCGGTTGGTAGATGTACTGCTCCGCCGGCGGCTCGGCCACCAGCCCCAGCACGAATGTCGAGATCGCCTCGATCTGCTCTTCGTCGAGCGGGAACTTCGGCATCCGCAGACGCTCGTCGTAGCCGCGCGTTTCGATCTTCTCGAAGTCGTAACTGCGCGGATCGCGGAGCTTCTGCCACAGGAAGCCGTCGCGGCCGTGGTTGATGAGGTTGTGGTAGAAGTACGCGGCGGACATTTCCCGGTCGCGATCCTCCTCGCTGGCGAACGAGCCGGACTCCGCGACCCGCAGGGCTTCGGCGACGCGCTCGTGCGTGCTGCCGCCGTCCGGCTCCCCGTGATGGTGCAGATACTCGTGAATGTGCTCCGGCGCGAGGCGGGTGACGTCCTTGCGGCCCCAGTCCTGCAGCGTGGTGCCGATCGGCCGGGCGGTCTCGAACTCGGGCACGTCGTGGCAGCCGTAGCACCCGTAGCGGGAGATCGTGCGGCGGCCGACGTAGTTGAGCTTCATTTCCCGCCAGGCGGCCTCGTCGGGAGCCGCCGAGTCGGCGGCGCGGGCCAGCTCGATCTCATCCCCCTTGATCTGATCGACGGGCAGTGGATAGTTGCGGTCCTGGAAGGTCTGCTCGACCTTGGCCGCGGTGAGGTTCTTCGACAGGAACATCCGCGTGAGGTCGTCGAGCGGATCACTGACGATCAACCGGTGCTCCTGCTCGGCACCGGATCTCCACACGCCCAGCGCGACCTTCTCTCCCACTCGCATCGCTTCGACCCGCGCGCGAATTTCCGCGGCGGACGAGACCGGGGCGCCGTCGAAGGTAAGAATCACGTCGTTCATCCGCAGCGGCGCGAGCACGTCGGCGTCCCCGACGGTTCGCATGGCGCGGACCGCCGGTCCTTGCTCCATTGCGCCCAACACCCGCACGCCCCCGGCCCGATCGAACTTCAGCCGGCGGCGCGTATCGTCCGTGAAGGTCTCGTCGTAGACGATGCCGAGATACGGCTTCCACTCGGCCGCTTCGTACTCGCCCGGCCCGCCTTGCAACAGGAACTCGGCGATGTCGGCCGCGGGATCGATGAGCGAATCCCCCTCTCCTTCCGGTTCGAGGAACAGATTGGGCATCTTCGAGCGGGGATGATACCGCTGCGGATCGGAAATCCAGGTGTACAGCCACCGCCGGCCCTCGTCACCCGGCTTGAGCTTCGCGTGGACCTTGCTCAAGTCCGGACCGAAGTCCTCCTCCGAACCCGGGAACTTCTCGTGCGAATGGCACGCCAGGCAGCCCCGCTGCGCGAACGATTCCGCCCCCCGCGCCGCATCCGGCTGATAGCCCTCGGGCGGCGACATCAGATCGAGCGGCTGCGACTTGGCCATCAAGTACTGCGCGATCCCCGCCAGTTCCACCGGCATCAACTCTTCCGCGTGCGGATCGTGCTGGTTCGAAAGATGGAAGAACTGCGGCATCCGCGTGTCGGGACGGAACCGCTTCGGCTCTTCGGTCCAGTATTCGACCCACTCCGGCGTGGTTTTCAAGGCGATGTGCCGCAGCGCCGGGCCGACCTTCCGCATCGTGCCGGGATGCGCGAAGTCCTTCAGCTCGTCGAGCATGTTCTGCGAGGAGCGCGACAGCGTCGCCATGTCGAACCGCGCGAGCGCGCGGTCCGCTTCGATCAACGCGTACAGCCGCTGACGGTCGGCGGTCGACTCGAACGGCTTCGCGGCGACGGCGCGCGCGAGCGCCGCCACGTCGCCGCGGACAGCGGTCCGCAGCGCGGCTTTTTCGGTCGCCGTTTCGTTCGGCCGGCGATTGACCTGCAACGTCATCTCGCGGATTTCATCGAGCGAAAGCGGACTCGCCGCCGCGGTCGCCGCAGAGGTCGCCGCCTCCCCGGGAGCTTCCGCGGCGGGACCGACGTTCGCCGGCGCCGGCGCCGCGGGAACCTGCGCCCCGTTCGCACGCCGCTTCTGCTCGGACTGCGCCAAGACGAACGGATCGCGCAGCAATTGCTCGGCGACCGCGGTGTAGTTCGGCTCGAGGCGGATGTCCGGCCCGATCGAACGGGTGTCGTCGAATCCCTGCACTTCGTGGCAACCGAAGCAACCGTAATCCTGGATGAGATGATAGCCCTCGACGACCTTCGGCGCGCTCGCGCCGTAGGTGGGGTTCTCTCCCAATTCTTCGACCTGGTGATGGCACTTCAGACAGGTCGCTTCGAGCAGCCGCCCCGAGTACATCGGGTATTCCCAATAGTGATTGGGATGGTGGCCGTGTTTCTTGTCCCAGACGTGCGACTGATGGGGATTGTCGGCCGTGTGCTCGGCGTTGTCGAAGCTGGTCGCGGAGCCTTGGCCCTCGTGACAGACCGTGCAGCCGAACGTTCCCGGCCCGCCTCCCGGCGGAGCGGGGTGGGGACTGCTGGCGGTGATGTAGAGATCGGGCCGGGGGTGCGTCGCGTACGGATGCGGGAACTTGTTCTCCGCGACCCAGCCGGCGATGTCGTCCGATTGCGGATGCCCGTGCGGGAACTCGGGAATGTTCCCGGCCTGGACCCGGTCGATCAGCAGGTGACAGGTGCGGCAATTGTCGAACCGGGCCGCGCTCGACATCCCCAGCTTGACCCGCAGGTCGGGCATCCAGTCGTGCTTGACTTCGATCGGCGAGTTGAAGCCGTCGATGATCGGCCAGCCCATGATCTTCCGCTTGGCGGCGGAGAACCAGTCGTCCGGCTCGACGTACATCAGGGCCGCGTGCTTCAGGTCGAGATCCGTCTCCAGCCGCCGCAACTCGGCCTGCGCCTCGTCCCGCTCCTTCGTGTAGGCGGCGAGCTGCGCGCGGAGCTCGGCCAGTTCGGCCGCTTTTTCCTGGTGCTCGATCACGAGCCGATCCACCCGCCGCTGCTCGTCTTCGAACGTCTCCAGCAGTTCGGCGAGCCGCGCCGGCGACAGTGCGTCGCGCACCGCGAGGTCGTAGTCGGCGCGGCGTTTGTCGAGGAAGGCGCGGCGATCGCGCACCCGCTCCTCGGCGACGGCGGTCTCGTGCTCCTGGGCGGCGAGTTTCCGCTCCAGTTCGGCACGCTCTTGGGCCGTCGCTTCGTAGGCCACCCGGGCCTCCTCCAACTGCTCCTGGACCTCGCGGACGCGGGCGACCCGTTCCGGATCGCGCTGGTACTCGCTCATGTCGGCGCGGAGTTTCTCCGCGACGATCTTCTCCGAGGTCCGCTGAAAGTCGCGCCACGGGTCGGCATGGTCCCCCGCGAGCATCCACACCACGGTCACCAGCAGCGCAGCGGAACTCACGGCGAAGATGACGTGCATCCGCTTCAGGTTCCGCCAGACCGTTTCATTCGCCGGCATCGATCAACTCAAATATTGAAGAACCACTCGGGAATGGCCACGATGTACTTCAGGTTGATGACCCACCGCAGCACCATTTTGATCGGCAGGGCCATCATCAACAGAAACAGGTTGGAAAACACCATGAACCGCAAAAAGCCCATGCGGATGTAAAAGCTCCGGAACGCCGTCGCCGCCATCACACCCGGCAACACCAGCAGGTAAGCCAACGACAGGACGATGCCGGGCGCCTCGCGCCAAATCAAATTCGCCGGCAGCCGCGTGCCGAGCATGTCGTTCCAGAAGTACTGGGAGAGGTTGCGGTTGGTGAGGACTTCGACCTTGTGGACGTCGGGCATTTCGAAGATGCCGAACATGTTCCAGTTCGCCTGCCGCAGGAAGGTTCCCAGGACGATCATCCCCACCCACAGCGGGATGAATCCGAACATGAACATCGAGATCGCGAACTTCCGCTCGTCGAAGGTGTAATATCCGCTCCCCTTCTTGTTGAAATCGATGTAGGGGATCGCCATCAAGCCCCCCAAAATCATGCTCGGGAACACGACCCCCGCGAGCCAGGGGTCGTAATACACCAGCATTTCCTGCAAACCCAGGAAGTACCACGGGGCCTTCGAGGGGTTGGGCGTTTTGGCGGCGTTGGCCGGCTCTTCCAACGGCGCGGGAAGCGCCATCCCCCACGCGATCAACAGCGCCGTGACCAGCACCATGCAGATCAGCTCGGTGTAGACCAGGTCCGGCCAGACGAGGATCTTTTCGTTCTTTTCCGCCTCGCGGACCGGCCGCCCCTGGGCGACGCGGTCGTCGTTGTCGACCGCCCGCGCGAAATACAGCCAGGTGAAGAATCCGCCGATGAACAACATCGCCACGATCGGCACGTTGTCCGGCTTGCCGACGATTTGCCGGAAGTAGAAGTTCGTCATCGCCAGCGCGAGAAACAACAGCGCGCCATTCAACAGCAGCCAGCCGACCGTCGGTTTGACGAAGGTCCGCCGAAAGATGATCATCGCCCCGAACCCCGCGACCGACAGCACGAAGAAAATCGTGGGGTTCGCCACCAGCCTGTCGATTTCGGACGTCAGCCACGAGGGAATGCGCAGCAGAAACCGATCCGGCACGGCGGCGCTGGTGAAGTGCGCGATGGCGATCATCCCCAGCAGGGCCGAATACAGCGCCCAGACTCCCGCCGACGGAATATCCTGGCCCCCGAGCGATTCGGGCATGCGACGGTGCGTGCCGCGGCGAAAGACGTGCGCCGTCCATGCCGCGTTCATCGCGAACAGGATCAGGTAGATCCAGCCGATGCCGACGATCACATCGGTCGTCAGATCGGGATGAGGATCGAGTGCGGTCATGAGTGGTCCGCGGTCCGTTGTCCGCTGTCAGTCGTGTGTCGCTATCAGCTATCAGCTATCAGCTATCAGCTATCAGCTATCAGCTATCAGCTAT
>JBBDNT010000278.1:0-5496 GCA_040877445.1 Planctomycetaceae bacterium
CGATCCGCCGATGCGCGTCGACGAGCGTGGACGCCGTCCCCCGGCAGATCGACCCAGCCACCCCACCGGTGGTTCATTTTGCCGCCGCTGCCTGAGCCGTCGACGCCCGGTCGGTCGGATCGCAATCCGTCCGGGCTTCCCACCGCGGCGGGCGTGAATGCGATTCCCTTCCACGGCGGTGAGTCTTCTTGAGATTCGTCTGGACTGGGGATTTCACCCTCATCCACACATGCGTTCCCTTCCGCACGGTGGGCAGCGTCGAACGATCGTCGTAGGATTCAGGGGGTCGAATTTCACGATCCCGGCGATCGGTCGCGACTCTCGGGTTCGCGATTTCACGGTTATCACGTCGATCACGTCGAACGAGGTTCTCACGTATGTCTTCCAAAGATATCTCCGAAGCGATTGCCGCCGTCATCGGCCGACTCGTTTCCCTCGCGGCCCGGGATGAAGTCCTGCGGCCCGAGTTGCGACGCCTAGCCGAGGCGGTTCTGAACGCCACCGGGCCGGACGAATCATCGGCCGCCGTCGCTGAACGAAGAGCCGACGAACGGAAAGACGGCCGAGGTGAAATACGCGATGCCGCGGCATCGAACGAAACGTCTTCCGCCGCGGTCGAGGCGGAGAGGGAACCGGCGGTCCGGAAAGAAAGGTCGGAGGCGCCGCTCGCTCGGGCCGTCGCGCGCAGCCACGTGGCCCCGCCCGCATCGCCTTTGCCGCGATCGTCCCCCGCGTCTCGAATACCCGAGGCGCCCCCGCAACCGCGAACGCCGTTGCCTCCTCTCACGCTGGGAGCGTCTCCGCCGCCGTCCGAACCGGCCCCGCGATCGCCGCGTCCGGAATGGGAATCGGCCGACGAGGACGATCTCGGCGAAATCGTCGCCCGTTGCCGGCTGAAGGCCGAAGGTTCCCGCTGGGCGGCGACCCGCCGACGGTTGATCTCCGAGAATGCCGACTACGCCACCGACGTCGAGCCTCGGGATCGCGACATCATCGGCCGGGCGCGGATGATTCCCGACTGCTTCCTGTGGATGAATCATCCCACCGGTCCTTCGCCCGCGAACCTGAAGCTGTACGACGTCGTCGCCGGCTGCTTCGAGGCCGTCGGGGACGCGCTGGCGATCCTCAAGCAGATCGAAGACGAGCCGGACAGCTACCCGGACGCGTTCGGGAAATCGCTCGATCTCCTGGCCGAGGCCCAATCGGCCCTGCGGGCGGCGATCGCCGCGATCGACGGTCCGGTCGATCGCGACCAGCTCCGCGCGTTCAACTGGCTGCGGAGGGCCACCAGCGAGCACGGGATTTTCGTGCAACGCCACATGCGGGCGGACGATCCGGCCGATCCGACCGTTTGGGAAGACCTCTGCGCGCGGATCGAAGAGCTGGATTCGAGCCTGCAGGAATCGACTCAGCGCTCGAAACAGCGCAAGAAGCTGATGAACAAGGTCCGCCACAAGCTGACGCTCGTCACCGACGATCCCGACGACGCGGACGACCACTGCGCGATCCTGGCCGAGACGATCGACGAACTGGTGCAAGGGGGGATGCCTCCCAGCAACCGCGAACTGAGGGATTTGCTGCTGCCGGTGATCGACGATCTGCCGGAACTCGCCGAGATGCCCCCGGGGTTCGAACTCGTGCTGCGGGAGGTGGACCGCTATCTGGCGAGTTCTCCCCCGCCGCCCGCGGCGGCTTCCAGCGCGACGCAGGTGGCGCCGGAAGTCAAGTCGGTGGCGAAGGCGCTCAAGGGAAAGTCGGTCGTGCTGATCGGCGGGGAGAATCGCCCGGGCGCCTCTCAGTCGCTGGAAAGCGCGTTCGGATTGAAGGAGTTGATCTGGGTGGCGACGCGCGAGCACCAGTCGATCGACGGGTTCGAGGCCCCCGTCTCGCGGCCCGACGTCGCGGTCGTGCTGCTCGCCATCCGCTGGACCAGCCATTCCTACGGCGACGTGAAGCATTTCTGCGAGAAGCACGGCAAGCCGTTGGTGCGGCTTCCAGCCGGCTACAACCCCAACCAGGTGGCGTTGCAGATTCTGTCGCAATGCGGCGACAAGCTGGGGATCAAGTCGCCGAAGGGCCCGTGAGTTTTTCGGGCGATCCCCGAATTCGCGGTAAATTCGTCCGGACTCGAATTGACAGAAATCAATGGAAGGCTATGATGGGAGTTGAATCGGGATCCGACGCTTCGGTCTGCATTCACGCACTTCCCGCGGACTGGCTTCCGGGAAGCGAATCGAGGCCGGACTCGACACGGGCTGTCTCCCGCGTATGGCGGTGGTTCGCCGCGGAGTTCTTTTTCGATCCGACTCCGATCGCGAGCGGGACAGCCGAACGGTTGAAAGCGGAACGGGCGCCGCGTCGGCGCCAGTCTCCTTTGCACGGTGCTTCGCCGCGGCCGCTGCCGGGCGAGCACTCTTCTGCGGGCGCTGTCCCGCAAGACTCGCGCGTCGGTCGTCGAGGTCGAATGCGAACAGGCATTCGTTCGTGACGTTCCCCGGCGGCGAGACGCGTGTTTCGGTTGGAATTTCCGCGATTCGCGCTGCGAAACCACGCATGATCCGCCTCTGACAGGGCGTCCCAGGTCACCCGGCTCGTTCGGGTCGGTCAACGCCCGCGCCCCTACGCACAGGGACCATTCCCACGGGAAGTGCGCTGCTCATCTTGTTCCGGTTGCCGGCACTCCGTCGCCTTCGATGCGCCACGCCCTTCCGGAAAACTCTTTCGATCCGACGACTTCGAGGACGACCAGATGCCAGGACGGGACGAACCGTTTTTCGACGACGCGCACACCCACCGAACGGACTCCGCGACCGCCGTCGACGCTCCCTCGCAACGCAGTGCCCCCCGCAATGAAGGGGACGGAGGCCACGAGGGAGGAGGGAACGGGGGAGGCGGCAATCCGGGAGGCGGCAATGTCCGCCGCCGTCGCCGTCGCCGCCGCACCCGAGGGGGCCGGCCCGGCCAACAGCCTCCGCAACAACAGCAGCAGGGCCGGCAGCAGCGACCTTACAACCGTCGCCCGCAAGCCGCGAGCGCCAACGGCGCCGAAGTCACCGGCGTCATCGAGGGGGTGCTCGAAATGCATCCCAAGGGCTACGGCTTCCTCCGCGATCCGAAGAAGGATTACGCGGCCCAGGAGATCGACCCTTTCGTCTCCAGCTCGCTGATCGACAAGCATCACTTGCGAGAAGGCGTCCTGTTGCGGGGAGAGGTCGGCTCGGGAACCAAGGGGCAGGGGCCGCGCCTCAAGAGCGTCGAGACGGTCGACGGCCGGTCCATCGACGACTACCAGAAAATCCGCCACTTCGACGATCTCACCGCCATCAACCCCTTCGAGATGATCAAGCTCGAACGAGGACCCAAGCCCGTCACCATGCGGGTGATGGACTTGCTCACGCCGATCGGCAAGGGGCAACGCGCGCTGCTCGTCGCCCCTCCGCGGACCGGCAAGACGATGCTCCTCCAGGACATCGCCGAGTCGGTCAGCGTCAATCACCCCGAAATCCAGTTGATGGTGCTCCTCATCGACGAGCGCCCCGAGGAAGTCACCGACATGCGCCGCAGCGTCCGCGGCGAAGTCATCGCCTCCTCGATGGATCGCGACATCGAAAGCCACGTCCGCGTCAGTCAGCTCCTCGTCGAACGCGCCAAGCGGATCGCCGAGGCCGGCGGACACTGCCTCGTCCTGCTCGACAGCATCACCCGGCTGGGGCGGGCGTTCAACAAGTGGGTCGGCAACAGCGGACGGACCGGCACCGGCGGACTCGACGTGCGGGCCCTCGACATCCCCCGCAAACTGTTCGGCACCGCCCGCCGCTTCGACGAAGGGGGCTCGCTGACCGTCATCGGCACCGCCCTCATCGACACCGGCAGCCGCGCCGACGAGTCGATCTTCCAGGAGTTCAAGGGGACCGGCAACATGGAACTGGTCCTCAGCCGCGACCTCGCCGACCGCCGCATCTTCCCGGCGATCGACATCAGCATGTCCGGCACGCGGCGGGAGGAGAAGATTCTCGATCCCGAGGTGCTGGAAGGAATCGTGATGCTCCGCCGCAGCCTCGTCACGCTTCCCCCGACCGAAGCGATGGAGCAACTCATCCGCACGCTGGAACGGTTCCCGTCGAACCAGGAGTTCCTGCAAAAAGTGAAGAACGTCCTGTGAGGCGACTTCGGATTCCATGTCCATCGTCGCATTCAAGATCGGCGGGAGTCTGCTGTCGTTGCCCGACCTCGCGGCGCGGCTGCGACGATTGCTGGCGCTGCGGCCGGAATCGCGCCCGCTGCTGATCGTCGGCGGCGGACCGGTCGCCGACGTCGTCCGCGAGTGGGACCGCTGGCACGAGTTGGGCGACGAACTCGCGCATCGACTGGCGCTCCGCGCGCTCGATCTGTGCGAGTCGTTGCTGCTCGAACTGCTCCCCGAAGCGCGACTCGTTCCCGACCGCTTCGCCGCGCAGATCGTGTGGCGGCAAGGCGGGCTGCCGGTCGTCCATTCCCGCGGAGTGCTCGAGGAAGAGCCGGAGGCGTGGGAACTACCTCATTCGTGGCGGGCGACCAGCGACTCCATTGCCGCGTGGATCGCCGCCTGTTGGCACGTCGACGAACTGGTGCTGGCGAAGTCGCTCGAACTGCCGCCGCGCACGACGCTCGATCAGGCCGCGCGGGCGGGCCTGGTCGACGCCTACTTCCCGCAACTCGCCCACCGCGTGCGCAAACTGTCGTGGTGCGACCTCCGCACGGAACCGCCGACGATTCGACCGTGGTGAATCGGGGAATTGATCCAACCGATCTCCACCTCCCACCGGGTTCGTTCACGCTTGCGGTTTCGCGCAGTCCCAAGATCCTACGCCGCGCCTCCGCCCAGTGATAGAATCTCGATTGCCCGTAGGACGGATTGGCAATCCGACGGTGAGGTCGCAATGTCGCCGGATGCCGACCGGTTCTGCCGGCTCGATCGTCGCTGGAGGGATTGCCAATCCGTCTTTACGACGTCTCCAACCAAATGGGAACCGAACCGATGTTCGCGCGGCATGGACTGTGGATCGCGGCGGTGCTGGGCGGGTTGGCGGTCGCGCTCGGCGCGTTCGCCGCGCACGGACTCGAATCGCACCTCGCGCGGAAATACGCGGACCAGACCCGCACCCGCGCGGGCGAAGAGATGCCCGCCGCCCGCAAGTACCTCGGCGACTTCGAGACCGCCGCGCGCTATCAGATGCATCACGCCCTCGCGCTGCTCGCCGTCGGCCTGCTCGCGCAACTGCGGCCGAATCGTTCGCTCGAAGCGGCCGGCTGGGCGTTCTTCCTGGGGATCGTGCTTTTCTCCGGCAGCCTGTACGCGGTCGTATTGACCGGCGCGACTTGGTGGGGAATGATCGCCCCGATCGGCGGGACGCTGCTCGTCGTCGGCTGGGTCGCGCTCGCGGTCGCGACTTGTTCGTGTCGCGCGAGCGGGCCGTGAGGCGCGCTCGCCTCGGCCGGCTCGCGGCTAACCGCTAA
>JBBDNT010000278.1:5596-12518 GCA_040877445.1 Planctomycetaceae bacterium
CCACTAACCACTAACCACTAACCACTAACCACTAACCACTAACCACTAACCACTAACCACTATGCTCATCTTCGACGCCCATCTGGATCTCGCGTGGAACGCGCTCGAGTACAATCGCGATCTCACTCGGCCGGTGGCCGAAATTCGCGAGTTCGAGGCCGCCTTCGACCACGCGGTCCCCGGACCGAACACCGTCGCCTTCCCCGACATGCGCCGCGGCGGCGTGGGGATCGCGATCGCCACGCTGTTGCCCCGGCTGCATCGCCGCGACGTGCCCCGAACGCACTACCAGTCGCGCGAGGCGTCGCACGCGGCCTGCATGGGACAACTCGCGTACTACCGGGCGATGGAGGCGCGGGGCGTGTTGCGGCTCATTCCCGACCGCGCCGCCCTCGATTCGCACCTCGCCGATCTGCAAACGGGACCGCGGTCGGACACGCCGCTCGGCATCATCCTCGGCATGGAAGGCAGCCCCGGTATCCTCGAACCGAAAGCCGTTCACGATTGGCACGCCCTCGGCCTGCGCGTGCTCGGCCCGGCGCATTACGGCGAAAATCCCTATTGCTTCGGCACCGGCAGCGAAGGAGGATTGAAGCTGGTAGGCCGCGAGTTGTTCCAGGAGATGAATCGCGCGGGACTCGTGCTAGACGCGACGCATCTCGCCGACCGATCCTTCTGGGAAGCGCTCGAAATCTTCGACGGACCGGTGATCGCCAGCCATCACAATTGCCGCGCGCTGATCCCCGGCGATCGCCAATTGACCGACGAGCAGATCGAAGCGCTCGCCGCGCGGGGCGCGGTGATCGGCCTGGCGCTCGACGACTGGATGCTGCATCCCGGGTGGAAGCGCGGCGTCTCGAAGGCCGCGGAAGTTTCGCTGGAGGACGCGGTGAATCACACCGACCACATCTGCCAGTTGCTCGGCACGTCGCGGCACTGCGGCATCGGCAGCGATCTCGACGGCGGCTTCGGCAAGGAGCAATCCCCCGGCGACCTCGACACGATCGCCGACCTCGCCCGCATCGCCGAAATTCTCGAACGCCGCGGCTATTCGGCGGACGACGTTTCCGGCATCATGCACGGGAACTACGTGGGGGTTTTCCGGAGGGCATGGAGCGGCGATGGAGGGTAGGAGATGGAGGATGGAGGATGGGAGTTCGGTCGGCGGCACGCTTGCGGTTTCGCGCCGACCTCGGATGATCTCGCTCAGATTTCCCTCAACAGACCACTTACACAAAGGACCAACCATGCAACGCCTCGCCACGATCGCGATTCTGCTCGCCGCCCTGACCGCGGGCGCCGGTTGTTCGGAGCAAACCGTGCAGGAGACCAAGGAAGCGGGCCAGGCCGTCGGCGAAGCCGCCAAGAGCGCCACTGAAGACGCGGCGGAGAACACGAAGAAAGCGGCGGAAAAGGTCGAGGACTCGCTCGACGACGATGATCGGGACTGACAGGTGTCGCGGCGTCTGAGGGCGACTCGCCGCGGTTGACGCGAACCGCCGTGTGGATATACATGGAATATCCATAGGAGGTGCCGCCAGATGGTTACGACGAAGATCCGGAAGTGGGGCAACAGCCAGGGGCTGCGGTTGTCGAAGCAGGTGCTCGATCTCGCTGGCATCTCCGTCGGCGACTCGGTGGAAATCGTCGTCGCCGAGGGACAGGTCACGGCCCGTAAGTTGCCCTCGAAGTTCGACCTCGCGGAATTGGTCTCGCGAATTCCGAAGCAATACCGGGCGGGGGAAGTCGATTGGGGACCATCCCCCTCGGGGCGTCGCTGACGGGATTGGTGATTGTCGAGCAGGTGAAGTCGGTCGACTTCGGCTCGCGGGCGAAATTCGTCGAAAAGGCCGACGTGCAGTTCCTCGACGACGTGCTGGATCTGATCGAGGTTTGTGTTCGGTAGGACGCGCGATTCTCCGCGAGATCGAGTCCCATCGCATGGAACTCCTCACGCTCTCGCAGATCCGCGGCAGGGTGTATCGGCTGGCGAAGGTCATCGCTGCTCCGCCGGGATCACTCCCGTCGTTCGGCACCGTCTCTGAACTATACATCGAAGTGACGGGGGCGGGGTATCATTACGTCTCCTGGGAGCGCGGCCACGAGTTCGATCGGCGGACCACTCGCGATGTCGACGAGCTTGCCTACTGGATCTTCGAAACCATCACGTCGTCGATGGCGTGGAAGTTCGAACTACCGCATCGCATTCCGGATCAAGACTGCCGACGGTTGGCGTTCGAGAAGCAATTGGATCTCCTCTCGAATTTGTCGCCGGAATGGGCGAAGCGCCAGGAGGCTGAACAGCGAGAAATCCTTCGGCGTCACCCCTTCGATGACATGGCGCGCACGCGCGCTATTCTTTGCGTCCACCTCCGGGATCAGGGGCATGAGGGCGACGTGGCGGACGCTCTCGCCGACGAACGATTCCCGCCACCTATTCCCGAGATTATCGAGGACGAATGATGTCAGCGCGCGGGGATGACTTGCGCGGATCGCTCAGTAGCGTTGGGTGGGCTGCGTCCACCAAGCTATGATGGAAACCGTAACCCTGTCGCCGGTGTGTGCAGCCCACGCTGCCGACGGAACTGCTGCAATCGGGTGCGTATCGTGGGGCAGACATTTCTGTCTGCCCCGAATTGCGAGTCTTCCGATCCTTCTTCGGCAGGATCGGGCAGACAAGAAAGTCTGCCCCACTGAATCGTCCGGCCCACCCAACTTCCCCATCATGACCATGTCCGAACGTTACCGCGTCCGCGTCACCAAGGACCATCTGGTCTTCAGCGCCGCGCATTTCATCACGTTCGCCGGCGGGACGTGCGAGCGGTTGCACGGGCACAACTGGCGGACCGCCGTCGAGATCGAGGGGGATCTCGACCGCAATCATTACGTGTTCGATTTCATCGCCCTGCGCGACGCGCTGGCGGAGATCGTGAACGGGCTCGATCACCGGATGCTGCTCCCCACGCTGCACCCGGCGATCCGCGTCACCGAGCGCGAGAGCGAAGTCGAAGCGGTCTTCCACGATCGCCGCTGGGTGTTCCCGCGCGAGGACTGCGTGCTGCTTCCCATCGAGAACACGACGGCGGAACTGCTCGCTCGCTGGATCGGCCATCGGCTCCGCGAGACGATCCACGCCCAGGCGGACCACCCGCTACGGACGCTGCGCGTGGAGGTCGAAGAGAACTTCGGCCAGTGGGCGATCTGCGAGCTGCCGATGGAGAACTGGAGCGACGCGTGAACCCAATGAATGACCACGTTCCACCGATCGATGAACTGTTTCGAAGTCTCATTTCTGATATACGCAGGGTGGCATTCAGCCCCGATGGCACGCGGCTCGCCTCGGGCGGTGAGAACGGGACCGTTAAGGTGTGGGACGTGAGCGACGTCCCGAAGTAAAGGCTATAACACTAACTTCCGTGCCTCACAAGGCGTTCATCCGACCGCCGCAACGTCATGGCAATGGGAGAATCCAGCGGGCGGCGGGTGAACTTGGTCGTTAGGTCGTTGGGCAGATCGAGAAACACCTGATGCGTCGTCGGATACTCGTCTTCAGTGTAGCCGGTGTTGTTCTGGGTCTGGTCCTGGCAGCGATCATCCGGCCGCCGCTGGTGCACCCGCTCAAGTCGTTGATTGCCGGGCGAGCCTCCGTAGCAGACCGCGTCGCTGAATGCGGCCCGGGCGCCCGTCAGCGGTTGGCGCCGTTCTTTGCGAGCGCGGAACTGGCGTATCCGCCGGCTCGGTTCGCGCTGGTCGGGCTGAAGTCCGAGAAGCGTCTCGAGCTGTACGCTGCGGATCCCGAGGGTCCGTTCAAGTTCATCAAATTGTACCCTGTGCTCGCCGCCAGCGGTCGTCTCGGACCGAAACTGAAGGAAGGCGATCGCCAGGTTCCGGAAGGGCTATACCGGATCGAGTCGCTGAATCCGAATAGTCGATATCACCTTGCGCTTCGGCTCGATTATCCCAACGCGGATGATCGACAGCAGGCCTCGGCGGACGGCCGGACGGGCATCGGCAGCGACATCATGATCCACGGGCGCGACGCCTCGATCGGATGTCTGGCGATGGGCGATCCCGCTGCGGAGGAATTGTTCGTTCTCGCGGCGGATGTCGGTTGGTCGGAAGCTCAGGTCGTGCTCGCGCCGGTGGATCTGCGACGCACCGAACTGCCACCCGATCTCGTGCGAACGGCGTGGGCCGAGTCCTTGTACGCGAAGGTGAAGAGCGCCCTGAGCCAGTATCCAATTCCTGCCGCGGAGCGGCTGCCCAACTAGGAATTGCTGCTGACAAGGGCCCGCAGAGTTGCCTCAACGGCATCGGGGCGGCGGGGCGGCCGGGGATGGCCGGCGAGGAAATGTAATCGGGCCGGGGCAGGCGCCGCGTGCTGGAATCTCTCGTCGCGGGCGCGGTATGATGCGTCGCGGGTGGAACGGCGAGCGTTTCCGTTCCCGAATCTTGCGGGCCGACCAGACCGGTCTCCTCCGGTCGATCACTGGCGTCTCTTTTCCGAGAGGTCGAGCCATGCCGCGCTTCGTGTTTCCTCGCGTGGTCCGCGCGCCGCGCGTGTTCCTCGCGATCGGATCGTTTCTGCTGTTCGTCGCCTCGACCGCGACTCCCGCATCCGCGCAGGGGATCGCCGGACTGGGGGGCGCAACCGGCGTCGGAGGGGTCGGCGGCGTGCTCGGCGGCGCGGGGGGGTTGTCGGGCGCGGGCGGCATCGGCGGCGCCGGTGGACTTGGAGGCATCGGTGGCGCCTCGGGAGCCGGCGGGATCGGCGGCGCGGGTGCCGCGGGGGGCGCGGGCGGAATCATGATCGACGCCGACGGCGTGATCGTCCCCGTCTTCAGCAAGAGCCGCGCTCCCCAGCTCGCCCGGAAGCGCCGCGAAGCGCTCGCCGGCAAACACCTCTCCGCCGATGTCAACGCTCCGAGTCCGTTGCGGAAGATTTCGCTCACGCGGCTCGAAAAGGCGTGCGAGAAGCACGCGGCCGACAAGACGCACGTCACCGTCGAGATGCAGTATCTCGCCGGCCTGCAGCGCATCGATTACGTGTTCGTCGATGTCGAGAACAAGGACATCGTCATCGCCGGCCCCGCGGAAGGCTTCGCCGCCGATGAAGTCGGACGGATCGTCGGCGTCACCACGGGTCGGCCTCCCATCCGCATCGACGACTTGATGACCGGCCTGCGGGCGGTGATGCGCGGCGAGCGCATCGGCTGCTCGATCGATCCGGACCAGCAGCGCCTCGCTCAGTTGCAGAACTGGCTGAAGGCGAACAGCACCCCGGCGAGCGCCGCGGTCGCCCGCGCGCGGTACGGGGAGATGGCCCGCATTCTGGGCACTCATCACGTGAGCGTCTGGGGCGTGCCGGCCGATTCGCATTTCGGTCAAGCCCTCGTCGAGGCGGATTACCGCATGAAACTGTTGGCGCTCGGGCTGGAACGCTCCCAGGTCCGCGGGTTCACGAGCTATCTCGCGGTGCTGGGCCAGCAGGGGAACACCACGCAACGCTGGTGGTTCACTCCCTTGTACGACGCCTTCCATCGCACCGAGGAAGGCGACGCCTTCCAGATCGCCGGTCAGCGGGCGCAGCTGCTTTCGCAGGATGAAGTCACCGACGCGCTCGGCAACCGCAAGGACGCCGCCTTCACTCGACTCTCGACCAGCCGCTTCGCGCAGGTCTTCACCGACAAGTTCCCGGAACTGGCCGAAGAGTCGGCCGCGCTCGGCGAGTTGCAGAACCTGATCGACATCGCGGTGGTCGCCGCCTTGCTGAAGAAAGAGCGGCTGCCGCAGAAGGTCGATTGGAAAATGTCGCTGTTTCTCGATCCGCAACGGGCGACGCTGACGAAGGGGAATGCGCCGAAGGAAATCCAGTCGATGTACAACGTCAAGCAGGCGCGGGGCGCGATGCTGGGGGTGATCGCCGGCGGCGTGGAGATCGACGCCGACGCGATCGTCGCGAGCATTCCGTTCGAGAACGAAGGGGGGACGCGGCTGTCGGGCGTGCGGGCGATGGCGCTCGAGGAAAAGGACAAGGCGGAGAACGATTCCTGGTGGTGGGATTAGCCGAACCATCGAAGCGCGGCCCGCGTTCCCGCCCGGCGGCTTCGTCGACGATTCCGGGATCGTGGGTTCGCGCGCGGCGGGCCGCCGCCGGGCTGCTCATCGCCGCCTACCTCGCCGCGACCGGTTGGTTCCTGTGCCTGCAGGTGCTGGGCGACACTTACTGGCATCCGGTCAACTATTTCTTCACGTGGGACATGTTCCCCGGCTACGGAACGGTCTCCGCGCGCCGGTACGCCGTTGGTGAGACGAAGTCGGGACGTTACCTCCAACTACTGCCCGGTCCCAACGAGCGGTTCCGGTGGGGCGTCGCGGGCGACTTGCCCCGGTTCGACATCGTTCCCACCGTCGCGCAGCCGCCTCTCTCGGATCGGCTGCTCGATGCGATCGATCACGCGCTGAAACGCGTGCGCGAAGATCATCAGGACGACCCGATCGTCTACGTTTACGTGCTGGAAGAATACTGGCCGGCGCACTTCAATCTGCCGGAAGACCAGTATCGCGAAGTGTACGGAGTGGAGCATCCGGATCGGCGCTACTGGCGCTGGCTCGACGGCGACAACGTCGATCCGGCGACGGGGGGACTCGTTCGCGGCGGAGACTCATCGGCGGAACCGGAAAGTACGTCCCGCCTGCCGGGCGGGACGTGGAGCGCGGAGTCCCGTCGCCCCCCAGCGATCGGTCGAATCGTGGCGCGCGGTCATGTGCCTCTTGAACGCGCGAACGAGCGTCGTAGGACGGGCTTAAGCAGCGGCGGCAAAATGAACTACTTGTGGGGTGGCTGGGGTCGATCTGCCGGGGGAGGGCGTCCACGCTCGTCGACCCGCATCGGCAGATCGCCCCCAGTGGATGGCGAGCG
>JBBDNT010000279.1:0-2168 GCA_040877445.1 Planctomycetaceae bacterium
CTCGCCGCCGAGCGCCTCGTGGGCCGCCTGCGTCAGCGCCCGGCTCGTCTCCAGGTAGGCCTGGACGGTCGAGTTGTCCCAGTTGGCGAAGTCGGCAATGAAGTCCAGCAGGCACATGCGGAGCATGAACCAGTCGGCCTCGTCGGCCGGGTCGAGCGTCAGCGTTCCCGCGGCGAGCGCTTCCCACCGCCCGCGCGATTGCTCGGAGACGTTCTCCTGCAAGGCCCGTTTCTCTTCGGTGATCCGCTCGGGATTCACCCGCCTGGCGAAGGCGATCATCGCCGCGGCCGCCGCCTCGCGAAACGCGGGCGGACAGATCGGATCGCCCGGATCGGGCCAGAGCGCGGCGCAGACGACGGCCCGACAAGCCGCCAACGGCCGCCGCGCCCACCAAATGTGGAGCGTGGAGATATGCCCATGCCGAATCGACTTCTCCCGCCGCGCATGCGCCGAGATGCGGGCGATGGGGAGATCGACTTCGATGAGGCGTTTGGGATGGGGCACTGATCGGCAATCGTCGATATCTGGGGGAATTACCGTATTCGGTAATGAACGATGTTCGGAAGTGTCTTGTCGGGAAGCAGTTACGACATTTCAGATTCTTCTTTTCCATCGAGGTTAGAAAAGAAATCGAGGAACTCCGTTCCTGGCAACATGTAGCGTCGGACGTTCCGGCCCGCATCAGGGTTGGCGACCACGAGCAGTCCCTGTTCGACCCAGTTCTTGAGCTGCTTCGAGACTCCAAGCGTATCGTCCGTTCCGATCAGTCGACGGACTTCCGCGTTCCCGATCGTCCCGTTCCGCTCGATGTAGTCGGTCACCTGCTCCCAAATCGATGGCCGGTGCTGATTTCTCAAGAAGACGACGACGGCATCGCGCTCGATCCGAGGTCGGGTCAGGTACTGCGGAGGGTATAGCCCGGCTTCGCGCATCGTGCCGAACATCATCCGCACGCCCTCGCCGGCATCCAGATTCGGCGGGTCGGGAAACTCGCGAAGGTGCTGGATAATCAGAGGGTTGCGGCTGTGTGGACCGACACGGCCGATATTGGCGGCGGTTACCGGGCCCACGAGAAGGCCGGGAGAATCGACCTCGATTCGATCGGAAAAGATCCGGACGATCACGTCCCCTGATAGTCGGTAGTCGCGATGAATCACCGCATTGGTGATCGCCTCCGCGATGACGCGAACCGGGTACTTCTGGACGATCTCGAACCCGAGCGGTCCGAACTGGACACCTCCTGCCAATTCGTTGATGACCCTCTGGCGGGCCTCGCTGATCTGTCGCACCAAGGGGCCACCGATGCTGACGGGCGGGCGAAGCAGGTTCGTGTTCGGATCGGTCGCTGCCTTGGGGCCACGATAATGGAAGATGCGCACCGCGGCCTTGCTGGCAAGCAATCCGGACGGCTCTTCCGCGAACAACAAGACGGCGGCCCGGTTCGGTCGAAGGTCGCGCTGCTCATCTCGTTTCGCGAGCCCCAGATGAAGCATCGCTTCGTCGATCCGCCGAGTGAGACGGCGTTTGCGGGAATAAGCAAGCCAGTAGTCGGTTTCCAACAGTTCGAAGTCGACCTCTTCCAACCACGTCTCGGCAGAAACAATCCCCCGTGCGTGGCAGAGATCGTTGATCTCGGTCGCCGTCAGTTCCCTGTTTCCCTTCGACAGTCGGACAAACGTGCCGTCGTCCACGATGCTGTGCACGCGGCTGCTCTTCTGAATCTTCAGGAGGATGATCGAACCTTCCGAACCGTCGCGCAGCGTGCACCGAACTTCTTGATGTGTCCAGAGCAGTTGATCCGGTTCGGTAATCCTGGAGTGAAGCTTGCGGCGGAGTTCATCCCAGTTCATGGGATGGCACTGAATCCCGTAGACCCGATCGCGACCAGAGGCCTTGTCGGGATCTTCGAAGCCAAGAGCAATGACCCCGCCTTCCGAGTTGGCAAACGCGATCACCGATTCGAGCAGCCTATCGACTTTGCCGATTCGCTTGCACTCGAAAATTGCAGATTCACGCCGACTCAAGAGCCGATCCACAAAAGCATCATCCTTGGGAGGAGGAGTAGCGTCGCTCAAGATCGCCCCCCTTCCTGAATCGCTGCCGGACCAACCTGGTAATGCTCCACCGCCATCACCGGTTGCCAGCCGAGGCGGGCGGGGTTCTGGATC
>JBBDNT010000279.1:2178-12493 GCA_040877445.1 Planctomycetaceae bacterium
GTTGAAGGCGACGTACAGCCAGAAGTCGGCCTTCAGCCGCTGGGCGGTCTGGTACTCGTTCGAGCTGAGGGCGACGACCCCCACGCCGGCGCGGCCCTTCACTTCGATGAACCGGACCTCGATGAATGTCTTGGGTTCTTCGGGATGCGGACGGCGGGAGATGAGGTCGAAGCCGCGGTTCTCGGACTCGACGCTCTCGACGACCCAGCCGCGGGCTTCCTCGTGCTCGATCGCCAGCCGAACCGCGATCCGTTCGATCTCGTCGTCGCGGACCATCGGGGCGAGTTGCGGGCTGCACCGTTCGGGGTGCGGCACGACCCACGCCCGGCCGAGGTGGACGATGTCGGCGATCGCGCAGTGCCGTTCGAGGTCCAGTTCCCGGCGGCGGGATTCGAGGCGGTTGTTGAGTTCGTCGAGGTGCTGCTCGGCCTGGGCGATGATGCCGTCGAGTCCCGGAACCGTCTGGCCTTCGATCTGGCGATTGAGGAACCCGCCGAGCTGGTTGTTCTGCCGGTCGATCAGCGAGTTGAGGCTGATTTCGATGTGCCGGGCGATGCGGGCGACTTCCCGCTCGCGCGCCGCGGATTCCCTTCGCACCCACGGCTCGAGCGCCTTCTGGTAAAGGTGCAGCTCGACCTGGCCGCGATCGGGAACCGGATCGCCGGGGATCGGCGTGCCCGCCGGCGCGGGGGTGACATCGTGCAGGATCGTCGGCTCGTGGATCCGCATTTCGCCCGCGCGGGACGTTTCGACGACGAACAGCCGGCGGTGCAGCGCCTGGTTGCGGCCGTCCTTGATCGACGCGGCGAGCACATCGAGCAGGGCCGGCTCGGAGCGGTGCAGATCGAAGAAGACCGCGCCGCGGCGGAGGGCGTCGCCGGTGCGGGCGAGCACGTCGCTGCGGACGGTCTCGAATAGCGGGTGCCCGGGGGTGACCCATTC
This sequence comes from Planctomycetaceae bacterium, assembly GCA_040877445.1. Taxonomy (GTDB): domain Bacteria; phylum Planctomycetota; class Planctomycetia; order Planctomycetales; family Planctomycetaceae; genus JBBDNT01. The sequence continues at coordinate 3,121 of JBBDNT010000279.1, forward strand.
GAGCGTGGCATCGGCCTTGAGGAACTCCTTGTCGAACACGATCTTGCCGTATTCGCGGCCGAGCCGGCCGAAGCGCTCTTCCTGCCGATCGCCGATCTGCAGGAGGTGCCGGGGCACCTTGCCGACGCGGTAGATGGAACACGCGGCCGATGAACGCGACTTGCCGTCGACCGGCTTGGGGTGCAGGCCGGTTTCGGGCGCGGCGGCGACGAAGAACTGTTCGATGACCTCGGGGACCAGCCGGCGCTCTTTCGCCTCGGCCGACTTGCCGACGATGGCCGAGAGGTTGAGTTCCTTCCGGGCGAGGCCTTCGAGGGTCGATTCGGTGATTTCGCGGAAGCGCTCGGGGCTGACGTCGCGGACGATGCGATCCTGAATCTGATGCTCGTTGACCTGCCGGGCATACATCTCGCGAAACAGCTTTTCGAGCAGGTTCGACGGGAAGACCTCGCCGACGACGTCGAACACCTGATCGCTGCCCAGGTCTTCGCGGATTTCCTTGAGCCGTTCGATGAGCTTTTGCAGCACGCGGCCTTCGCGGGTGTTCTGAGCGACGAAGTTGAAGACGAGGCAGTCCTTCTCCTGGCCGTAGCGGTGGATGCGGCCGACCCGCTGCTCGAGCCGGACCGGATTCCAGGGGATGTCGAAGTTGACCATCAACCAGCAGAACTGAAGGTTGATCCCTTCGCCGGCGGCTTCGGTCGCGACCAGCACCTGAGCGGATTCACGGAATTCACGTTCGGCGTGGATGCGGCTGCCGGGAGTGTCGCGATCGCCGATCTTCATCCTCCCGTGGATCTGCGTGAGCGTGAGACCCCACTCGCGGAGCTTGCCGAGCGGCCGTTCGTCGCGGCCATCGGCGGCGAGATAGTCGAGCGTGTCTTTGTGCTCGGTGAAGACGAGCAGCTTCATCTTGGGATTGTCGAAGATGCCTTCTTCCTTCAGGATCGCCCGGAGCTTCTGGAGTTTCGTCTGGACGTCGCGGACTTCGAGTTGCTGCGCCTGCCCGACGAGCGTGGTCAGGCGGCCGATCTCCTCGCGGAGCGCGGCGGGATCGACCGAGAGGACTTCCTCTTCGAGTTGCTCGATGAGCCGCTGCCGCTCTTCCTCGGTGAGGTCGTCGAAGTCCTCCGGCAGCTTGCGCTCGATCTGCTCCTGCCGGTAGGCCTCGGGATCGTCGAGGATCTTCTGCCGCCGCGCCCGCATGCGTTCGAGGCTCTTGCGGACGGCGTAGACCGACGATGCCATCCGCCGTTGGAGCATCGCCATCGTGAAGCCGACGGCGCGGGCGCGGGGAGAATCCTGCCCGGCGGCGGCCATCGACTGGTCTTCGACGTAGTGGGTCAGTTCGTCGTAGAAGTCGAGTTCCTCGCCGTCGAGGTCGAAGGCGGCCGTGCGGACTTCGCGGTTCGTGAACAGCTTGCGGATTTCGCCCGTCTCGGGATGCGGGAACGTGACGAGGGCTTCCTTCGTGCGCCGCAGATAGAACGGGGCCTCGTGCTCGCGAAGCGCCTGCTGCAGGCTCTGGATGCTGCCATACACGTCGGGGTCGAGCAGCGCCAGAAAGCGGCGGAAATGATCCGGGTCTCCCTTGTGCGGCGTGGCCGTCATCAGGAGGTAATGATCGGTCATCTTCGAGAGCGACTCGCCGAGGCGGTAAGCGTAGGTCTTCCGGTCCTCCGCCGGGGCGCTCATTTTGTGCGCCTCGTCGACGATCACCAAATCCCACCGGGAACGGAGAAGGCTTTCGCGGGCGTCCTCGACGATCGAGACCCACGACACCGAAGTGATGACCTGATCGCGCTCCTGCCAGGGGTTCTGACCGTAGTTGGCGCGGAGTACGTCGCCCCGGATGACGTCGAACTTCTCGCGGAACTTGTCGGAGAGTTCCCGTTGCCACTGGAAGGTAAGGTTCGCCGGCGTGACGATCAGCACGCGGCGAACGAGGCCGCGAGCCTTCAGTTCCTTGAGCAGCAGGCCGGCCATGATCGTCTTGCCGGCACCGGGATCGTCGGCGAGCAGAAACCGGATGCGTGGCAGCTTGAGGAAGTAGCCATAGACCGCTTCGAGCTGATGGGGCAGCGGATCGACGCGGGCGATCGACAGAGAGAAGAACGGATCGTACTCGTAGGCGAGGCCCAGCCGGTGGGCTTCGACGCCGAGGCGGAACAGTCGGGCGTCGCCATCGAATGGCTCACACTCGGCGGAGACGATCAACTGCGCCAATTGCGCGTGGTTCAGCACGGGATCGAATGTGAGACCGCTGCTGAGCCCGCGGCCGATGACCTTCAGCGAATTGCCGAACGGAACCAGGGCCAGGACTTCGACGGCTTCGGGGAGCGTCGGTCCGCGGACGATGCTTCCTGGGCGGAGGGAGTCAGCAGTCACAACGGCACCACAACAATTCCGCGACGTGTGTTGGTTCAGGCAACAGCGATGAATCCGAACGCGGGTAGGAGTCTACCACGACGAAGAGGCCGGGGGTAGCATGATTTGCGGCTGTACAGTCCGATGGAGGCCGTTCGCTGACTCGGCTGTCGGCGGCCACCTGCGTCCTTTTTTCAGCGACGCGGCTTGCTGAACTTCGAAGGAATTCGGACCGCGCGTCAGAAAAGATCGTCCTCATGAAGATCCTCTGCCGCCGTCATCGAACGACGCCCCCGCGTCATCAATTCCTGGATCGCCGTGCGGTTGCTCCGGCCTTCCGGATCAGCGACTCCCTCTGCCGTCGTGAAAGAGCCTTGATCGCCGATTCTCGTTTCAGCGCCAGGCTGCGGGTGGCCTGCGCCTCCTGATGGACCAGGACTGCGGGCAGGCGGCTGCGGGTGTAGCGTGATGCTTTCCCGGCATTGTGCTGCTCCAGTCGACGGGGCACGTCGTTGCTGATGCCTGTGTAAAGGGAGCCGTCCGCACAGCGCAGGAGGTAGACGAACCAGGTTGCGTCCGGGTCCGCATCCGTTCGTGCTTTCACGTCCATGCTTCACCGTTTCGTGTCCCGCTGGCTGCGCTCGCTTCGCCATGCGGGCGATTCTCTCGACCTCCGGGAATCAATTCCAGGTCAAAGGACCGATCGTGCGTCCGGTGGAACGGCTCCTCCGTCTTGAATTCGACGCCGAACAGCACGCTCCCATTCCCCATGGAACCGCCGCTTCCGTTCCGACGAACGCGTCGAGTGCCGCATTGGAGTAGGCCGCTCAGCCTCACCGAGGCGGCGCTCGTTGAAAACGTCTTCAAGGTCAGCACGAGTTCGGCGACGGGAACGTGGCAGGGAACGCGGCTGGCCGGGATGCTGCTCCACGTCTGCACCCACGCCGAATGCACGACCGCGCTGGGTCGTGAACATGCTCCGGCACGTCGTCCGCACCCGCCTTCCCGACGTAAAGGTGAATTCGCTCGCCAACGAAAAAGCGGCGGCGAACGGATGAGTCGGGCGGCGATTCGTGCTGCATGTGCGCCGAACACTTCATGCGGCCGACGCAGTCGCTCACGATTGCTCGTCCTCTTCCGCGTCGTGCGGGAAGAACAGCGGCTCGCCGAAGCGTTCGACGCCGAAGCGGCCGATCGTCGATTGCGTGTCGGGTGCGAGGAGGAAGTCCGCGAATCGCCGGGCCGCCTCGATGTCGACGTGCGGGCGCTGCCGCGGATTCACGACGATCACCGCGTAACGGTTACGCAGCGCCGGATCGCCCTGCAATGTGATCTCCAGGTCGAGGCGTTCCCGTTGCGCGAGGAACGTGCCGCGATCGGCGAGCGTGTAGGCCTCCTTCTCGCTGGCGAGCCGAAGCGTCTGGGCCATCCCGGAGCCCGCTTCGATGGACCAGTCCCCTTCGGGAACGATTCCGGTTTCGCCCCAGATGCTGCGCTCCTTCGAATGCGTGCCGGATTCGTCGCCCCGCGAGACGAACGGCGAGCGGCTGTCGGCGATGCGGGCGAAGGCTTCGGTGGTCGATCGCGTTTCGCGCACCCGGGCCGGATCGGATCGTGGACCGACGAGGACGAAGTCGTTGTGCATGACCGGCCGGCGTTCGATCCCGTGCCCCTCGGCGACGAACCGTTCCTCGGCTTCCGGAGCATGCGTGAGCAGGACGTCGACATCGCCGCGGCGGCCCATCGCGAGCGCCTGGCCGCTTCCGACCGCGACCACCTTCACCACGATTCCGGTCTCCTGCTCGAACATCGGCACGAGCACGTCGAGGAGACCGCTGTCGCGGGTGCTGGTGGTCGTCGCGAGCGTGATCGTCCTCGGCGCATCATTCGAACCGCCGCAGCCGATGGTCGCGAGCCACAGGACGATCAGGATCGAACGCATGGCGATACTCCGGTCAGTAGATCATCTTTCCATCCACGAAATCCTTCGTTCGCGGATCGGTCGGCGATTCGAAGAAGTCTTCCGTGGAGGCGGATTCGACAAGCCGGCCGCTCAGCAGAAGCGCCACGCGCTGCGCCACTCGCCGTGCCTGGAACAGGTTGTGCGTCGCCCAGACGATACTCACGCTTCGCTGCCGGAACTCCTCCCGGATCACCCGCTCGACCAGGGCGACGTGGGCGGGATCGAGATGCGCGGTCGGTTCGTCCAGCAGCAGCACTTCCGGCTCCAAGACGAGCGCCCGCGCCAGCGCCACGAGTTGTATCTGCCCGCCCGAGAGCGTCTGCGCGGCCTGCGTCGCGAATCGGGACAGGCCGAGGCGCTCGAGAACGCGATCCACCGCGGCTCGCAATTGCCTCCTTCCGTGTCGCACGCGCAACCCGTATTCCACGTTCGCCCGCACTGTGTCCGTCAGCAGTGCCGGCCGCTGAAACACGAGCGTGATCCGGCGACGCACTACGAGGGGCAGCGTCTCGGCATCGAAGGCCGCTTCGCGAAACCGGATCTCGCCGCTCGTCGGCCGTTCGATCCCCGCCAGCAATCGCAGCAATGTGCTCTTCCCGGCACCGGTCGGACCGAGCAGGCAGAGCGTTTCCCCCGGCCGCACGGCGAACTCGTCGACGTCGACCGCGAGCGTCTCGCCATACTGCCGGCGAACGTCTCGCAACTGGAAGAGGGGCGCTTCACTCATGGAGCGGCGGGCTCCCGTGCAGGCGGAGAATCAGCACGTTGACGCCGAGCGCCAGCGTCAGCAACGCCGCTCCCAGGCTCAGGGCGAAGGCGAACTCCCCCTTGCTCGTTTCGAGGACGATCGCCGTCGTCAGCACCCGCGTGTGCCCCTGGATATTGCCTCCCACGATCAGCACCGCCCCCACTTCGGAGATGCTCCGCCCGAACGCCGCCGCGACGGCGAGCAGCACGCCGTGCCGGGCTTCGCCGAGGATCGTCCAGCGGACTTGCCCCTCGTCCGCTCCCAGGCTGCGAAGCTGAGATGGCAGTTCGCGCGGCACCGCGGCCACGGCGCTCGTCGTGATTCCGACGACGAAGGGCAAGGCGAGAATCACCTGGGCGGCGACCATCGCCTGCAGAGTGAACAGCCAGCCGAGAAACGCCAGGGGACCGCTCCGCGACAAGAGGATGTAGAGCACCAGCCCCACGACCACGGGCGGCAGCGCCATCCCGGTGTGGACCAGCACCCGCACGAACGGCGTCAGGCGGCTCTTCGACAGCCCCAGCCAGGCTCCGAGCGGGATCCCGACGACGGACGCGATCAGCACCGCCATTCCCGACACCTGAAGCGACAACTGCAGGATCGGCCAGAAATCGCGGGCGAGCAGTTCCGGTGGATCGGTCATCCGTCGTCCTTCGCTTCGGCGTCGCGGAAATGCCCTTCGCGGTCATCTCCGCACGAACCGCCCGATCAGCGGCGGCCCGAACAACAGCGTCGCCGGGACCAGCACCCAGACGCGGCCGTCGAGAATATCGTAATCAGCGAGCAGCGTCTCCCACGCCCCGCCGGCAGTTGCAGCCCGCGTTCCCGACAGGCGAACTCCAGCGACTTGCCGCCGCAGGCCGTGTCGATGCCGAGTTCCTGGAACACCGCGAGCGTTTCCGGATGTTCGATCACCCAGTCGGGAACGGAAGTCGCGGCGTCGCAGTCGGTCGTTGCGGATCGTCGTCGGAGGGACTCGCGGGTTCGTTCGCCGTTGTGCGCGGCACCGCAAGTCAGAATCACGGAATGATCAGGCTACCGTCCTCGCGGAGTTCGAAGGCTCCCCAGGCGACTTCCCAGAGATAGCCGTCCGGATCGTGGCCTTCCTCCACGGCCAGCAGTCGCCCACCGTAGAGGTTCTTCGGGTTCGACTCGAAGCCGAACGTGTTCGCCGCCACGTGGCGGGTGTACTTCGACTCCGGTTGCGCTCTCGGCGATAACCGCGCTGCGTACAAGGCCAAGGGCGAGGCCTGACGCGTTCCCTGTTGCCGGGGGCGGCACGGCCGCTTGGCCGTGTCCGCTCCGGTTCTTCCCACCCAAGGAGACATTCCAGGAATACGACTCGCATCGGCAGATTCGAGTTGAGCGTCGAGCCGGCGAAGCGGAAGTAGCCCAGTGCTCGTGAACACCGTCGATCCGAGGCGCTCCTTCGTTGGCAGCTGGCGGAATGGGGGCGAGAGCGTGGTTCCGACGAAGTTACGGCTTCCCGGCATCCATCGCTTGGTGAGCAACCGGCGGAGTCTGCGAAATGGTGATCTGGGGCCAGTAGCGGGGAATGAGCGCCTCGAAGACTTCGGTTACCGACCAAGACGGAATCGCAGAGGTGTGCGTTCCGCTCGCATTCGTCTTCGAGAGGACGTACTGACTCACGCGGTAGCGCCCATTGTCGAAGCTCACAGGAAACATCACCGACATGTCCAACGTCGACACGTTGTCGTCCTTCCGCGGCGCGGTAATCGCGAAGTGTGCGGCAATCTTGTTCCGCCAGATCCTGACGTCGGCCAATTCAGCGACCGAATCCTCGTAAGCGTCAACAGACGACTTGACTAGATTCAACTTCGACGGATCAGCGAGATCGCGGCGCGTGAAGGCGGATGTCGCTAAGCCCTGAATGAAGCCCACGAGTCGCGCGTAGTTGCAGATCGACACGCCGAACCAGTGAAAGAAGCAGCCGATGACGTCCAGTTGGCCGCGAGTGCCATCAATATCGAGGCCGTAAGATGAAAACGTGATCTTGCCGCCAGTCCTCTGGTCCCACTCGGTTTCTCGTGCCTTCAGATTATCCGCGATCCGCATGACACCGACAGACAACATCGCCAGCGATCGCTGTTCGTTCAGGTGATCGTTGGGCTCGATCGAAAGCCGGGCCTTTGCGTCAAGTGTAACCGCCATCGCAGTGACAACTCCTTCGGTCCATTTTTCCGTTCCTGCCTACATGAATGCTGAATGCATCCTTCTTCGCTCCGCTACCTCCCGCAATGGGTGGCGTGGAAGTACGTCGAACGCGCCGGCAAGCGGACGAAGTGTCCGATCAATCCTCGCTTCGGCTGGAACGCCAGCGATCCACAGTCATGGGGACGTTCGCCGAAGCGGAAGCATTGTACCACCTGTCGGACACGGTTGCCGGCATCGGGTTCGTGTTCGCGGCCGACGACCCGGTCTGCGGCTCGACCTGGACGATTGCCTCGACGAGCACGGGAACGTGCCGTGGGGCCAGGATCTGGTCGACGGGGTCGTGCAACGAGTACCTGTCTGGTCTCACCGAGGATGCGCTCGTTGAAAACGTCTTCAAGGTCAGCACGAGTTCGGCGGCGGAAACACGTCACGGAACGCGGCGGGCCGACCTGCTGCTCTACGCCTCGCCAGGACGCGGCGGAGGACGGGTGAGTCGGGGGACAAGGTCGGGCGCAGCGATCATCCATCGCATTCCCGGCAGACCGTCCGATCGGGTTTCGGCTCGTAGTCGGTCAGGTTCCCGCGGCGGTCGAACTCGAAGGTGCAGCAGCCCTCCAGGACGTCCTTCAGCATCCCGCGGCCGCGCTGGATGCGGGACTTCGCCCCCGACAGCGACAGCCCGAGCCGGTCCGCGGTCGCCTGCTGCGACAGCCCCTCGATCTCCGCCAGCCGGACCGCCTCCCGGTATTTGTCGGGGAGTCCGCGGATCAGTCCGTCGAGCCACAAGCATGCCTCGTCTCGCAACCGGCCGATGGGATCCGGTTTCGAGGCCGGCGGATCGGCCTCGATGATCGCGACCGCCGAGTCCGACGCTCGGCGGTAATGGTCGATGACGACGTTCCGCGCGATTCGGTACACCCACGCCGGCAGCCGATCGGCGTCGGCGAGTTCGCCGATGCCGCGGTGGATCCGCAGGAAGGTCTCCTGCAGCAGATCCTCCGCGACGTGCTCATTGTTCACCCGGCGGCGGAGGAATCGCCGCAGGTCGTCGCTGAGCTGCGACCAGACCGCTTCGGTGGCCGGAGGTGTCGTCATGGAATCGTTTTCTCTTCAGGATGCTGCGCGTGCCGCTTCGTTCGACGGGCAGCACGCGGAGCGTTCGCCGATCGCGACCACCTCCCGGCAGCAATCGCTCTGCGACGATTGATGCCGGGCTCCCTGATCATCGACCACGACGTACGTCTCCCAGCGGTTGCCGTCCGGGTCGGTCGCCCAGACCTTGTTCTGCACGGCATAGCAGCAGGTGACCTGTTCTTCGGAGCGGGTATCGAATCCGGCCTCGGCGATTCGGCCGGCGACCGTCCGCACCGCCGCGGTCGATTTCACCTGGATTCCGAAATGAGCGATGCCGTTCGCTGGCCCCGTCTCCCCATCGTCGACCTCGTTGAGCGACAGGTTCACCGGCGGGTCGGCGACTTCGAACTTCGCGTACCGCGGCCGGACCTTGGTCGGCTCTTGTCCGAAAAGCGCCCGGTAGAACACGAACGAGCGTTCCAGATCCTTCACCGCCAGCCCCAAGTGAATGCGGCTGTTCGTGTCGAAACGCACGGCGGATTCGCCGTTCAGGGCCTGGTTCATGGCTGTGTCTCCTCACGTCGCGATGTTCGTTGCGGCGGACACTCCGCCTTTCTGGTCATACAGACGGAGGCGAGGCGAAAAGGACGCAGCAATTCCGCTGTCACGGACACGAAGACGACTCGCTTGTCGGTTCACGAAGTCGTCGTTGGCCCGAGTCCGTCCTGGTAGGTGCGGAGCGACCGGTCGAGATTCTGCACCGAGGCCGCGCTCCGCTGCCGATCGTCCAACTGGGCATTCCGAAGCAGGTTGATCGTCTCCATGTGGAAGGAGAACAACGTCCGGAAGAGTCCCGACTCGAAGGCGGCTGCGGAAGACTCGTTCGCGGGATTCATGCTTGACTCTCGGCGTCCGGATTACGCGGCCACGGGCCTTCGCGCCGAGAAGCTGCGGTTCTGGCAGACAGCTTCGATTTCGCATGGGCAGCAGCGAGGCCAACCTGGGATGCGCGATGACGCTATCCCGCGTGCGGCAGGCTCCCCTTC
>JBBDNT010000280.1:0-12416 GCA_040877445.1 Planctomycetaceae bacterium
ACGAAACCCGCTACGAACTCGTGGGATGACGACTACCCCCCGATTCACCGGATGATCCTCATCCTTCCAAGTTCGACATCATCGAAATCCAAGACGCTGCGTAATGGACCAAGGTCATCCGAAGTTCATGGCGGCCCTCGCGGCCTTCTCGTTGGCCGCTTTCGTTGCGTAATGCCGCTTGGTGGTCGTCGGATTCCGATGGCCGAGAACCGCGGCAGCCGTGTCGAGATCGTGCATGTCCTGGATGACGGTCGCGGCTCGCTTTCGCAGTTGGTTCGGAGTCCACGGCGGGATCTTCGCTTTCAGGCAGGCTCGCTTGATCGCCTGGGCATACGAGTTTTCGGAATATTGTTTTCCCGGGGATCGTTTCGGTCTCGCCTTCCGGCGATCGATCTGCGAGGGCTGGACTTTCGACTTGCGAGCCGCACGTCGTTGCTCGCGTCGCCAAGCCGCAACTTCACGAGGCTGAAAGCAGGCTTCGTCCGGATCGCGATCGAGCCAGAGGCGAAGAATCTCCTGCGATCGGGGCCCGAGGAAGATCAGCCGCTCGACCCCGTCTTCAAGATCGAGGTGCTCGGTCTTCCAGCGAGCCGGCCGGTAGACCATGACGCCGTCCGTTCGGGTGGTCAGGTCGCACGGCCGCATGATGCAGATCTCTCCGGGACGTGCTCCCGTGCACCGCTGCAGTTCGACCATCGCCGCCACTTGCGGCGCGAGATGGGGAAGGACGGCGTCGACGTCTGCGTCGGAAACCTCCCCGACTTTGGGAGCTTCGGGAGCACCTGATCGATTCGCCTGGAGCATCTCCAGTTGCTGCAGGTCGTGCAGTTGGACCGCCGTGATTCGGTTCTTCTGACGGGCCCAGCGGAACATTCGCAGGATGATCTTCGAAACCTTGTTGATGTACGAGCGGCTGATCTCGCGATGCTTCCGCTTGCAGCGTCGATCCAGTTTGCCGATCAGCGAGTTCCTCCACTCTGCCAGCACATGCACCTCCAGCTCGCAGATCGGCGTGTGTCGGTGGGCCTCCAGCAGGAGCCGCAGGGCCGCCCGGACATTCTGGACCCGGGTCTGCTCGCCGTGCTTGCGGTAGTAGACCTCGGCGTACTCGAGGTACTCCAAAGCCAGGTCGGCCACGGTAGCGTGGAACCTCCCTGGTTCCCGTTCGCGCCGCCACGTCTCGATCCACTGGTCGTACGCCGCCCGGGACTCGAGCGATCCGTGCGGGCCGGGGAAATAGACGAACTTCCCGTTCGACCGGACGTAACCGAGATTCTGAGCCGTGTGCCGCAGGTATCGCGGCGGCCTTCGTCTTGCCATCGAGAGCAGCTCCGGAGGTTCGCTACTACACACATTGAGTGTGGATTCCGCGGCATCGGTCACCGGCATCGTCTCATTGTTATCCCAAAGTTCCAGTAATCGCAACACTTCGAGATCACCGCCGCCGCAGTTCTTGCGAGCTGCCGACTCCTTGATACCAGCAACTTGGATTGCATCGGCGATCGAGGACGAGGTCGCACGGCCACGGTAACCGCATTGAGTGGCGAATGCCCAGCAGGGGGCGTAAAATGCCACTCACGATGGTGGTCGATCGCAAGATCGACGATCATGCCCCAAGTAGACGTTCCAGTACTTACTGTCCCACCCGCACCGCCGCCCGCCTGCTTGCCTCCCGCCGATCACATCGGATCGAGTTTCTCGCCAGTCCTTCCCGCCCATGAGGAGAAGTGAGCGATGTTCCGGCTTGCAGTCGCATGGTGCGCGTTGATCCTCCCGACCGTCATGATCGACGCTGCGGCCGATGACGCTGTCGATGAGTTCCGCGTCAAGCGAGCGGATGTTTTCGAGTTCGCCCGCGAGCCGGCTCTCGAAATCGACGGCGACGACGTCACCATCTCTTTCGCCGTGAAGGCAGCCTGCGACGTCACCGTCGCGATCGAGGATCCGCAGGGGAAGGTCGTCCGGCATCTCGCGTGCGGCGTGCTCGGCGCCAATCCGCCGGCGCCGTTCGCGAAGGACTCGCTCGAACAGACGCTCGTCTGGGACGGCAAGGACGACCGCGGGCGGTACATCGACGATCGCCGCGACCACGTCGTCCGAGTGTCGCTCGGATTGAAGCCCGCCTTCGAGCGGAGCCTGCTGTGGGAACCGCGGCGACGGCTCGGCTCGTGGATGGGAGGCAACAGCTTCGTCAACACGCCCGCGCCGCTCATCCAGGCCGCGGAGGACGGGATCTACGTCTTCGAGGGACGCGGCATCGACCAGTTGCGCGTCTTCGACCGCGACGGCGAATACGTCCGCACCGTCTACCCCTTCCCCGCCGACAAGATCGACGGGGTCGTGGGCGTCGCCCGGCAAGCATATCCGCAGGACGGGGCGGACTTGCCGCACAAGGGAGGCTTTCTGCAATCGACGCTGCTGACCTCCGGGGCGACCGGGCAGAAGAACGACCGCGAGCGGGCGATGTACGGCGCCGCCGCCACCGCGATGGCCGTTCGCGACGGCCGCGTCGCATTGACGTTGGATCGTTTGAACCGTCTCGCGACCGAGGGCTCGACCGGCGGATTGCCGCTCACCGGGCCGAACGTGACGATCGAAGCCGGATTGGAGCGGCATAGCAAGGAGGTCGAGCATGTCGCTCCGACCCGCCTCGCATTGAGCCCCGACGCCGAGTGGCTGTATCTCGCCAGCTACCAGTATCGCATCCACTACGATCGCCACATCGTCAACGACAGCCTCGCCGGCGTCGCCCGGATGCGATTCGACGGCGACGAGCCGCCCGAGCCGTTTCTCGGCAGTCTGGAAGTCGGTGGCGCGACGGGCAGCAAACCCGGCGAACTTCAGCATGCCACCTCGGTCGACGTGGACGACGCGGGGCGCGTCTACGTCTCCGACTTCATGAACGATCGGATCCAGGTCTTCTCGCCCGACGGAGAATTCCTGAAGGCGATCGCGACCTTCAAACCGGTGATCGTGCGGGTCCATCGCCGGACCGGCGAGGTCTTCGCCTTCTCGTGGACTCTGCACAACCAAGGTGGACTCGGCCGGACGGAAGAGACGCGGAAAATCGTCGTTCCTCCCAGGCTGCGAACGTACGGCCCGTTCGATGATCCGCAGCCGCGGGCCACGTATCCGCTGCCGTTCGACGAGGATTCCGGACGCGGTTACCGCGAGACATTCCACGGCAACCAGGTGTGGGCGGGCATGGAATTCAACGCCGAACTCGACTCATGGAGCGATCCGCCGCGCATCTGGACGGTGGCCGGCAAGCCGCTGCGTGGCCCTTCGGCCCGCGAGCACATTCGCATTTATGAGCTTGATGAAGCGTCCGGGACGCTGCCCGCCAACGGCGAACTCCGCCTCGTTCGCGACTTCGCCGACGACGTCGAGAAGTCGATCGGCAAATTCGTGCAGCCTCAGTACTGGCGGCAGCGGCTGTACGTGAACCCGGCGACTGGCCTGCTGTACGTCGCCGAACAGCACACCGCCGCCCGCGAGAAAGCGTTTCGCGAGCTGATCGAAGTCGACCCGAATACCGGCCGCGCGCGCGTCGTGCAGTTGCCGTTCGACGCGGAGGATCTCGCCTTCGGCCCGGACGGTTCGATCTATCTCCGCGAGCGGATCGCGGTCGCCCGCTACGAGTTTCCGTCGTTCCGGGAGATTCCGTGGGACTACGGCGAACAGATGCGCAACGTGACGTGCGACTCCAGCCAGACGCGCCGCACCGCCGACTTGCTCTCGGGACTGCCGATCTACACCGGAACGGGTTGGCATACCGGCGGGCTGGCGGTGTCGGTGACCGGCCATCTGGCGGTCTCGTGCTACGTGACGAAGGGGGATGTCCCCGCTCCCGTCGACACGCGGACGGACGAGGACTTTCTCGACCGCGGCACGACCGACCGGCCCAATTCCGAGGAGGGCGAGCGCAAGCTCCGCGGACGCGTTTTCATTCCGCGATTCTTTCCCGGCCGCACATACTTCGGCGAGATCCACATCTTCGACGAGCACGGCAAGCCGGTGCATACCGACGTCGCACCCGGCGTGACCGACATTTACGGTCTCGGCATCGACCGCGACGACAGCGTCGCCGTGCTCGCCGCGCCCACGCGAATCATCGATGGCGAGCGGTACTTCAACGAGATGGCGGGCACGCTCGTCAAGTTCCGACCCGGAAAAGGCCGGATGATCACCGACAAACCGAGCGTCCACATTCCCATCCCGATCACCGATCCGAACTCCCTCGGCCGCGACCCCGACGTCCGCAAGGGATCCCGGAATTACTGGATCGAGGGCGCGGATTGGAAGTACGGCGGCGTCGGCTTCTGCGGGAAGAACGCCAACTATGCCGGCGGCGGCTGCTCCTGCTGGAACACCCGCTTCGCGATGGATTACTTCGGCCGCTCGTTCGCCCCGGAGATCGACCGGTATCGCGTCGCCGTGCTCGATTCGGCCGGCAACCTGGTCCTCCGCGTGGGACAGTACGGCAACGTCGACGACGGGATGCCGCTGGCGAGCGGCCGGCGCGAGCCGGCCGGTGACCACCGGGGGGCTGACGCCCCCCGCTCGCCAATGCGTTCGATCGGCGGAGACGAGGTCGGCCTGTTCCACGCTCCCTACGTCGCCACCGAGACCGACCAGAGGCTGTTCATCGCCGACCCCGGCAATCAGCGGATCGCGTCGGTGCGGCTCGATTATCACGACGAGCGAACACTGCCGCTTCGTGACGTTCCATAGTGTGAAGTTCGCACGACGGGTGGTCTCCCGAGTTCATACTCGACGCCGAGCGCGAACTCCCGCACTGCGAGCGATTGCTTGCGGCGCACGCTGCGGCTCCGCAATCTCGCGAGGTTCTCCTCTGTGTCGTAGTCCGGGCCGTAGATGATCCGTGGAGAGATCACGCACGATCGCGCGAATCCGCGCGTCGGCGTCGTTCGCCACCTTCTGCATCCGGGAGATCGTGTCGTTCGCGTTCGACTCCTTCGAGCCGAGCATCGCCGCCGTCACCACCGCCGCCATCGCCACTCGCAGCGTCGCACGTCGAAGGGTTCGCATCGAATCCGCCCGTTCATTGTTGCCGAACCGCGATCGCGGGTTCTGGTTCGATCGGGTTGACGCCCCCCGCTCGGGCGATCGTCGAATCGTTCGGCACTGGGAATTCAATCCGCAGCGGCCGGAGCGGGCCGACATGTCGATTCGGAAATTTCTCAGTCCGGCGTGAAGTCGTCCGAATCGACGAAACGCGCGAGCGGAATTTCGTGGACACGTCCCCGAGGGGGCGGTATGCTGGTTTCCGGTCTCACCGGGCGACGAGAGGGCTTTCGCCGGGAGGGCTTTCGGCATGTCGGAAATCGGTTCGATCAGCATCCTCCTTCAGAACCTGCGAGACGGCGACGAGCAGGCGTTGGCCGCGCTGCACCGCCGGTGTTGGCCGTGGATCGTCCATTCCGCGCGGAAGCGGCTCAGCGGACGGACTCTCCGCGCGGTCGACGAGGAAGACTGGTCCAGGTGCAATTCGACGAACCACGCGCTCCGCGCCGGCTCGACGACCGCATTCCGCGCGACCTGGAGACGATCTGCCTCAAAGCGATGGCCAAGGAGCCATCTCGCCGCTACCAGACCGCCGCCGAACTGGCCGACGACCTCGACCGCTTTCTGCGCGGCGATCCGATTCACGCCCGGCCGATCGGACGTTTCGCACGGTGCTGGAAGTTCTGCCGGCGACACTGGCGCGTCGTGCTCCCGTCGGCGGCGGCCATCGTCGCGCTCGCCGCGGCCGGCGTCGTCTTCGCCCTGGCCGAGGTCTCCGCTGCCGACCTCCGCGCGGCGAACGCCCAGGAACAGGAGCGACTGCGGCAGCGTGAAGTGCTGGTCGAGAGGCTGCAGCGCGTGCGGTTGCGGGATCGCACCAACGGCTGGTCGACGCGTGCCGGAGAGCTGGTTCGTGCGGCCGCGTCGATTCGCCGGGACGAGGATCTTCGCGACTTCGCGGCCGCCGGCCTCGATGGGCTGGACGCCCACGTGATCAAGCAGTTTCCGGAATTCGCCGCATCCAGCGTGGCATTCGATGCACGGGGAAGGCGATTGTTGCTGGGGGGCTTCGACGAACGGTCGGCGCATCTCTACGTTCTCGAGAAACCGGACGGCGCCCCATGATCGGCTCGATTCCGTCGGGCTGAAAGCGCGCGGACCGGTTGCGTTCGATTCCGCCGGAGTGCCGCTGCAACTCGCCGTCATCGCAGCAAGGAAATTCGCCGCCCGGGAAGACGAGCGGCACGAGCGGCTGGTTCTTTACGACTGCGACGCCGGGCGGATCCTGCGGAGTTTTCCGCTCGAGCTGCCCGACGCGTCCGCCGCGGCGGCCTTTCCCGTTTTGGCCACGATGACGCCGGATGGTTCGCGAGTCGCTGCCGCCGTTCGTCATTCGGAGCAGCGGGGAGTGGTCGTCGCATGGGATGCCGCGACGGGCGCCGACTTGATTCGACGGGAAGCCCCAGCCGGCGCCTTGGCGATCGCCCCGGACGCGACGTTCGTGGCGACCGGCGACGACGATGGCCGGATCAGCGTCTGGTCGCTCCCCGAGGGCGAGCGGTTCGCCGAACTCCGGGCGGGAGGCAATCGAATCACCTCGCTGGCATTTCAGCGCAACCCCCGCCGCGCCGAACTCGACGATCCGCAGTCCGTTCGCGATCCGTGGCTGATCGCGGCGGGAGATTCCGGCGGGACGGTGACGGTCTGGAATCCGACGGCGGGCGTGCCGGTCTCGTTCTGCCGGGGCGCTCACCACCAGGTGACGGCGGTCGAGTTCAGCCCGGATGCGACGTTGGTGGCCGGCGGCGCACACGCCGAAGTCCGGCTCTGGGACGTCGCCACGGGACGGCTCCTCCTGCGGATCGATCCGAACGAATCGGGAACCGGCAAGCCGTTGCAGTGGATTTCCGGCCTCGCGTTCTCTCCCGACGGAACCCGTCTCGCGATCACCTCGCTGAAACGGTGGAGTCCGCCGACGGTGACCGTGCTTCAGCTCGAGAATGGCCGCGGAATTCGCACGCTCCGCGGACTATCGGGCGAACCCTCGAAGATTCGATTCTCGGCCGACGATCGCTTCATCGCCGGTTTCTCGCACCGCTGGGAAATCGGCGGATCATCACCCTGGGAATCGACCGGCCGATCGGGGCCGCCTGGCCGGAAATCAGCCTCGACGAGACTCTCGTGACTTGGGGACACCCCGACGGCAGCTTGCAACTGGCCGACCTGCCGGAAGTGCAGAAGTTCCTCGCCCGATACGGACTCGGCTGGTGAGCCGAATTCATGCCTCCGCAATGCGAACTCGATGACGTGCGACTGTTTGCGATCTTCGGTCGTCTCGGACGGATCGAGGTGATCGCCGCTCCGAAGTGAGAAAAGGAGGCGGTGCCATGACGTTCGATCCGAACCACGACTACGGCCGCGGATACACGCTCCTGATGAACGCCGCCAGAGACGGCGACGTGCGGGAAGTGCGACGGCTCCTCGACTCCGGAGCCGATGTGAATCGCATCGAAACCGACGATCAGGGCGAAATGACCGCGTTGGCCTATGCAGCGGCGTTCGGGCAGCCGCAGGTCATCGGAATGCTGACGTCCGCGGGTGCGAACGTCGATTTCCAAAGCCGGACCGGCATGCGCCTCACGCCGCTGATGCATGCCGCTATGGGCTGCGACGAACGGTGCGTGAAGTTGCTCCTGGATGCCGGCGCCGATCGCCGGCTGCGGAATTCCAGCGGCGAGACGGCATTCGACTACGCCCTTCTGTATCGCGCGAACGCCGTGCGGAACCAGTGGGATGCTTCGGACGTCGGACGAATGGACCGCGTCGTCAAGCTGTTATCCTGAAAATCCGAAAAACCGCGGGAGGGATTGTCGGGATCACGAGCCGGTTCCGGATGGGACTGTCGTCGGAAAGGTCCGACTTTCGACATTCCGGGTTTTCGAAACAGGAGACGCTGATGAGTTCGTTTCGACTGACTTGCTGTGTGGCGACTCTCGTGATCGGTATCGCGAGTGCGGCCTCGGCCGCCGGCCCGTTTCAGCACGGGATTCGCTTTCCTCCCCAGCCCGCGCCGCTGCCGAAGGTCGACACGCGGCCGAGTTTCACGCCGGTGAAGGTTCCGCAAGCGAAGACTCCGCAGGCACGGACCGTCGCTCCGGCGCGGCGCACCGCCGCCCCGCGCGCCGCCTATCCGCGCGTGCGCACGATCCGCCGCTACTGAGCCGAACGAGGGTCACCGATGGCACGCAGCATTCACCGCAACCGCAGCGACTACCGGGACGAGTTCTTCGGGCGCCGCAGGCCCGAGGAATTCGCCCGGATCGCCGCGGATCTCGAGCGCAAACGACGAATCAAGCGGCGCGTTCGCGCGGCCCGCCGACGCGAGGATGCGGTCCCGCCGGCCTCGCCCGAGACGATCGCGATCGATGTCCGGGACAGCGGTCCTTACGTTCATTTCCCGGCCGGTCCGGACGATCTGCGCGGAGTGTTGCGGCGGCTTCCGCCGGGAGTGCTGGATGGCTTGGCCGGAATCACTCTTTGCCTCGGACGAGAATGCCAGCAGGAGCATGCCCGGGAAATCGACGAGGACGATCCGGGCGATGGCGCCGATCCGTTCGTCGGGCGCCTGGGGTGGGAAGCTCCGATCCCCGGCGTCTTCACCGGCCTGCTCGCGGGAACCTACGCCCCGCGGAGCAACTCCATCGAGCTGTATGCGTGGGTGTTCGATCCCGAGATCCCCGAGCACGGCATCTTCGCGGTTTACTTTCGCTTGAGGATGCTCGCCGTCTTGCTGCACGAGTTGGCGCACCACGCCGCGTGGCTCGATCATGATCCGCGTGCCCGCCGGACCGATCCCCTGGCACAGCCGATCGAAACCCTGCTCGAGAAACAGGAAGAGCAGGCCGAGCGACTCGCGGCGCAGTGGGTCGCGGACCACGCGATCCCCTGGCTGGAAGAAACGTATCCGGACGAATTGCGAGCCTTTCGTGGTTGGCTGAGCGAGCACGGCGGTGCGGAAGTCCCGTTGATCTGGCTGGCCTCGGCCTGGCTTCCCGCCGAGAACGGGGTGCGAAATGCGTTCTTCGGCACGGCCTCTCAGGCGCTCGCGGATCTCGTGCGATCGGTTCGGAACGAAGACGACCCCGTCGCGTCGCGACTTCAGTTCGCCCGGCAGTTGCATTACGAAGAATTGTACGACGAGGCATTGCGAATCATCGACGGAGTTCCCGCCGACTCCCGGCCGCACGACGACGCTCTCACCCTGTGCGCGGATATCGAGGTGCACCGTGGGAATCACGATGTGGCGGAGCGGATCGTGCGGGAAGTGCCTTCGCGTCGCCCCGACATCAGCGAGGCGTGGGTGGTGATTACCGACGTCCTGCTTCACGGCCGGCGCTGGAGCGAGTTGTGGGCGGCCTGCATGGAGGAGATCGCCCGGGCGCCCGCCGACCGGGGGTTCCATCCGGTCGACCCCCGGGGCCGGCATTTCGAGAACTGTGTCCCCGCGGCGCTGCACTTGTCGATGTTCGATCGGTTGCGCGAGCTGAGCGAGGATTATCGGCAATGGCAGCCCACGAGCCACGGGCAAAAGGTTCTCGCGGCCGTGGATGCACTGCTTCGCTTCCACCAGAAGAAGTACGGCACGGCCTACCGCGCCGCCAACCAGGTGCTGAGGGACGAAGAGCCGATCACGAACTGGGAACACGCTCTCGCCGCGGTGCGATTCGAATCGGCCCATCGGTTGGGACGAAGCGAAAATCGTCCGCAACCGCCTCCCCGAACGGAACCCTGCCTGCGTCGGCTGGGGCTGGACGAACTGGCCGACATGATCAAGCTGCATCAGTCGTCATCGAACCGGATGGCCTCCGGGAGAAATGAGTGACATTCGACTCCACCCACACTTTCCGGCCGCCCAGTGTCGACGACGAACCTTTCGTCGAGCTCGACGACGGTCCCGGGGGAACTGACCGATGCCCTTCAATTCGCGGAAGATCGACCTGTACACCGTCCCGTCCCACCTCCGTGCCGATACGATCGGGCGGATGGCCGAACTGATGGGCCGCAGCGTCCGCAACGGGACGCCAAGCGGAATTCGGGTTCGGGAATGCATCGTTCGGCCGGGCAAGCGGGATCGATCCGTCAGGATTCAGGCCGCGGAGAACGTGTACGGCGTCCTCGGCCTGAAACTTCGGGACGGCTTCGTGGAGATCGACGCCGTCGGATACTACGATCCGCCGGATCCCGACGACAGCGGCTGGGCTTCGGCAATCGTCGTCCTGCAATTGATGATGGCCGTGGCAATCGCGTGGCGAACCACGGGAGCTTTCGAGGACGGCGCCTCGCAGATCGATGGCGATCCGTTTCCCTGGTGGATCACGAGCCTGATCTCTCTCGTCGCGGGTGTGGTCTCCTTCTTCGTGATCCACATCGTCTGGCGCGGGCTTCGATGGCTCGTATTCGGTTGGTCATGCAGACGTGCGCGGCAGCGAGGAGAACGGGTCGCCCGAGAACTCGAAAGCGACCTCGGCCGGTTCATTCGCGAACGAGACTGGCTTGACGAAGTGAGTGAGGATATTCGAAACTCGGCGTGAGCGCACGGATGCGGCCCGCCATTGCACGGGAGTCACGATCATGTTCGGCGTGAATGAAGAGAGCCGATGGATCGAATGAGGTCGTCGCTGGCGGTCCTCGTCGAGCAACCCAGCACATTCGGCGACGTACTCGATGCGTCGATCAGCGAAGATCAGCGTTTCTTGTTTCGCAAGTGAAACGCGTCCCGTGCGTGCCGCGCGGGGGATCAGGAACACTGATCTTCGCTCATCTTGACTGACGATGCTTCCGACGCTTCGTCCCGCGCCGGATTCCTCTTCTTTGCGCTCCTTTGCGGTCTCGGCGTCTTTGCGTCGAATGAATTCTTCGGTTGCGGCTGCGCCTCGCTGTGGTCTCCTTCAAGCGATTCGCTGGATCGCGATCACTTGTTCTCGATCCGATACAAACTCGTCATCGTCCGCAGGAACAGCGCCCCGTCCGAAACCGCCGGCGACGCCATGAAGCCGTCCGCGAGTTCGTTCGTCGCGAGCACGCGCGGCTCGTCCGCCGGGGCGAGGACCGTCGTCTTCCCCTCTTCGCTGCAGAAGTGGATGCGGCCGGCGGCGTACAGGGGCGAGGCGGAATAGTTCCCCCCCAATCGCGTCTGCCAGACCGTTTCGCCGGTCTCCGCGTTCACGCACAGCGCGGTCCCCTGATCGTGAACGAGGTAGATCCGCTTTCCCACCAGTACCGGCGAGGGCTTCGCGGGAACCTGTCCGGTGAACTTCCACGCCACGTGCGTCTCGGTCACGTCCCCCGTGCCGTCCACGCGAACCGCCCACAACTGCGGCTTGCCGTACCCCGTGCAGACGTAGACGAGACCGTCGCCCGCCACCACCCGCGGGACGTTCGCGTAGCCTTCGTAACGGACGTGCCACAGCTCGGTTCCGGTCGCGGGATCGTAAGCGTAGAGCCGATCGGCCCCGGGGCTGATGAGTTGCGGCTTGCCGTTCACGTCGATGACGAGCGGCGTCGAGAACGCGCGGCGCTTCGAGGGCTGCTCGGACAACGTCGCCGAGCGATCGCGGTTCCACACGACCTTCCCGGTCTCCGCGTCGAGTGCCGCGACGAACTGCCGGTCGGTCCCGTCGAAGGGGACGATCAACAGGTTCCTGAACAATACCGGCGAAACGCCCGGTCCCGTCTCGTGGTCGATCGTCAGTTCTTCGTTCTTCCACAGCAGCTTGCCGGTGGAGGCGTCGAGGGCGGCGGTCCCCATCGTCCCGAAGTGCACGAACACCCGCCCGCGATCGAGCAGCGGCGTGGGGGAGGCGTAACTGTTCTTGCCGTGAATGAAGACCGGCTCGTCCGGCGCGAAGACTTCGACGTCGTGCAGGATACGGCCGTCGGCGGCGCGCGCGCAGATCGCCCGCAGGGACTTCCCGTCGTCGAGCGCCGTCGTCAGCCAGATCCGGCCGTCGGCGATCACCGGCGACGACCACCCCTTGCCGGGAATGGCGGTCTTCCACGCCACGTTCTCGCTTTCGCTCCATTCGAGCGGCAGCGACTTCGCGTCGGCGTGCCCCTGCCCGCCCGGCCCGCGGAACTGCGGCCAGTCGGCGCGGACATCGTCCGACGCGCAGGCCGCAACCAGAACCAGCGCCCATGCCATGCGTCGCATTCGCGGCACTCCCGAAAAGGATCGTCGAACCGCCGCCATTGAAATCGGTCGGCGGGCGATTCACAACCCAGCGGCGATGTCGCGTTCGTCGCTGGGTGTGGCAAGAGTTCTTGGCGACGCCAATTCTCTTCGGCGATGGGTGGCGGGGGCGCTCCGCAACGCGGAAGCCCCCGTGGCG